>CBFGTF010000034.1:0-21867 GCA_965651655.1 uncultured Devosia sp.
CCAGGCCCTAGATCACACCGTTGTTTCCAACACAGTCTGATCTAGGGGAGGGGCGCCCGCCCTCCAAAATTCCGCTTGCCACGAACCGTACCGTACGGTACGCCCATGGAAGGAGAGGCAGCGCGGCGTTATGCTGTCCTTTGGAAGCGGAGAGGTTGCCGTGGCCCTGGCCATCAAGGTCAACGAAGAGACATTCACCCCCCGGCAGCAGGCTGTGCTGACGGCGGCGCTGGATTTGCTCGTCGAGAATGGCGACGGCCTGACCATGACGGCGGTGGCGCGGCGCGCCTCGTGTTCCAAGGAAACGCTCTACAAGTGGTTCGGCGACCGCGACGGGCTGCTCACCGCAACCGTGCAGTGGCAGGCGGCCAAGGTGCGCATGCCCTTTGTCGACCGCAGCCATCTCAACCTCAAGGCGCTGCGCGCCAGCCTTGAACAATTCGCGCGTGACCTGCTCACCACCATCATCGGGGAAGTCTCGATCACCCTCAACCGCACCGCCATCACTCATGCGGCGCAGGAAAAGGATGATCTGGGCAATATCGTGCTGGAAAACGGCCCCATGGCCATTCGTCGGCGATTAAAGCCCATTCTCGAAGCAGCCCGCGACGCGCGGCTGCTGCGCTTTCCTTCCAGCGAGGAAGCCTATCGCACCTTTTTTGGCCTGGTCGTGCGCGACGTGCAGATCCGTCTGCTGCTCGGCGACAAGGCCCTGACCCAATCCAATGTCGAGGCCAATATCGAAGCCGATGTGAAGGCCGCGGCGGATCAGTTCCTGGCCCTTTACGGGGCCAAGGCGAATAGCTGAAACAATCGCACAAATTTCAGGGAGAATCCCAATGCGCGTCTATTACGATCGTGATGCCGATCTGAACATCATCAAGTCCCGCAAGGTGGCCATTATCGGCTACGGTTCGCAGGGCCATGCCCATGTGCTGAACCTGCGCGACAGCGGCGTCACCAATGTCGCGGTGGGCCTGCGTCCCGGTTCCGCTTCGGCCAAAAAGGCCGAGGGCGAAGGCCTCAAGGTCATGAGCGTTGCCGAGGCCTCCGCCTGGGCCGATGTCATCATGCTGCTCACGCCCGACGAGCTGCAGGCCGACATCTACAAGGAGCATATCGAGCCCAATATCCGCGACGGCGCCGCGCTGGCCTTCGCCCATGGCCTCAACGTGCATTTCAACCTGATCGAGCCCAAGTCGACCGTCGACGTGATCATGATCGCCCCCAAGGGCCCGGGCCACACCGTGCGCGGCGAATACCAGAAGGGTGGCGGCGTGCCGTGCCTGATCGCCGTCCACCACGACGCCTCGGGCAATGCCCATGACATCGCCCTGGCCTATGCCTCGGGCGTTGGCGGTGGCCGCTCGGGCGTTATCGAGACCAATTTCCGCGAAGAATGCGAGACTGATCTCTTCGGTGAACAGGTCGTGCTCTGCGGCGGTCTGGTCGAGCTCATCCGCGCTGGTTTCGAAACGCTGGTGGAAGCCGGTTACGCTCCGGAAATGGCCTATTTCGAGTGCCTGCACGAAGTGAAGCTGATCGTCGACCTGATCTACCAGGGCGGCATCGCCAACATGAACTACTCGATCTCGAACACCGCCGAATGGGGCGAATATGTCACCGGCCCGCGCATCATCACCTCGGAAACCAAGGCCGAGATGAAGCGCGTCCTGCACGATATCCAGTCGGGTAAGTTCACCTCCGAATGGATGCAGGAAATCAAGTCGGGCGGCGGCGCCCGCTTCAAGGCGACCCGTCGCCTGGCCGACGAGCATCCGATCGAGGAAGTCGGCGGCAAGCTGCGCGACATGATGCCCTGGATCAAGGCCGGCGCCCTCGTGGACAAGGCCAAGAACTAAGGGTTCGCGACCGAGCATTGTGGCGGGGGGCTTCGGCCCCCCGTTCCTTATGAGCCGTCAATAGTCTATTCGAGCGTGGCAAGCAGGCCGGAGAGTTCGTTCGCACGGCTCTGCGCGATTTCCACAATGCGCCTGCCATGCTCGTCGGGAGGCGCATAGGCCTGGATGAGGCTTTCCATTCGGTTGACGACGTCTTGCGCTTCCAGCCTGCGGGACGGCGCGGTGCCTCCCTGCGCAAATGTCGCATATTCGCAGAGGACCACATTGGTGAGGTTCTGGATCTCGCGACGACGATTGGCGCTGTCGGCGGGTTCATTCATGTCGATTATGTCGAAGAACAGTTCGTCCAGCGATCTGGCATAGCCGCAGCCTCGCTCCTTGGTGGATGACCTGCCGACATATTTGGAAACGGTGTCCACCAGAAGTGCACGCTGCATTGCGGGGATGAGGTTGAACTGCCGCACGACTTCGCGCGCATCGGCAAGTTCGGTGGCGCGTGGAAACAGGCGGACCGCGTCAGGTCCCTCGGTTGCCGCAGCCAGCCAGCTCACCAAGTCGATTGCTTCGTCATCGGGTTCGAGGAAATAGCGATATCCCAGTTCCCGGGCTGTCAGGGCAAATATGAAGGCCACCATTGCATCATTGCTATTGGGTGCCCTGATGCCGAATTCCTCGCGCAGCAGGCCAAAGGCTATGCGTGCGCGGTGGTTGAGCAGGATGAGCCCGGCGGCCGACTGCGGGAGTGCGCGTCCATCGCGCACGATGGCCTCTGCGGTGTCGGGCGCCAGGGTGGTGGGGACGATCGCCGCTGCAAGCCTAACCGTGTCGTCGGCATCCCAGAAAAAGGGAATGTCAAAGCGCATCTCGAAGGCTTCGGCATCAATCGGTGCGCTTGCAGTCCTGATAGTGAGCAGCCCGGTAATGTCGACGTCGTTCTTGAAAGAGAAATTGAAGGAACCCGGCTCGGTGGATTCCAGTGCGAGATCGGTCGAATGGGTTCTGACTTCGGTGCTGCCTATGGATGCTGGACTGGCTGCAAGCAGATCAATCTGCATCGTTCCGGCCAGGGCAGGTGTGCAAACCAGCAGGGGCACGAGGCCGAGGGCGCGCAACATCATGATTTGGTCTCCAGTCCAAAAAATCTGATGAGATAAAGCACCTGGAACGACAGGATCCCGCCAACGACGCCGCGAACCAGCAGCGACTGGGCCGGGTTCCGATTGATCGTGTTGATCAGGCCGATATTGGCGGTGAACAGCGCGAGAGCCAGAAGCGACGCCAGAGCGCCGATGATCAGTGCCAGAACAGCGATGTTGCCCACGATGTTTCTGGTGTCTGACGGCCCCGGAGGGGTGGCATCATTTGGCTGGTAGCAGACCGCAGCGACAACAACGGGAATGGCGGTGATGATGACCGTGCTGACCTGCGCCGTGGAGTCGGCAAGCGGCAGGGATATGGTGCTGAGCAGGAACTGCGCAAATGACAGGGGGAAACCTACAAGAGCGCCAACGGCTTGCAGGTACATGACCAGAAGCAACAATATCGGAACGAGCGCCAGTACCAGGAATAGTGCCAGGACCAATGCCTGGGCTATGTGCCGCAAGAATGTATCGGATACTAGCCTGTTCATGTTGTTTCCCCCAATAAGCAGAGACAATTTTAAACCTGTATTTGTGCCGGGGCAATGCTGATATTGTTGTTGGGGAAGTAAAGCGGGATCCAATCGCGGTTTCGAGATTTGGATCAACCGGCCGCACCAGAGGCGACGCCCGCGACACATGAAATCGGTAGCCAGAATTCGCGCAGATGCTCTAGAACCTTCGGCGAAACGGGAGACGAGTCATGGCGTTGCCAGAATTTCCGGTCGAGGGTGGGTGTTCGTGCGGCGCGGTGCGCTACCGCCTCAAGGCGTCTCCGCTGTCGGTCTACAATTGCCACTGCAAGGACTGCCAGCGCTATTCGGGCGCGGCCTGGTCGATGTCGATGATCGTCAGGGACGATGATTTCGAGGTTCTGTCCGGCGAGACCGAGCTCTATGACCGCACCGCCGATAGTGGCAATGTCATTGCCATGCATTTCTGCGCCAAGTGCCACACCTGGCTCTGGAACATCCCGCCTGCCGGTGGCATCAAGGTGGTGCGTGCCGGGTCGCTCGACAATCTCGACTGGGCGGCGCCAGTGGGGAATATCTGGACCGACAGCAAGGCCGCATGGGCGCAGATCGACACGACACAGACCAATTTTTCCAGGGGCATAGCGGATCGTACGCCATTGTTCGACGCCTGGACGCGCTCCCATCAGGATTGAAACATGAATACCCCAGAAGAGATCGTGCTGATCAAGCGCCAGGAAACCGAGCTGGCGCTGACCGCCTTCGACGAAGCAATTGCCTTTGAAATCGGGTCCGCCATTCGCGCGCGGGCGCTGGCCGAGGACCTGTCGCTTGTGGTCGACCTGCGCACATGGGACCGTCAATTGTTCTTTGCCGCTACGCCGGGAACCAGCGCCGACAATGCCGAATGGGTGCGACGGAAGGTCAACTCCGTGCGCCGCTTCCAACGCGCCACCTACCGGTTGGTGCTCGAGCGTGGCGAAGGTCTATTTTCCCCGGTGGTCGCTGCAGACCCGGCGGATTATGTGATTGCCGGCGGAGGTTTTCCTATCCGGGTGAAGGGGGCAGGGATCATCGGCACATTGACTATTTCAGGTCTGCCGGGCCGCAGCGATCATGGCGTGGCAGTCGACGCCCTTTGCGATCACCTGGGCAAGCCGCGCGCTGACTATGCCCTGCCGGAGGTGGCCAATTGAAGCTGCCCTATCTGATACTTGATGTCTTCACCCAGACGCCGCTGAAGGGCAATGCCCTTGCCGTCGTGCCGAAGGCCGACGGGCTGATGGACAATGAAATGCAGGCGATTGCCCGCGAGTTCAATCTCAGCGAGACGGTGTTCATCTGCAAGCCGCAGAACGAGCGCAACAGTGCCAGCCTGCGCATTTTCACGCCCCATGAGGAATTGCCCTTTGCCGGACATCCGACAGTTGGCGCTGCCGTAACGCTGGGCCTTAACAGCCGCGCTTCGGCCATCCGCATGGAGGAGAAGGTGGGGTTGGTGACGGCGCTGTTCGAACGGGTCGATCGGCGGAGCGGCGAGGCGCGCTTCACGCTGCCGCGGCTGCCGTCGCGCATAGCGGACCTGCCTGACCGGCTGGGTATTGCCCAGGCCCTGGGCATCGAGGTCGATGAGATCGGCTGTGGCCTGTTCAAGCCTGCGGTCTTTTCGGCCGGCGTGACGTTCCACCTGATTCCGGTGCGTGATGCCAAGGTGCTCAAGCGGATCAGCATAAGCCGTTCGGCCTGGAACAGTGTGTTCCATCACGACCACCACTCGGCCTATGTCTTTACCCTCACGCCGGAGGAACGGGACAACGATATTGCGGCACGCATGTTCGGCATGGGGCTTGGCGAGGATCCGGGTACCGGCTCGGCCGCGGCGGCGCTGATCGGACTGCTAGCCGAGCAGGAGCTTGGCACCGGACAGGCGGACTACGTGCTGCGCCAGGGTCACGAAATGGGTCGGCCCTGCCGGATTACCCTTCAGTCGCGCAAGGAAAACGACCAGCTTGTGCATGGGGCAATTGGTGGCCACGCCGTGGTGGTGGGCGAGGGCGTGCTGGACCTCGATTGATCTTTTCCGGTGTCCACCCCGAATGCTAGTCTCGTCATAGGGAGTCGCAGCGGGGGAAAGCGATGGACATCGTCGTCAGTCTACTCATCTGGGTACATATCATCGCCTTTGTGGCCGGCGGATCAAACTCTGTCGTCGGCCCGGTAATTGGCGCGCGGATGGCCGGTGCGACGCCGGACCAGCAGGCGGGTTACTTCGGGGTGATGAACAGGCTGGCGCAAGTGGGCAAGGTCGCCATGGTGGCCCTGCTCGTCACCGGCCCGCTGATCATGTTCATGAAGTATGGCGGCCTGGGCGGTGCTTCGATCTGGTTCTGGATCAAGATGGCGCTGGTAGCGCTGATGCTGGCGTCCATCATCTATGGCGGGATCCAGTTCAAGAAGTCGCAGGGCGGCGACGCTGATGCAGGGAAAAAGGCGGGTCTGTCGCACAGGGTCATCGGACTGTCGTTCCTTGGTGTCCTGCTGGCGGCAGTTTTCGCCTTTAATTGACCGGACCTCTGCTCAAAGAAAAGTAACATTATCCGCCCGGGCGGACTTGCACCGACGGGCGGATTCGCGCATTGTTTATCTCAACGACAAGCGTACCAGAGCGTACATGATGCAGCGCCGCCGCGCCAAAGCCATTGCCATCGCACAAACACAGGAGCGTAACCGCGCCCTGTTGATTGCTGCTGGCCTGCTGCTGCCGGCCGCGCTTCTTCTCCTTCTTATCAGCCCCTGATCACCGGCAGCTCGAACAGTCGAGCGGGTCGTCAGGGGAATGTGCCATAAACCGAACACATGAAAATGTCCGGTCCAGCGAGCCATTGTCTCGGGGCCGATAGGAAAGAGCCTGAAATGTCTGCTTCCACGACCAGTTCGAACAAAGAACGCGTCTTCATCTTCGACACGACCCTGCGTGACGGCGAGCAATCGCCCGGCGCCACGATGACACTGGAGGAAAAGCTCCAGGTCGCCGAGACGCTGGACGAAATGGGTGTCGACATCATCGAGGCTGGCTTCCCCATTGCCTCCAATGGGGACTTCGAGGCCGTGGTGGCCGTGGCCAAGCAGGTGAAGAACGCCACAGTGGCCGGCCTGGCGCGCGCCATCTCCGCCGATATCGACCGGGCCGGCGAGGCCGTGCGCCACGCCCGCAAGGGCCGCATCCATACCTTCGTGTCGACCTCGCCCATCCATCTGGCGCATCAGATGAAAAAGACCGAGGACGAGGTGATCGAGATCATCGCCCGCACAGTGGCGCAGGCCCGCAACCTGATCGACGATGTCGAGTGGTCGGCCATGGACGCGACCCGTACGCCGATGGAGTTCCTCAAGCGTTGTGTCGAGACCGCAATCAAGGCCGGTGCCACCACCATCAACCTGCCCGACACGGTGGGTTATGCGGTGCCCGAAGAACATTTTGCGATGTTCAAGGAGATCATCGGATCGGTCCCGGGGGCCGACAAGGCGATTTTCTCGGTGCATTGCCACGACGATCTGGGCATGGCCGTCGCCAATTCGCTGGCCGGCGTAGCCGGTGGCGCGCGGCAGATCGAGTGCACCATCAATGGGCTCGGGGAGCGCGCCGGCAATGCGGCACTCGAAGAAGTGGTGATGGCGCTGCGTACCCGCGGCGATGCCATGCCGTTCTACACCGAGATCGACAGCACCCATCTGGCGCGTGCCAGCCGCGTAGTGTCGGCGGCATCGAACTTCCCTGTGCAGTACAACAAGGCCATCGTGGGCAAGAATGCCTTTGCCCATGAGAGCGGTATCCACCAGGATGGCATGCTCAAGAACGCCGAAACCTATGAGATCATGACCCCTGCCAGCGTCGGCATCAAGGAAACGACGCTGGTCATGGGCAAGCATTCGGGCCGCGCCGCCTTCAAGGACAAGCTCAAGGAACTGGGCTACGAACTGGGAGACAATGCGTTCCAGGAGGCCTTCCAGCGCTTCAAGGACCTGGCCGACCGCAAGAAGCACGTCTATGACGCCGACATCATCGCGCTGGTCGATGACGAAGTCGGTTCGGTTGGCGACCGCATCAAGCTGGTGGACATGGAAGTGGTGTCCAAGACCGGCGGTGTTCACCGCTGCGACCTGACCGTCACCATCGATGGGGAACAGACCAAGGTGTCCTTTGAGGGCACGGGTTCGGTCGACGCCATCTTCAACGCCATCAAGGCCGCGTCTGGCCAAAATCCGCATCTGGTGCTCTATGCCGTCGATGGCGTCACCGGGGGCACCGATGCGCAGGCCTCGGCCCATGTGCGTCTGGAAATGAATGGCCGCATCGCCTCGGGTAATGCTGCCGAGCCGGATACACTGGTGGCCTCGGCCCGTGCCTATCTCAACGCGCTCAACCGCGTAATGATCGAGCGCGGAGCTTCGGCTCAGGGGGCACTGGCCGGTTGACCGGGCGCCATGCGCATCCGAGGCCGCTCTGATCAGGTCCCGGCGTTGCGAAGATGCAAGGCTGGCACGCGGGCGAACAGCTTGCGGCCAGCGCCGAAAGCTGGTCTAGCCTCGTTGGCACGCAGGGGATTTCGGACAATGGCATGTTGAGCTGGGGCGAGTTTCGTGGGGCGCTGCTGGCGCTTGGCGGACTTCTGGTTGTCGTGCTCGCGGTCGTTTCGTTTCAGCCCGGCCTACCGGGTGAGTTGCTGCTGCAATCGTTGCGTTTCCACCTGGTGGCCTGCGGCATCGTGCTGGCGCTGGCCGTCATGTTGGTGGGTGCGCGCTGGCGCGGACTGTTGCTGTTGGCCATTGTGCTGGCGGCAGGGATGCATGGATTGACCTATGTGCTCGAGTTTCAGGGCCGGCGGGTCGAGTACACCGCTGCGCCGCTGGCGCAGTTCCGCTTTCTGAGTTTCAACGTGCTTGCCAACAATCGACGGGCCGAGGCACTGGTCGATGTCGTCCTGGCCGATCCACCGGATGTCATGCTGGTCATGGAGACTCCTGGGGTCGAAGAGTATCTTGGCCGGCTCGCCGAAGCCCTGCCTTATCGTGCTGGCTGCGCCCTGCCGCGAAGCTGCGACATTTCCCTGCACTCACGATTCCCCTTCGAGGATGTGGTGGTGACGAACCTGCCGCCGCTGGGTCGAGAGAGGCTGGTGGTGGGGCGGATCAGGGTCGACGAGCAGCCGGTAACGATCGTCGGCCTGCACCTGACCAAGCCCTATTATGACAACACGGCGGACATCGAGTTGCGCTATATTGATCGGGTTCTCGGCGATGTCGGTGGCCCCGTGGTCCTTGCCGGAGACTTCAACTCTGCATCCTGGTCGGAGCCATTGGTGCGGGTCGGGCAGCGGCAGGGGCTGGCGCCGGGACCGACACAGCCGGCAACCTGGCCGGTGCCACTCGGCCCCATCGGGGTGCCCATCGACAATGTATTCACGCGTGGTTCGGCGCAGCTCATTTCCCTTGAGGCCGGCGACAGCCATGGCTCGAACCATCGCCCGCTCTGGGCGGAGGTTGGGCTTTACGGGGACGAGTGAGCCTGTTCCAGCGCAATCGGCAGGGCTTCTGCGAGAATATCGAGCGCCGCGTCGGGGCCGGCGCTGATGCGAATATGCTGGTCGAGTCCCGGCGCTGCGGGCTTGCGGACAAAGACGCCCTGTTCGGCCAGGCCCTCCAGCACCGAGACCGCAAACTTTCCGTCGCGTCCGCAGTCTATGGCCACGAAATTGGTGGCTGAAGGGCGCGCCACCAGACCGTTCTGCGTGGCAATATGGGCGATGCGGGTCCGCGCCGCGCTAATGGCGTCCACCGCCCAGCGCAGATAGGCCTGGTCGTCCAGGGCCGCGAGGGCGGCCACCTGTGCGGCCTTGTTGACCCCGAAATGATTGCGGATGCGGTTGAAGGCGCCCACCAGCCGGCGATGGCCTATGGCATAGCCACAGCGCAGCCCGGCGAGGCCATAGGCCTTCGAGAAGGTACGCAGGCGCAGGAGGTTAGGACGTTCAGCGTCTATGGGCAGCGGCAATTCGGGGGCCGTTTCCATATAGGCCTCGTCGAGGACTATAAGACAGCTTTCCGGTACGGCATTGATGAAGCGCTCGATATCGGCTGCGGGCCAGAATGAGCCCATGGGGTTATCCGGATTGGCGAGGTAGACGATGCGGGCATTGGTCTGGCGCGCCAGGGCCGCCAGCGCCTCTGGGTCCTCATGAAGGCCGCTATAGGGCACGAAGCGCAGGTCGCCGCCATAGCCCGTCACGTGATAGTTGAAGGTGGGATAGGCACCCAGCGAAGTGACCACAATGTCGCCCGGTGCGATGAACAGGCGCACCAGCAGCCCCATTAGCCCGTCAATACCTTCGCTGATCGTTACCTGGTCATTGGCGATGCCGAGATGCGCGGCAAGCGCCGAACGCAGCGCATAATTCTCCGGATCGGGATAGGTCCAGAATTCGGGGGCTGCGTCGCGCAGGGCGGCAATCACGCGGGGGCTGGGTCCGAAGCCGGATTCGTTGGCGCCGATGCGCGCGCGCGTGGTTATTCCTGTGCGGCGCTCAATAGTCTCCGGCCCCACGAAGGGTACGGTTTCGGGAAGGCTATCGACAATGGCGGTAAAGGGGGGATGAGACACGGCAAGGCCCTGGGCTGCGATTCCAGGTGATCTTAACCCAGCAGGCGGCGCATGGCAGCCATGAGCCATGGTCTCGAATTTTCTGCTCCCGATGTTTTGCACAGGCCTAAACTCCATTGCCTATTGCGAAATCCCCGTCATCCGGGGCGCTCAGGCGCAAAGGCATCTTTCGGCAATTTGAATTAAATGCCGCCGAAGCCCGCAAGGGATCGAGAACTATGGCGGCCCAGTTTGGCAGTGCGCCTGTGCAAGGCGATTCTGCGATCATTTTCATCTCAAGGAGACTGCGCGTGCCTCCCACCTACGTGCTTGCGCGAGACCATCTTCAGCGGGCCGCCACCATATTGCAGGGTGCGGACCAACGATCGCGCCAATTGCGTCATATCATCGAGCGAACCATCGGGCTCATGGAAGAATTCCGGCCCGAACAGCCGACATCCACCAGCAACGTGCTGGAACTGGATGATTATCGGCATTTGCGGCAGTAAGCTTGGCACCCGGCCCTTCCGGCCGGGTGCCGCATGGGGGCTCCGAACTTCTTGCCTCGCAGATTATCCACACAATCTGCCTTTGAGTGCTGGACAGTGTGGAATCGCTTTGGTAGAGAGGCGCCACTTTGGTGACGGCGGTTCACAAACCGCCCTCGGGTGCATAGCTCAGTTGGTAGAGCAGCTGACTCTTAATCAGCGGGTCCAAGGTTCGAGCCCTTGTGCACCCACCAAAGTTTTTCAGTGATACATGATCAAGTCGACCGTGCTGATGCGCGGCGGTTTTGCTCGTGATCCGCTTTCACTCCTGCCAGATTGCCAATTGTTCATCCAATGGAATAGGGCCGGAGAGTATCGGTTTCGTATGTCCTGCCTTCACCACGGAGAACCCAATCGACGTGGCGAGCCGTCCGAACGGCCCCATCAGGAAGGAACACCACATGCCTCACCATCACAACGACGACCATGCCCACGACCTCGGACTTGCCCATGATCTGCCCATGATGATCGGCCGCCGGCGCCTGCTTGCCCTGATGGGCGGGATGGGGCTGACCGGTCTGGCCGCAGGCCCGGCCGCAGCGCTGGAATGCGTTGCTCTCCCCTGGGAGACGGCTGGTCCCTATCCTGCGGATGGGAGCAATGTGAAGGATGGCCAGGTGGTCAATGCATTGACCCAGGAAGGCGTCATCCGGCAAGATCTGCGGACTTCGTTCGGTTCACTGACGCCGGTGGCCGACGGTCTCAGGCTTGATCTCGAACTCACGCTGGTCAATGCCGATGGCTGTACGCCATTGGAAGGTCACGCCATCTATCTCTGGCATTGCGACACTACCGGGAATTATTCGCTCTATGACATCGCCGGGGCCAATTACCTGCGTGGCGTCGGCGTGGCCGATGCTGACGGCAAGGTGCGGTTCACCACCATCTTCCCCGGTTGCTATGACGGGCGGTGGCCTCACTTTCATTTCGAAATCTTTGAAAGCGTTGCTGCGGCGGTCAGCGGCGAGGCGTCGATACTCACGGCACAGATCGCCCTGCCGGAGGCCGAGTGTGCAGCAGTCTATGCGGCCGACGGGCGCTATTCGAACGGTGTGCAGAATCTGGGCCGGATCAGCATAGCCACCGATACGGTATTCAACGACAACAGCGCCGACCAGATCGCACAACAGACGCTGGCCATGACCGGCGATCCGCAATCGGGCTATTCCGGCACGCTGACAATACCCGTCGATTTCGCAGCGGAGCGCAGCAGCGGCGGCATGATGCTGCCCGAGGGCATGGGTGCGCCGGGTGGCCCGCCTCCGGCCATGCCGGCCAATAGCTAATCAGGTTGCGGGGTGGTCAACGACCGCCCCGCTTGCTTTTGCCAGTCGGGCCTCGCCCAGTCTGTCGCCAGTCTGTCAAACTGCGCAGAAAACGCCTTCACATCTTGAACTTTCGGATGGTTGAACGCTCTGCCCCCTTGATGTGCGAGCCGCGCAGCAGTAGCAGCGTGTCACTTGATCGTGACATAACTCCCCCAAGGACCCTTCATGTTCGGCATCGACCCGAGTTTCTTCACCTCACTTCTGCAGGTCATCATGATCGACCTGGTGTTGGCGGGGGACAATGCCGTGGTCATCGGCCTGGCGGCCGCCGGGCTGGCCCCGGACCTGAGGCGCCGGGCTATTCTCATCGGCATCCTTGCGGCCACCGTGCTGCGCATCATCTTTGCCCTTCTGACCACACAATTGCTCTCGCTGGGCGGCGGCTTGCTGATTGCGGGTGGCCTCCTGCTCATGTGGGTGTGCTGGAAGATGTACCGCGAACTGACAGTGTCGGATGAGCAGGAAGGCGAGGCGACCGAGGCCTTGTCGGACGCAGACCACAATGCCGATGGGACCGTCGCCGGAAAGGCTCCACGCAAGACGCTGCGGCAGGCCGTTACCCAGATCATCATCGCCGACGTCTCAATGTCGCTCGACAACGTGCTGGCGGTCGCCGGCGCGGCACAGCACCATACCGAGGCGCTGATTTTCGGCCTGGCGCTGTCGGTGGTGCTGATGGGTGTGGCAGCGACCTTTATTGCCCGGCTCCTGCATCGCTTCCGCTGGATCGCCTGGGTGGGCCTTCTCATCATCCTGTTCGTGGCGTTGCGCATGACCCTCGAAGGGCTGGGCGCCTTCGTGACCATTCCGGAAATCCCGCTGCTCTACACGCCACATGCGGTGGGTGCTGCCGTCGCGCATTGATGGCCCAAGCCATCCGAGCAGAGCTCTCATCGCCTTTTTGGCTTGAATGGCTCCACTGGAGCCATTCCTCCGCTACGCCGACCGCCTACAAAGTTTGGTAACCAAGGCCGAAGCTTTGCAGCATTTGCCCGGCTGGGATAGGGATTTGCTCACCTCGTCGGACTAGCTTTCGGCTGAACGCATCCAGCCGGAACCACTGCCATGTCCGTCGCCGCAGGATTGAATCCCGACACTTTGCCAGCCACCTCGCAGGTCACCCGGCGGGGCGATGCGCCTGCTGTCGTTTCGCGCAAGGTTGATGGGCAGGAATGGGACAGGGTGATTTCCGGCTTTGACGGTATCTGCCAGGAACAGCTTTTTGCCTTTGCTTCGATCCGCTGGCCGGGCGTGACGCCCGAGCCTCGCCTTTTCGAGCGCGGGGGGCGCATCGTCGGCGGGGCGCTGGTCATGGTGCAGCGCCTGCCGCTCGGGCTTTCACAGATTGCCATCATCAAATGGGGCCCCATGCTGGCCGATGCCCGCGCTGCGGATGCATCCGCAATCTATTCGGCCATGGTGGATGCGCTGGTTGCCGAATATGCCGAGGAACGCGGCATGATGCTCTCCGTGCTGCCGCATGCGACAACTGGCGAGCGCAATGACGAGTACCATGCCTTGCGAGATCGCGGATTCCGGCGTGGCGCGGTATTGCGTTTCCCCGACCGATATCTGGTCAACCTGCGCCTTAACGACGACGCGCAGCGCAAGAGTTTTGGCCAGGCCTGGCGGCGGCAGCTTAACAAGTCGGAGAAATCCGGCCTGAGCTTCGAGCATGCGGGGGCCGAGCGCATTGACGAGTTCAAGGCCCTTTATGAGGCCATGAGCGACCGCAAGCAGTTTCCTGACTATTCGGCTTTCGACACGCTGGACGCGCTGATGGCGCTCGAGGGGCCGCTGCGGCCCGAACTGTTCTTCGTCCGACATGAGGGCGAGGTCGTCTATGGGGCGTTGATATTCAAGGCGGGTGCTCGCGCAGTCTACCTCTATGGCGCCAGCAACGATTCCGCGCTGCCGTTGCGCGCCGGATATTTCATGCACTGGCACATTATCCGTTGGCTGCGCGATCACACCCGCGCCAATTGGTACGACCTGGGTGGAACGGACGGCTTCAAGGGACTGCACCAGTTCAAGAAGGGCATGGTCGGGGATGCCGGTTTGATCCGGCCGGTGCCGCCTGTGGCCAATTTTGCGTCGCGACCGCTTGCCTACCTGCTTGGGGCAGGGGCCTTTGCTGGCCGCGAAGCCTATAACGAGCTGCGCCGCCGCATAGAGATGGTGCGTCCAACGCGCGCCAGGCCGGACCAGGCTCCGACGCCCGTGCCTGCGGACTTCCAATGAGTCTCGCCCGGCGGCTGGCGTCGCAATCCACCATCATCTTCGGCGGTCGCCTGTTTGGCGCAGGGCTCATCTTTCTGGTGCAGGCGTTTATCGCCCAAGCCTGGGGTCCGGCGCTGCTCGGCGACTACCTCATCGTCATTGCGGCAGTGAACCTGATCGCGGTGGCCATGCCCCTGGGGTTTCAGACGATCGGGACATATTTTGCCGCAGAGTATCGTGCTCGCGGGGAGCGGCGGCAGCTTCGGTCGTTCCTCATGCGCGCCTATGGCCATGTCGCGGTTGTGTTCCTGGCGCTGCTGCTTGCCGGACCGCCGCTGCTGGGTGCCGCCGGCCTGGGTGCTACGGTCGTGGCCGTCCACTTTATTCCTGTCGTGCTGCTCGCGCTCGCTACCGCACTGGTCTATGTCAATGGTGCGGTGCTGGTGGGCCTGAAGCGCCCATTTGCCGGCTTCTTTGCCGATGGCATCTTCAGACCGATGATGGTTCTGGCCACCGTACTCAGCTGCGCTGCGGTGCTGAATGCACCCATTGAAGCCTTCGGTGCCATGCTCTGGATCACCGCTATCGGCTACGTCACAATTGCCCTGGTCCACCTGGCCATTGTGGTTACGACCCTGTCACGAGTCGACGACCTTGCCGAAGCGCGCCCAGCCGAGGTGCCGCGCTGGTGGCGGTTCGCTGCACCGTGGGTGTTGATCACCCTGGCGACAGATTTCTTCTTCGACATCGACCTGCTTTTGCTGGCCAACCTGCTCGACCGCGAGGAATTGGCGATCTTTGGCGTCTGCACGCGCATATTTGCCCTGGTCTCCTTCGGTGTTGCCGCAGTCTATGCGGTGATCCTGCCGGACATGTTCGAGAGCGAAGCCAATTCGGATCGGGCGGCCTTCAACCGGAAGGTCGGTGAGGCCAACCTGGCGGCGAGCGTGGTGTCTCTGGCCCTGTTCGCGCTGGTTACGGCGGGCGGCCCTTTTGCGCTCCTGCTGTTCGGGCCCGACTTCACGGCCGGTGCCGTGCCTCTGTCCATATTGTGCCTTGCCCTGGTGGTCCGCTCGGCCATGGGGCCGGCGTCAATGGTACTATCAATTCACGACCGACCCTGGGCAAGCCTGCCGGCGGTGCTGTTGGGCATGGGTACCCTGGTATTGGGCAATGTGCTTCTGGTGCCGCCGTTCCACCTGGTCGGGGCGGCCATGGCCGCAATCGTCGCTATTTCGGTCTGGTCGGTCGCGCTGTGGCTGATTGCCATGCGGACGGCCGGGATCGACGTCTCAATCCTGCAATGGTTCAAGGCCAGGCGTGCGGTGGCAGCCGAATAAATTACCCGCCGACCAATCCCTTCAAGCGCTGCTTCAGCCGCCCCAGGCGACCGACATATCCACTGTCATAAGGGACGTCCGGGCGGGTGTAGAACTTCTCGATCAGCAGATAATCCTGCCCGAAAATGTGTTTTTCGAGCAGCGCAGTCTCCTGATAGCCATAGCGCTTGAGCAGCATGCGGGCGACTTCGTTTTCCGGCCGTACGAAGGTATAGGCCTTGTGGAAGCGGGTATTGTCCCAATGCGCATCGAATTCGCGCATGCCGAACATGCCCAACTTAGTCTGGCGATGGCTGGGAAAGACCCAGCTCCAGTAGCGAAAGACAGAGCCGCATTCGGGCCCCGAGACCATGGCTCCGCCAGGCACGCCATCGGCGCACATCAGCATTATGTGCCATGGGTCGATGGCCAGTAGACCCTTGAGGAAGGACTTGTTGAGGCGTCCGGCCTCGTGCTGCTTGAAGCGGTCATTGTAGTGCGGCGAGGAGACGATGACGTCCGCCAGTTCGCGATGGACGAGGTCCAGGTCCGCATGGGTGGCGGCTCTGATGGTCATTTCGGCCATGGGCAGCTCCTTGCAGCGGCAGCCCAGCGTGCCGCCATTTTCTTCATCCTAGTCGAACGCGGTTAACACCCCGTGCCCTGCCGCATCGGCACCGGGTCTTGCCCGAATAACCCATTGAGTCGCAGGCACAAGCACTTGCCGCCATGGTGGCGCGTCTTTAGAACGGTTCACGGGAGAGACAAGGGAGGATGACGATGAGCGACCAGCTCCTATTCCAGCCAAGCGCGGCCGCGATCGCGCGCACCCACACCACAGCCGCACAATATGACGCGCTCTATCAGCGCTCGATCACGGATCCCAACGGGTTCTGGGCCGAGCAGGCCAAGCGTCTGGACTGGGTGACTTTCCCGACCAAGATCAAGAACACCACGTTCGAATATCCCGACGTCTCGATCAAATGGTTCGAGGACGGGGTGCTCAATGTGGCGGCCAATTGCATCGACAGGCACCTTGCCGAGCGCGGTGACGACGTCGCCATCATTTGGGAGCCCGACAATCCCAATGACAAGGCCGAGCACATCACTTATCGCACGCTGCACGAGAAAGTGTGCCGCTGCGCCAATGTGCTGAAGTCGCTGGGCGTCAAGAAGGGCGACCGCGTCACCATCTACCTGCCCATGATTCCGCAGGCGGCCTATGCCATGCTGGCCTGCGCCCGTATCGGTGCGGTGCATTCGGTTGTGTTCGGCGGCTTTTCGCCCGATGCCCTGGCCGGCCGTATCAATGATTGCGACTCGGCCGTGGTGATCACCGCCGACGAGGGACGCCGTGGCGGCAAGACCGTGCCGCTCAAGGCCAATGTCGACAAGGCGCTGGAAGACTGCCCGGGCGTCTCGAAAGTGCTTGTGGTCCACAATACCGGTGCGGATGTCGCCATGAAGGGCAGCCGCGACGTGTGGTGGCACGAGGCCGCAGCAGGCGTCGAGCCGTTCAACGATCCCGAGCCTATGAATGCGGAAGACCCGCTGTTCATCCTCTATACGTCCGGGTCCACCGGCAAGCCTAAGGGTGTGTTGCATACCCAGGGCGGATACCTGCTTTATACGTCGATGACGCATGAGCTGAGCTTCGACTACAACAAGGGCGAAGTATTCTGGTGTACGGCTGATGTGGGCTGGGTGACCGGCCACAGCTATATCGTCTACGGTCCCCTGGCCAACGGCGCGACGACGCTGATGTTCGAGGGCATTCCCTCCTGGCCCGATGCCAGCCGCTTCTGGCAGGTGGTCGAGAAGCACAAGGTCAATGTCTTTCACACCGCGCCGACCGCGATCCGTGCGCTGATGGGCGCCGGGGCCGAATATGTCGAAAAGCACGAAATGCCCTCGCTGCGCCTGCTGGGCACGGTTGGTGAGCCGATAAACCCCGAAGCCTGGCTCTGGTACTACAACAAGGTGGGCAAGGGCCGCTGCGAGATCGTGGACGCCTGGTGGCAGACTGAGACCGGTGGCCACATGATTGCGCCGTTCCCCGGCGCCATTCCGACCAAGCCGGGTTCGGCCACCAAGCCTTTCTTCGGCATCCAGCCTGAGGTGCTCTCGCCCGAAGGCAAGCTGCAGGAGCAGACCAAAGCCGAGGGGGTGCTGGTCATCAAGGACAGCTGGCCGAGCCAGGCCCGCACCATCTGGGGCGATCACGGCCGCTTCGTCTCGACCTATTTCGAGACCTACAAGGGCCGCTACTTCACGGGCGATGGCTGCCGTCGCGATGAGGATGGCTATTACTGGATTACCGGGCGTGTCGACGACGTGCTCAATGTGTCCGGTCACCGCCTCGGCACCGCCGAAGTGGAAAGCGCGCTGGTGGCCCATCCCAAGGTCTCCGAGGCGGCGGTGGTGGGGTTCCCGCACGACATCAAGGGACAGGGCATCTATTGCTATGTCACGCTGATGCATGGCGAGGAATATACAGACGATCTGCGGACGGAACTGCGCAACTGGGTGCGCAAGGAAATCGGACCGATTGCGTCTCCCGACTTCATCCAGTGGGCCCCGGGCCTGCCCAAGACACGCTCGGGCAAGATCATGCGCCGCATCCTGCGCAAGGTCGCCGAAAATGACTTCGGCTCCCTTGGCGACACCTCCACCCTGGCCGATCCCAGCGTCGTCGAAGACCTTATCGAGAACCGGCAGAACAAGCCGGAGTAGCCTGACAAATCCGGGTGGCGGCCATTGAGCTGCCGCCCGGCTTGCTGGAAATCGACTCGCGCGGCTGTCGCTGTTGTGACCGGGGCGGCGTCGGCCGGTGCTCGCCAAACCATTGTATCGCCGTCATTTGGTGGGCATGGTTCGTTTCCGATTCCCCGGCCCGGATGTTCCCTTTGCTCCGTTCCTCGTTCGTATTTGCTGTTCTCAGCGTACTCACTTTGCCGGCCGGTGCAGCCACGCTCGAGCAAATGGCCGGCCAGATGATCGTTGTCGGTTTCGAAGGGAACAGCGCCGACGCCCCTGGTGTGAGTGCCGTCCTGGACGATGTCGCCGCGGGTCGGTTGGGCGGGGTGATGTATCTGAAGAAGAATGTCTCGGACCTGGCGACCGTGCGGGCGATGAATGCCGCGTTCCGCGATGCGGCGCCGGAGATGGCGCCGTTCATCACGCTTGACCAGGAGGGTGGGGCGGTGGAGCGGCTGACCAAGGATGTCGGCTTTTCCGAGATTGCCAACGCTGCCACGATTGCCGCCAACAACAGCCCCGAGGAGGCCGAGGCGATTTATGGGCGCATGGCGACGGGCATTGCCGACGAAGGCTTCTCGGTCAATTTCGGGCCGGTGGCCGACCTCAACATCAATCCCGACAACCAGATTATCGCCCGTTTCGGTCGGTCCTTCTCGGCTGATCCGGAGACCGTCATTGCCTATGACGCCGCCTTCATCCTGGCCCATCACGCCGCCGGGCTGGTAACGGCCCTCAAGCACTTTCCCGGGCATGGTTCGTCTACGGCCGACAGTCATGAAGGCTTTGTCGACATCACCCGGACCTGGTCGCCTGACGAGTTGAGGCCCTATGAGGTGCTGATCGAGCGGGGCATGGCCGACATGGTGATGGTGGGGCATCTCTACCATGCCGACTATGCCGATGATGATGGCCAGACCCCGTCCTCGCTGTCGCCGCGCTGGATCGATGGTGTGCTGCGCGGCGAGCTGGGGTTCGATGGCGTCGTCATCAGCGACGATCTGGAGATGGGCGCCATCCGCGATCATTTCACCCTGGAAGAGACCGTCCTCCAGGCGGTGCGCGCCGGCATGGACGTGCTGCTGTTTTCCAATACGGCAGACTATCGGCCGGGGCTGGCCGGCGAGGTGCTGGACATCCTGCTGGCCGAAGCCGAAGCTGATCCGGCCTTCGCAGCCCGGATCGAGGAGAGCTATGAACGTATCGCCAGGCTGAAGGCGCGACTCGACTGAGGCCGCTTTCCCCGGCTTTCTCCGCGCGGATGTTTCCAGAGCCGATCCTGGACTGTAGAATGCGCACCTGTGACCAGGAGGCCCTAGTTGATGTCGGAAGACCGCGAGATCCGGCGCGTTCGGGCGCTGTTCCTGTCCGATGTGCATCTGGGCATGAAACCGATCCGCTGCGCCCAGCTCGTCGATTTCCTGCGCCACCATGAGGCCGAGACCATCTATCTGGTCGGCGACATTCTCGATGGCTGGCGCCTGGCCAAGCAGTGGCACTGGCCGGCACAGTATAACGAGCTGATCCAGATCATGCTCGACAAGGCCACCGCAGGCACCCGCATCATCTATCTGCCCGGCAATCACGACGAATTCCTGCGCGAATATCTGGGCACCTATTTCGGCGAAATCGAGCTTGTTGACCGGACGATCCATACCTCGGCAACAGGCAAGACCTATCTCGTCATCCATGGCGACCAGTTCGACGTGGTGGTGATGAATGCCAAGTGGCTCGCCCATGTGGGGGACTGGGCCTATAACGCGGCATTGCGCGTCAATATCGCCATCAACTGGGTGCGGCGGCGCTTGGGCCTGCAATACTGGTCGCTCAGCGCCTGGGCCAAGCAGAAGGTCAAGAATGCCGTCTCGGTGATCGGGCGCTTCGAGGAGGCGCTGGTGCACGAGGCCAAGGAATGCGGCGTAGATGGGGTCATCTGCGGCCATATCCATTTTGCCGACATGCATGACCGGCTGGGCATCCACTATATCAATACCGGCGACTGGGTGGAGAGCTGCACCGCCATTGCCGAGACTCACGAAGGCGCATTCGAGCTGATCAAGTGGACCGAAATGGTCACAGGCGAAGCCCGGAAGCTGAAATTGCGCCGCGTTTCGGGGCAGTAACCCTGTCAGAGGACCGTCACCACCTCGTCACGCGCCCGAAATGGTGGGCGCGCACCATTGGCGGCATAATTGTCCTTGCCTCCGAGGCACTTCCGAGTCACTGGAGGAAACGCGGCGCAATTCCCCTCGCGCCGGGAGTCCTTTTCCATGCCGTCGGCCTTTTCGCGCTGGGATTCGCCCGAGCTGCGCGCTTCCATTTATCAGTTTACCGTCTATCTGCCCGGTGGCGTCGCTTCGGTTTTCCTCGGGATCTGGCTGAGCGAGCATGGCATTCCTGCCGACCAGATCGGCGTCATCAATGCGCTGCCGACGCTGTTGCTGCTGCTGCTCAACATGGTCGTGGGCCGCGTGGCCGACAAGGCCGATGACTGGCGCTCTGCACTGATCGTCATTTCGATCCTGTCGGCGCTGGCGCCGCTGCCGCTCTATTTCGTCTCCGAGTTCTGGGGCATTCTGCTGGTCTGGGCGCTGTGCGCCACCAGCAATGGATTGGTGGCGCCGGTGATCGATGCGGCGACCGTGCGGATGACGCGGCGCAATGGGACCGATTTCGGGGTCATTCGCGCCTGGGCGACGGTGGGCTATGTGGTGGGCGCGGGCGGACTGGGCCTGTTTCTCAACTCCCTGGGTTCGGAAGCCTTTGTCACGCTCTATGTCGTGATGGTGGTGGCCCGGGCGGGCCTCGCTTATCTCCTGCCGCGCTTCCGGGCGCCGGCACAGCAGGTGACGCTGGCCGATGCGGCGCCCGATGCTGTGGCCACGCCGAGCCGATTGCGGGATGCCCTGCAGCCCTGGTTCGTGCTGCCGCTCCTCGCCTTTGCCCTGGTCAATTCGTCCAACGCCATTATCGGTAGTTTTGGCGCGCTGCTCTGGCACGAGAACGGCATCCCCAGCTATTTCCTCGGGCCACTGCTTGGCTTTGCGGCGGTGGGCGAGGCGGTGCTGATGTTCGCCTGGCGGCGTTTTGGCGGCAGGGTAACGGCCCGCAACATGATCCTGGCGGGCGCCATTGCCGGCCTCATCCGCTTCACCATCATGGCCTTCAACCCGCCGGTGGAAGTGCTGTTCATGACGCAATTGCTGCATGCCTTCAGCTTCGGCATGGGCTATTTCGGGGTGGTGCACTTCATCGCCAACTGGACCAATGAAGCCAATGCCGCCGAGGCCCAGGGCTTTGCCAATATGCTGAACATGGCCATGGCCATGGTGGCGCTGGTGGTGTTCGGGGTGCTGGTCGAACATTTCGCGGCCTATGCGTTCTTCTATTCGACGATCACCTCGCTTTTGGCGATTGGCTGCGTGCTGCTGTCGCTCAGGATGCGGCCGCCGAAATCGCTGGTGGGGTAGGGGTATTGCTGGTGGCCCTGCAGTGTCGGGCCGTGCCGAAAACCGGACGGCCTTGATGCCTCCGGTTTTCGCAAGTGGACGTATCCCGAGGCGCGTGCGTCTCAGTAAAACTAA
>CBFGTF010000035.1:0-21741 GCA_965651655.1 uncultured Devosia sp.
CGCACGTCCTGGCTGATGGCCAGGAGCAGCTTGCGCAGGTTTTCGGCCTGGGCTTCCTCGCGCGAGACCAGGTTGAGGCGCTCGATCTTAGTCAGCCCGTCGACAATAGTGCCGATCTCGCCGCCGAACATCTGGTCGATCTCGGCGCGGGTGGCGTCGGTGTCCTCGATCGTGTCGTGCAACAGGCCCACGGCGATGGAGGCATCGTCGAGCTTGAGTTCAGTGAGAATGGCAGCGACTTCAAGCGGATGGTTGAAATAGGGATCGCCCGAGGCGCGCTTCTGCGAGCCATGCTTCTGCATGGCGTAGACATAGGCCTTGTTCAACAATTGCTCGTCGGCGTTCGGGTTATAGGCCTGAACGCGTTCGACAAGCTCGTACTGACGCATCATGGATTTAGCCGCCCGCTCGCATGTGCAAGCTTAGCGCCTGTATCAGAAATGAAAAGAGCGCCCGGCGAATGCCGGACGCTCCTGATATAATTGGATCGCCACGTGCCGCAAGGCCCGTGCTCGCCTCAAATCTCTCAACCGGAGAGATTTGCCCTCACGGGACGGCTCTCAGTCGTCGCGCCGCTCGGGCGGCGCCAGGCTCTCGATGCCGCGCAGCAGTTCTTCTTCGCTGATGGTGTCGAAATTGATAGCGTCGTCGTCGCCGGCGCTCTCGATCATCGGAGCAGCGCTGGTTTCGGGCTCGTCGACTTCGACATATTTCTGCAGCGAGTGGATCAGATCCTCACGCAGGTCTTCGGGGGAGATGGTGCCATCACCGATTTCACGCAGGGCAACGACGGGATTCTTGTCGTTGTCGCGCGACACGGTGATCTGAGCGCCCGAGGAAATCATGCGCGCGCGATGTGCGGACATGAGGACGAGATCGAAGCGATTCTCGACCTTTTCAATGCAGTCTTCAACGGTGACGCGTGCCACGAACGTCTCCACACTTTGGGGGGATGAAGGGCCGCAATACACGATGGCGGCTGTCATGACAAGGCTTGCCGGATGGCGGACCCACAATGCGGTTCAGCTTTACGGAGCAAGCTAAATGTGCGAATACCGAATTTAAGTTTTAAAGCTATCGGTGGAATTTAATTAAGGCGCCGCCCGCGCGGCCATTGAACAGGCAGGCCCCTGCCCTTTTCGGGAGTTTTCTTCATGGCAATTGATCCGCGCGAGAAGATCGCGCTCTTCATCGACGGCGCCAATCTCTATGCCACGTCCAAGGCGATCGGTATCGATATCGACTATCGCAAGCTGCTGACGGAGTTCAGTTCCAAGGCCTATCTGCTGCGCGCGAACTACTACACGGCGTTGATCGAGGACCAGGAATATTCCTCGATCCGGCCGCTGATCGACTGGCTGGACTATAATGGCTATACGGTCGTGACCAAGCCCGCCAAGGAGTTCACCGACTCCATGGGCCGCCGCAAGGTGAAGGGCAACATGGACATCGAACTGACGGTGGATGCGCTGGAACAATCGGCCTTCTACGATCATCTGGTGCTGTTTTCCGGCGACGGGGATTTTACCGCGCTGGTTGCGGCGCTGCAGCGCAAGGGCAAGCGGGTGACCGTGGTGTCGACACTGACCACCTCCACCCCGATGATTTCCGACGATCTACGGCGCCAGGCCGACTTTTTCCTCGATGTCGCGGATCTGGCCAAGAGCGTGGGACGCCCGCAGGTGCAACGGCCGGCTGAGGCTTAACCCTCGAGGCCTACCAAGTGCGACGTTCCGTCCTCGGGCCTGACCCGAGGACCCGCCGCAGTAGACACCGAAGCAATGAGCGGACCTTGAATGGCCCTCAGGTCACGCCCAGGGCGGACCTGCGGACGGGAATGCATGGTGAGCCCACCTGCACTATCCGCGTCCGCCTTCCTTCATGATGCGGGCCTTGTCGCGGTTCCAGTCGCGGTCGCGGCTGGTGGCGCGCTTGTCGTAGTTCTTCTTGCCCTTGCCGACACCGATCAGCAGCTTGGCCTTGCCCTGGTCATTGAAGAACAGCTTGAGCGGCACGATGGTATTGCCGGCACGCGCCACTTCCTGGTCGAGCTTGGCCAGTTGCTTTTTCGACACCAGCAACTTGCGCGGCCTCTTTTCCTCATGGTTGAAGCGATTGGCCTGCAGATATTCAGGAATGTGGGCATTGATCAGCCAGAGCTCGCCGCGCTCGGGCGAGGCGTAGGATTCGGTGATCTGCGCCTTGCCCAGTCGCAGTGACTTGACCTCGGTGCCGGTGAGCACGATGCCGGCCTCGATGGTGTCGCCAATTTCGTAATCGAAGCGCGCGCGACGGTTTTCGGCCACTTGCCCGTGACTGATCCACCCATTCTTGTTCTTGTCGTTCTTGCTGGCAGCCATGGCGTCAAACTAACTCAAATATGGAATGCCCAGTCCCCCGGATGTTCCGAGGCCGGCCGGGCACTACCGAATGCGTAAAAGCTCTGTTGCCCCCTAGATAAGACCTGCGTGACGCATTGCAAAGTCCATGGCGTCCTGTGTGGGCTTGCTGACAGGCACCAGGGGCAAACGCATTTCATTGGCACAAAGGTTCAACCGGTTGGCGACATATTTTGCCGGCGACGGGTTTGGCTCCATGAACAGGTCCTTGTGCAGGTAGGCCAGCTTGTCGTTGATGTCGCGGGCGCCCGCGAAATCCCCGGCGAGCGAAAGCTCCTGCATCCGCGAACACAGGCGCGGCGCCACATTGGCCGTCACCGAGATGCAGCCGTGGCCGCCATGCGCATTGAAGCCCAGGGCGGTGCTGTCATCGCCAGAGAGCAGGATGAAGTCCTTGCCCAGCCTGATGCGCTGCATGCTGGCGCGTTCCATGCTGCCGGTCGCGTCCTTGACGCCGATGATATTGGCATGAGCCTCGCGCAGCCGAACAATGGTATCGACGCTCAGATCGACAATGGTGCGGCCCGGCACCGAATAGAGAATGACCGGAATGCCCACGGCGCTGGCCACGGCGGAATAGTGCTGGAACAGCCCTTCCTGGTTGGGCTTGTTGTAGTAGGGAACAACGGAGAGCACGGCGTCGGCGCCCGCCTTTTCCGCATGCTGGGCCAGCGAGACTGCCTCAGCGGTCGCGTTGGACCCTGCCCCGGCAATCACCGGCACACGGCCATTGGCGACCTCGATGCAGATGTCCACAATCCGGTGGTGCTCCTGGTGGCTGACCGTGGGGCTTTCCCCCGTGGTGCCGACAGGCACCAGGCCGTGCGTGCCTTCGGCGATCTGCCACTCGACAAAGCTGGCGAAGGCTTTCTCATCCACGACCCCATCGCGCATGGGGGTGATGAGTGCCGTAATCGAACCACGCAGCATTTGTCGGAATTCCTCAATTGGGTGCCGGTCACATGGCCGGCCGTGTTCTGTTGTGTGACAGTCCGCGCGGAACAGCGCAGACCGGGCCGCACCATACTTTCAACAGCGGCAAGTCACAAGGTACGCGAAACGCCTTGTGACCTGCCGCTCAGAGCCGGTAAATGGACCTATGAGAGCGCTCTTCACGCCACGCCGCAAGGTTCCCGAGGACCATCCCGCCTTTGCCGGTCTGCCGGCAACGCACATTGCCCTTTCGGATGCACGGACCAGGGCCGCCGTGCATTTGCGCGGCGATTTCACTCGCGGCCGGACGCCGGTAGTGTGCCTTGCCGGATACAACCGGAACATGAGCGATTTTTCCGCCTTTGCCGATTATTTCCAGCGGCTTGAAAGTGGCAACTGGCCGCTGGTGCTGCTGGACCTGCCAGGGCGCGGCCGCGCAGATGACCGGCCTGGAAGCGCCAACTACAGCACCCTGACGGACGCACAGGATGTCGCCGATGTGCTTGCGGCCCTCGGAATCGCCCGTGTCATCGTGCTCGGCCAGGGGCATGGCGGACAGGTCGGCATGGCCCTCGCCGCGCAGCATCCACTGTTGGTCGGCGGCACCATATTGCTCGATGCAGGCCCGGTGACGGATTCCCGCGGCATTGTGCGGCTCACCAACAATCTGGCGCATATCGAGGCTCTGCGGGGGAGCAAGGCCGTCACCGCCGGCTTCCGGCGCATGCTGGGAGGTGCCTATCCCGGCCTTGTCGAGACCGAGCTCGACGCGCTGGCGTTGCGTAGTCACTGGTTTGACAAGCGCGGCCGGCCGCGCCCCTTGTTTGACGCGCGGCTGATCGAGCAGATCAAGGGCATCAGTTTCGATGACATCCTGGTAGCGCAGTGGCCGCTTTATGACGCGTTGTGCTGTGGCCCCCTGATGCTGCTGCGCACGCAATTGACCGACCAGGTGCGGCGCGAGACTTTCGACGAAATGGTGCGGCGGCGGCCCGATGCGGTCGCTATGACCATCGCCGGCCAAGGCTCGCCGGCCCTGCTGGATAGTCAGGCGGACGTCGAAGTGATCGCCGAATTCGTGTTCCATGTCGGCAAAGGCGCTCGCAAAGCCGCGTAGCGGCGCCGGTCCACCATGATGCCAAGGCGGATCAGGCGGCAGTTGTCGCCGTCATCAACAGGATGGCCTGCTCCACCCATTGCTCGCGCCGGATGCGCCCTTTGACGGCAATGCGTCCCTCCAGCCAGTCGATATGCGCAGAACTCCAGGCGGCGACCTGGTCCAGATGATAGATTCCCAGGTCATTGAGCGCCGATTCCGTTTTTGCACCTATGCCCTTGATCTGTTTGAGATTATCCGCCTTGCCGCCGCGAGGCGCCGGGAGATCTGGAGGACGTTGCTGGGCGGGCATGGCCGCGCCTGCAGAGGTGGCGGGTGGACTCACCTCGCGCTCGACAGCGCCAGCCAGCCGACGGGCCGCCGATTTCGCGACCAGCGGAGTTGCCGCTTCTGGTGGCGAGCTGGCCTGCGCCTTGAGCATGCTGGCGGTCACCTGCGCCTGGAGCCGTGCTTCGAGGCGCGGGCGAGCAGCATAGGCCCGCATGGCAAGGTGGGCCGCATAGCCCAATACGCAGCCGGCCAGATAGGCGAGCAGCACCAGAAGCGCGATTTCGATCACGTGATCGAAGGAGATCACCGGGAGCCCTCACCCTGCTTGCCACTGAGGCTGAGCCAGCCCGTGACCAATCCCACAGCGCCGGCCACTGCCAGAAACGGCCAATAGACCCCTATGAGGAATTGCACTGAATTCAGGACTTCCGCCATGATCGTGCTCCTTAGCCCGGCTCACCCGCGTCGCGCACGGACACCACGATGCGCCGGTTGCGGCGCTTGCCATCGGTGGTCGCATTGTCGGCGACTGGCTGGGTCTCGCCATAGCCGATGGCGTAGAGGCGGGACGGCTCGACCCCGCGCTCGATCAGCGCATTGACCACGGCCTCGGCCCTCGCCACCGACAACGCCAGATTGAGCTGATCGTCGCCATCACTATCGGTATGCCCTTCCACTTCAATGATGGCGCTGGGGCAGCGTTGCAGGGCCTCGGCGAAGGCATCGAGTTCGGCCGATGCGCCGGCGGCAATTATCGCCGCGCCGGACTGGAAAAGGATAGCGTTGTGCGCCGACAATTCAGCCACCCGTGCCCGGCAAAGGGCGAGATCGGATGGAGCGGAAATATCCAGGGTCCAGTCCGCAGACAGTGCCATGAGCTGCGCCTCCAGTTCAGATTTCCGCTCGCTGGTCACGGCTCTGCCACTCAGGCCCCAAGCACCGGCGGCAAATTCGAGCTGCCCCTGCTGCAATTGCATCAGAGCGCGCAGTCCGGCCTGCGCATTATGGACGAAATCCTCCGGCGCCGAGGGCGAAACCACCAGTTTGTCGGCAGCGGCGCCGGTCAGCGTGGCGAAATAGCGCGCGGTGGCGTCGGCGGGGACCAGGCCCGACAGACTCACAACCCCATCGGCGGCGCGGCTGGCCTGGAAGCTGTAGTCGGAATCGACCTCTGCAGCGGCGTCGGGGGCAACCGCGACTGTCTGAGGGTCCACAGACCGGTCCACCGGCTGGGTCGCCGGACGTTCCGAGACCGGTTCTGCGGAAGGATCCGCCAAAGCAAGGGACCAGCGCGGGGCGGCCGTGCCAAGCACCGCTGTCGCAGCAGCATTGGCATCGGCCTTGTTTGCGGTGCCGCTAGCGGTCCAAGAAGCGCCGTCAAAAGCCACCCTCCCCTCAGACAACAATGCCAGTACATCCATGGCCTGCAACACGTCGGAAGCAAAATCCTCGGGTGCATCGGCACGTATCATTGTCTGATCGTCCACCCCGGCGCCCGCCCTTACGGCAAGGAAACGCTGAAGGGATTCGGCCGGAACGGCGCCCTCCAGCACCATCGTATCGGCCGTCTTGCTTGCCGACCAAACATAGGGGCCGGCGGATACGACCTCCGGTACCGCTATATCTGCGGCCTCTCCGAGCTCAAGCGCTTCGGCAACCACAAGGACATTTTCACGCGATGCGGCATCCGCGGCTGCTCCGACAAGGCTCCAGCTCTCGCCATCATAGGCCACCCTGCCTTGTTCGAGACCCATCAGGGCGTCGACTGCCGCGCGTGCAGCAGCGGCGAAACCTTCGGGCGCACCATGGGCGACCACGCTGGTGTCAGCCACGCGGCTACTCACATGGACCTTGAGCCATGACTGCAGGCTGGCAGCGGGAACATTGCCCGCAAACAGGAAACTGCCATCCGGCAGGCGTTCGACGGACCAGGTATAGGGATCGGCAAAGCCCGGCGTCATCGCCGGCTCGGACAGGGCCAGAGACCATCCGGCCTGCGCCAGGCCGCGAACCGCAAATTCGGTTTCAATGGAGCCCTTGTCGATGAGCGAGTTGGGTTCGCCTTCGACTGACCAGCCGGTGCCGTCAAAACGGACGCTGCCGCGCCGCAGCCAGGGCAGGAATTCCAGTCCCTGTTCGGCCGATGTCATGAAGTTAGGGAGCTCGCCCGAGGCATAGCTGACCCGTGATCGCGCGCCCATTCCCGCAGAATCCAGCAGTGCGGTTTCAGCGCCCGGACCGGGCAACATGCCCTCAAAAACCACGCTGCCGCTGGCATCCTTGCGCGCGGCGAAGGCATAGCTGACGGCAGGCGGCGCCTGGATGGTCGTCTGTCCCAGCGTCAGGCCCTGCGGAGCGCTGGTTTCGAGCTGGGCCAGCAACGTGCGGAAATCCGTGGGCGAGAGGGCGATGCCCGATAGCGAGATCACATCGCCGGCAAGGGAAAAACGGCCCTCCGACAGATGGCCAAGCAGTTCCAGGCCGAAATCGACGCCGCGGCGATAGGCTTCAGGAGCCCCGGCCCCGAATTTGAGGAAGCTGACATCGGCCCCGGCAAGACCGGCGAAGTGCTTCCGGGTTTCCTCATCCGGCACGAAACCGTCAAACACAAGGACGCCGCCAGGCTGGCGATTGATGCTGACCCAGTAGTCGGCAATGCGCGGCGGGGCCAGGTCAACAATGGAATCGGTGCCGGACAGGGCCTCTGTCACCGCCTGAGCGACTTCCACGCTGGGCGGCACGCCGAACAGATGGCTGACCCCGTCCACAATGCGGGCCTCCCCCTGCTCCAGCCTGGCCAATTGTTCCACCAGGAGCCTGGTATGTTCGGCAAAGCCGTCGGGGGCGCCCGAAGCCAGCGAGAGACCGGTGGCAATC
Source organism: uncultured Devosia sp. (assembly GCA_965651655.1). GTDB lineage: Bacteria > Pseudomonadota > Alphaproteobacteria > Rhizobiales > Devosiaceae > Devosia. Next base: position 7,597 of record CBFGTF010000035.1, read on the forward strand.
GGCACCCCGGCCACGTCGGCCATGCGCAGGCGATCCGCCAGCCGCTCCTCAGGCACGTGGCCGGAAATGGCAATGCGGCTGCCGTCGAACTCGGCGCGCCAGGTATAGGGCGCGACACGGACCGGCTCCACGGCGAAATCGCCGACGGCCACTCCATCGGGCAGGTCCATCAGCGCCATCTGCAACTGGCCCAGGGCCTTTTCCGAACTCGCCCGACCAACAGCATTGAGCGTCAAGCCCGACAATTCGAAATAGCCGCTTTCCACCAGTGCCGATTGGGACAAGGCAAAATCGATGCCGGCGCGCCAGGGCGCTTCGTCAGGCTGGCCAGAACGGATCTGCAGGTCGACGGCCGCCAGGCCGGGCAGCGCCATATACTGGCGGCGTAATTCCTCATTTGGCACACTGCCAAATAGACTTACGGCGCCATTCTCAACTGCAACATTAACACGATATGGGGAGGCCAAAGGCGCGATCGTGACAGTCTCATCCACCGATCCGACGCCGTCCACCGCCATCAGGCTCGCAAGGGCGAGGTCGCGCTCAGTGTCGGACGAGGTGGTGCCGGTGAGATGTATACGGCGGCCGGATAGCGCAATCTGTGCCCAATCGGCTCCGGATTCTTCCAGCGCAAGTCTCCCCTCTTCCGCAAGTGCATCCAACATGGCCGGCGTCGCCATTGCCAGGGCAGCGACCGTGCCGCCCAAGACTGTCACAACACCCGGCGCCACCCACTTGAGGAGGTCCCTGATCATCCCGAATCCATTGGAAAACCGCAACTTTTCAAAGGGTAGATGATTTGCGAGGAAGGACAAAGAGAAATGGCAGGAACGCGGGCACTTTTGCATCCAGATCACCAGCAAGTGCGGACGCGATGACAGATCAGCCTCACGCCTGCATCGCGACCGACTGATGAGGCAAAGACCTGTGCGAGCAGGTCGCTCACATGGAGAGACACGCAACCGAAGTTCGGACAGACAAAAATTCCCGCTTACGCGGGAATGGTGCGAACAAAAGGATGGGTCAGCTGTCGTGTCATCCCAAGCGCCCTCGGCGAAGGCAATTGCCTGGGCGAGACAGCTATTCGAGCATTGCTCTCACGGCCTTCTCCCAAAATTTGCTCCACCGGAGCGAGTTTGCCTTCGGCGCGGGTCCAAGCAAAAAGAAAGGCCCGCCGAAGCGGGCCTTTCCGAATTCAGTCGTAATCCAGGGATTACTTGAATTCCTTGGCGGCCTTGAAGGTGACCTTGTAGGCGCCGGTCGAGTGGACCTGGCCCTTGATGGACGAGGTGAAACCACCGCCCGGAGCCCAAGCCAGCTGAGCCGAACCGTAGAGATCGGTCTGGGTCGCGACAGCTTGGTTGGTGCCGAAGTAACCGACTTCACCGGTGAGGGTGACGGTCTCAGACACGGCAGCCACGATCTGGGCAGCGATCTGGATGGTTTCGGTGTTGGCAGCAGCGTTGTCTTCGTCGAACCAGCGAGCGCCGAGGTTCAGCTTCACGCCTTCGGTAACAGTGGCACCGACGGAACCACCGAAGCCATACTGCTCCGGAACGCCAACGCCGTCGCCGCCAGTGGCTTCACCCGAGAGGGCGATTTCGAAGATGTCGAAGGTGGCCTTGGCCGAACCCAGGACGTTCCAGTAGTTGGTGGCGGCGGCAACGTCATAGCCGAACGCGCCAGCGGCGAGGACGGTGAAGTTGTCAAACGTGCCGGTGAAACCGGCATGGACAGCCCAGTCATCAACGGTGCCGTCAAGGATACCACCGGCGAGGCCAGTGACGTGAGCCTTGATGCCGTTGCCAGCGTATTCGATCACGCCGACAGCGGTGCCAGCGTCGGCAGCCGGAGTAGTGTCATCGAGGTTTTCAAGGCCGGCCTTGAGGGTGATGCCATCAGCAACCTGCGACACGACCTGGATGGACACGCCACCTTCCTGCGGCTGGTCCTTGACGAACATCACGCCGGTGTCGACCTTCTCGGAGTTGAACAGGCCGAGGAAGTTCATCGGAACGTCGTCGCCGAAGTTGGCGATCGAGCCCTTCTTACCAGCCATGATGGTGGTGGTGTCACCGACGGAAACGAAAGCTTCGTCGATTTCAACGCCAGCAGCAGCAGCGGTGTTGGTGGTCACGCCTTCATCATCAGAGACGTTCTTGTACTCGTTCTTGAGCTTGATGGTGGCAGAAGCCGGACCAAAATCGCTCGAAGCGGTACCAACGAACTTCAGCCAGGAGTCAACGTCCGACGACCAGTCGTTGTCTTCGCCACCAGCAGCAGCAAAGTTGTCCATGATGTTGTAGGCGCCGGCGTTGGTGCCAACAGCCCAAGCAACACCGTTGTAGTCACCCCAGTTGAATTCATAGGTGACGCCGCCGGTGATCTGCAGGCAGTTGTCGGAGGACGAGATGGTCAGGCCGGAGATGCCCAGCGAGTCGCAAACGTCGAGCGAGGTGAGAACGCCCAGATCGGCAGCGTAGCCAGCGGTCGAGAGACCAGCGGCAGCAACAGAACCGAGGATAAGGCTCTTGAGTTTCATTAATTGACCTCCAAAGTCAGTCATTCTTTGTGCCGGTTACCCAGCGGTTTGTCGAAACGCGACCACACAATTCGTGGTGCTGTGTGTTGCCGTCGCGTTGCGACCGACAAACGATCCCATGCATGGATTCGCAAGACCCACTCTACGCATGCAAAAAGCTGACGCAATCGCGACGACAGGGTTTTGGGGCCGGCACAATGTGGTTGCATAGCGGTTGTTGCAGATTCAGCACACACACGGAAACGGACTGTTAAGCAGGTTAAACAAATCGTTAAAATTGCAGGCAGGTCCGGCCTTTGCGCGCTTGTTATGCCGGTTTGGGATAGGCTTGGCGCATGCGCGGTCCCATAGGACCCGCTTGCCCCAATCGCGGCACGGGGATGGTGAAAACATGGAGGACGAGATGGAAAACAAGGGAACTGCGCTGGTAACGGGAGGCACGTCGGGTATCGGGCTAGCGACGGCCCGTGGTCTTGTCTCCGCCGGCTGGAGGGTGGTTGTCTGTGGGCGTCGGGCCGATCTGGTCGAGCAGCTTTCGGATGCCCACGGCCTGGATGGCGTGGTTTGCGACGTGACGGATCCGCAATCGGTGGCGGCCATGTTCAGTGGAATCAGGCGATCCCATGGACGGCTCGACCTAGTGTTCAACAATGCCGGGCGCTTTGCCCCCGCCACGCTGTTCGGCGATCTCGACGTCGGCACCTGGCGCGAAATGATCGACACCAATCTCAACGGCGCCTTCTATGTGGCGCGCGAGGCCTTCCGGTTGATGAGGGAGCAGTCGCCCCAGGGCGGCCGGATTATCAACAATGGGTCGATCTCGGCCTATGTGCCGCGTCCGCAGGCCGCGAGCTACACGACCAGCAAGCACGCCATCACCGGCCTCACCAAGGCGATCTCGCTCGATGGCCGCGCGTTCAACATCGCCTGCGGGCAGATCGATATCGGCAATGCGGCGACCGACATGACAAGTGGCATGAGTTCGGGGTCGCTGCAGGCCAACGGCGCTATGATGCCCGAGCCGACCTTCGACGTGGCCCATGTCGTGGATGCTGTCCGCTATATGGCTGGCCTGCCCCTCTCGGCCAATGTGCAGTTCATGACTGTGATGGCGACGACCATGCCCTATATCGGGCGGGGCTGAGGGGTCATTGCGGGCACGATGCACCCTTCATCTCCTTGAGGGACAAGGTGCCCGAAGGGCGGATGAGGAGTTTTCCAGTTGCCTTCGAGACAGGTGTTGGCGCAGCACCCCTCACCCGTCTCGCGCTGCGCGCGATCCACCCTCTCCCTCAAGGGGAGAGGGGGCGACAGTGCGCGTGGCCGGATGGCATCGCTTCTAGTGCCTCGCCCACACCTTCTCACCGTCGATCCAGGTGGACTGCACCTTTCGCGCATCCGACAGATGCACAAAGCTGGCGATGGCGGAGGGGCGCAGATGACCCAGGGAGTCCGCCTTGCCGATGGCGCGGGCCGGGTAGAGAGCCGCCATGCGGAAGGCCTCGGCGGGCGCCAGGCCAATGGTGTCGATCATGAAATTGACTGCATCGATCATGTCGAGGTCAGCCCCCGCGAGTGTTCCATCGCTGAGGCGGAGGGCGCCCCCAGCCCGGGTGATGGACCGGCCATTGAGTTCGAACCCGGTGAGGTCGGTGCCGGTCTGCGACATGGCGTCGGTGACCAGGAAAATGTGACCGGGCGGGCGCTTGGCCCGCAGGGCGGCGTCCATGGTGGCGGCATGGACATGAATGCCATCGGCAATCAGGCCGGCATGGATGTCGGAGCGGTCCAGGGCAGCGCCCACAACGCCCGGCTCGCGATTGCCAAGCTGGCTCATGGCATTGAACAGATGAGTCACCATGGATGCGCCGGCGTCAAATGCAGCGCTGGCCTGGGCATAGGTGGCATCGGAATGGCCGATGCTGACCACGGCGCCGGCGGCAACCAGCGCTGAAATCTGCTCGGGCGGCACAGTTTCGGCGGCAATGGTGCAGATAAGGTTGGGCAGCGATCTGGCCGCTGCGGTCAATCGCGACAGGTCGGTCGCGTCCATGGGACGGATCAACGCCGGATCATGCGTGCCTTTTCGCGCCAGCGAGAGATGGGGCCCCTCCAGATGCAGGCCGATGAAGCCGGGTACGCGTTCCGCATGGGCCGCCAGGCCGGCGGCGATGGCCTGGTCGTTGATCGCGGCCGTATCGGTGATCAGCGTGGGCATGAGGGCCGTTGTGCCATACTGGGCATGGGCCGCGCAGATGGTGCGGATGGCGCCGAGATTGGGTGCATTGTTGAACAATACCCCGCCCCCGCCATTGACCTGCAGGTCGACGAAGCCCGGCACCACCATGCCGCCGTCGAGTTCAACGTTTTCGGCATGCGCCGGAATGGATGCTTGCGGGACAATGCCGCAGACATAGCCGAACTCGATCAAGAGGGCCGCGTTATCGTGCCAGCCTTCGCCGTCAAAGATGCGGGCGCCGGAAATGGCAAGAAGGTCGCTCATATGGTTTCGGTCACCTTCTTGAGCGCCGGCGGCACGTCGGGGTTGAGCCCGCGATGGCGCGACAAGGCTTCGACGAAGCCATAGAAGGAGACGATCAGCGCCAGCGGATCGGTGATCGGGTGGCCGGTGGCCGCGAAGGGCAATCTTGCGGCGGCTCCCGGGCGGTCGCTGGTGAGGAAGGCCATGGCGCCCTGCCCGGCCAGCTTGTGCGCCATGTCGGCGACCGAAGCTTCAGCAGCGTCGCGAGCGGCAAGGCCGAGCACCGGATAACCTGGCGTCACGATGGCCACCGGGCCATGCATCACCTCGGCAGCGCTGTAGGATTCGGCCTGGATATTGCAGGTTTCCTTGAATTTCAGCGCCGCCTCATTGGCGATGGCGAAGCCCGGGCCGCGGCCAAGCACATAGAGGGCATTGTGACCATCGAGCGCCCCGATCATGTCGGACCAGTCGCAGGCCACGGCGCGGGCAAGGCTTTCGGGCAGTGCATCGACGGCGCGGGAGATATCGGCATCGCCGCTCCAGCGCGCCAGAAGGGCGAGGCCGGCCACGACCGAGGTGACGAAAGTCTTGGTCGCGGCGACGCTCTTTTCCTGGCCGGCATGCAGGTCGATGGTGAAATCGCTCGCCTCAGCCAGTGGGGAGCCAGCGGTATTGGTGATGGCGATGGTGGTGGCGCCGCTGCGGCGCGCCGACTGCGCCATGCCAACAATGTCGGGGCTCTTGCCCGATTGTGAGATGGCGATGGCGGCCGCCCTGCCCAACTTCAGGTCGCGCCCATAGATCGAAGCAATGGAGGGCCCAACCGAAGCGACCGGGACGCCCATGGTCAGCTCGATGGCATATTTGAGATAGGCCGATGCATGGTCCGACGAGCCGCGGGCGACCGTTACAACCAGCGCCGGATCCAGTGCGCGCAGGCGCGCCGCCGCATCGTCCAGCGTGGCGGCGGATGCCTTGAGGAAGTCGGCGACCACAAGCGGAATCTGATCGACTTCCTGGCGCATGAAGGTCTGGTCGGTCACGGCTTGCGGGCTCCATTGCTGGCATCGCCAAGACGCAGCTCGGCGACAAAGTCATAGGTATCGCCCCGATAGATGGAGCGGGTGAATTCGATGACGCGACCGGTCCCGAGATAGGAGATACGTTCGATATGCAGACCCGCCGACCCCACAGGGATCTGCAGGAGATGCGCGTCGTCCTCGGCGATACTGGCAGCGCGGATGCGCTGGATGGCCCTGACCGGTCTTGTGCCGGACAATTCCAGGTGCTTGTAGAGCGAATCCTTGATCGACAGCGGATCGGGCAGTACCTGGGCGGAGAGACTGGCGCGCTCGATGGCCAGGGGCATGTCGCCGGTCAGGCGCAGGCGGGAAATCCGTGCGACCCGTTCCCCCGAGCCAAGGCCCAGGGTGATGGTCTCCTCGGGCGAGGGCACATAGAGGCCGCGCTCCAGCCATTCGGCCCGCACCGCCATGCCGCGACGGGCCATGTCCTCGGTGAAGGAGGTGAGTTGGGACAGGGACTGTTCGACGCGCTGGGTCTCGGGCGCAACGAAGGTGCCCGAGCCATGGCGCTGCACCAGCACCCCTTCATGGACCAGTTGCTGCACCGCCTTGCGGACGGTCACGCGGGACACGTCGGCACGCTGCGCCAGGTCCCGTTCGGAGGGCAAAGCATCGCCGGGGTTGATATGCCCGCGCTTTATGGCATCTTCTATCCAGCGCTTGAGCTGGAGGTAAAGCGGGCCGCCAATGGGCAGCACGACCGGACCGTCGCCAAAGATATTTCCGGACTGTTCAGTCACACGTCCTCCTCAGCCGCCCATGTGCAGGGTCGGCAGGTCTGGTACGGCAGAACCGCTCGATCTATAATACCAATAAAATACCATTTACCAAGCCCCTTGTGCGGCACAGCTTACAAACATCGCATCTCGCTGTGGATATTGCGCTTTTGGAAAGCAGGAACTATCCCTGGGCCAGTACACACCGGTAAGTGGTATTTTTTTGGCATTGTTGCGGGGCTGGAGACACTGATGGCTGAAAAGCAGACCGAAGGGCGCCATTCGGAAGGCGCAGGGCTGGACCTGCGCACCGATAGCGACATTCTCGCCTTGCTTGCTGCCGGTCAGGTACGGGCTGCCGCCTGCGTCGAGTCGGCCTCACCCGCCATTGCAGAGGGGGCAGTCCTGGCAGCGCAGGCGATCCGGGCCGGCGGGCGCCTCATCTATGCAGCGGCCGGCAGTTCCGGCCTCATGGCGCTGGCCGACGCCCTGGAGTTGCCCGGCACCTATGGCATTGCCCGCGACCGGATCGTGGTGTTGCTGGCGGGCGGCAACGAGGCCCTCATCGACATGCGCGGCGGCCCCGAGGACGATGCCGATGCGGGTCGCGCAGCGGTGGCCGCAATCGCGCCGAATGATAGTGACTGCCTGATTGCGGTGACGGCCAGTGGCCACACACCCTATGCGCTTGCCGCGGCGGAAGCGGCAAGGGGCGCCGGAGCCCGGACCATCGGCATCGCCAATAACCAGGGGGCTGCCCTTTTCGGCATGGTCGATGTCGGCATCTGCCTTCCGACTCCGCCGGAGGTGATAGCCGGCTCAACACGGATGGGCGCGGGCACGGCGCAGAAGATTGCGCTCAACATGCTGTCCACGCTCATGGCCATCCGCCTGGGCCATGTGCATGACGGCTATATGGTCAACGTGGTGGCCGATAACGAGAAGCTGCGTGGCCGGGCACGAGGGATTGTGGAAGCGGTGGCCGGGGTGGATGCGGTGAAGGCCGACGCGGCCTTGAAGACGAGCGGTGGGGTGGTGAAATCAGCCATTCTGGTCGCTCGTGGGGCGGCAACACTTGCGTCGGCGGAAGCTCTGCTGGCACAGCACGAGGGACATTTGCGCCCCTGCCTTGCAGAGCTGCCAGAACCTAAAGCCGGGTAGACCTCATCCCCCAATGCCTGCTTGACTTGCTGCCGGAGAAGACGACCGGGAGTAGCGGCAATGTCGTGGATATCCATCAAGACAGCCAATGGCCTGCTGAAAATCAAGCCACGCTGGCAGGCACGCTGGGCCGAAAGAACCGGTCGTGTGCGCGTCGTCGATCTGGGGCTGGTCCTGGTGACCTGGTGGTCCGACGAGGATCTCAAGCGGTTTCAATAGGGCTGCGACTTCAGATCATTGGCAGGGCGCATCACCAGCGCCCCAGCCCCAGTTCGGCCAGCGCGACTCCTTCCGGACAATCAATGGACAACGCGTGGCTTGTCCGGGCAAACCGAAACCAACATGTCACCGATGTTTGCATCGGGGTGCAGGCAGGGCATGAAGATTTCGGTTCGCCTGCGGTTACGCGACGCGCTGCCCGCGGGCAGCACGGGTCCATTCGGGCAGCATGTTGCCATGAGCCGCCAGAAGGTCATCGACGAGGTTCCATATCTGGTCGAGATCAAGCTCAGCGGCAGTATGCGGGTCCATCATGGCAGCATGGTAGATGTGCTCGCGATCTTCGTCGACCAAGGCGCGGACGGTGAGCTCCTGGACATTGATATTGGTGCGGATCAGCGCGGTCAGCTGGGGCGGCAGGTCACCAATGAAAGTGGGCTGCAACCCGTTGTCATCGACGAGGCAGGGAACCTCCACGGCGGCGGCGTCAGGCAAGGAGGTGATAACACCGTTATTTCTGAGATTGCCGTAGATCACGGAGGGTTCGCCGGTCCAGACCGAGTTGACGATGGAGGAGGCGTATTCCCTGGACGGCTTGACCGTAATCGTTTCGGCGGTGCGGTATTGCTCGGACGTCTTCTTCCAGCCCTCGATCTGCTCGACGCAACGCTTGGGATATTCGTCCAGCGGAATGCCGTATTTCTCGATCAGGTCCTCGCGCCCTTCCTTGATGAAATAGGGCGTGTATTCGGCAAAGTGCTCGGAGCTTTCGGTAACGAAATAGCCCAGGCGCGTCATCATCTCGTAGCGCACCTTGTTGGGACAGCGTGGATTCCAGCCGGGTTTCGGCGCCCTGCCCTCGCGATAGGCTCGATGCAGTTCGGGGTACAGGTCCCTGTAGGTCCCGTCAGGCTGGCGGTGCTCGAACTTGAGGTAGAAGGCCATGTGGTTGATGCCAGCCGAGCGGTAGCGGATCTCCTCGTAGGGGATGCCGAGGTCATTGGCCAATTCATGCGCCGTGCCCTGCACCGAGTGGCACAGCCCGACCTGCCTGATGGTCGGGTATTTTTCCGCAATGGCCCAGGTGTTGATGGCCATTGGGTTTACATATTGCAGCATGATCGCATCGGGCGCGACCGCCAGCATGTCTTCGCAAATGCTCCACAGATGCGGCACGGTGCGCAGGCCGCGCATGATACCGCCGACGCCGAGCGTATCGGCAATGGTGTGGCGCAGATTGTACTTTTTGGGCACCTCGAAATCGACCACCGTGGACGGCTCATAGCCACCTATCTGGAAGCAGACGACCACGAAATTGGTACCATCGAGCGCCTCACGCTGGTTGGCATAGGTCTTCACATTTGCCGGCACCCCAAGCGTCTTGACCAGCTTTCCGGCGATGATGGCGCTTTCCTCCAGGCGTTGCGGGTTGATATCCATCAGACGGATTTCGGCGCCGGCGAGCGCCGGGCGATGCAGGATATCGCCGACAATGTTCTTCATGAACACGGACGAGCCGGCACCGATAAAGGTGATCTTGGGATTGGCCATTTTAAGAGGAGCTCCAGAGGTCTTGGCGACACCGATTGCACCAAGCTTACGGCTTGCGGCTGGCAGCGCAATCCGGAATGCTAGCGGCTTATTCCGGGTTTCTCAGATACTGGAAGGCGTCGTCAAGGATCGGGCTAGTGCGGCGGCGTGGCGAGCTGGGCCGGTGTCGCTTTGTTGCTTTCGGGGCCGGATCCCGCACCAGACGGTCGGCCTCCACGACACCGAAATGCAGGGCAGCTCAGGATTTGTGTGCCCACGGACGCCTTTGTCCGGGATGCCCCAGTTGGACCGGCGGACTTGCGCATCTGCTCCCGGCAGCCCCTGATTTCAAGGCTCGTGATATCCCAGCACGTCCAGAGTCAGTGCGTCGAGGGCAACGACGTCTGGAAAAATCAGGGTCACTTCACGCACAGACTCCGCCGGGGCATAATCCAGCGTTACCTCGCGAGGGCTAGACGAGCCTGGCGAGGTCCCACTGATGGCCACATCGGCGGCCGTGGCCTTGCCGCGGTTGTGTACTTCAATCACGACAATGGTGCCCTCTGGCTGCTCGATATGCCGAATGGCCCGAAGTTCGAGTTGGGGAATCCCACCCTGTCGGGACAGTCCTTCCAGCGACAAGAAACCCAGCAACGCAAGAACCATCGCAGCAGACAAGCTGCCCATCAGCCACTCAACCGGATGCGGCTGTCTTGCTGGTTGAGAGTTGTGCGACTTGCTGCTTTCTGACATGGGCCCGCCTACAGAATGAGCCTGGCTGCAGCAGCGCCGATGGCTGCCGGAAATGCGAGCACGATGCTGGCCCCCAGGATCTGGCTCAGGGGAAGACCATCAAGCCGGGAAAATATCCACAGGCAATAAAGAGCTATGCCGATCGCTATGGCATAGCCCACAAGTGTGAAGCGCAAGAACAGGCTCCACCACGGATTGTCCTTCGCAATGTCGCCGGCGCCCTTGAAGCCCACGGCGTAGACAAATCCGTGCATGAGGATGATCGAGAGAATGACCAGCATGATGCCATGCCAAGCACTCATTCGATAGGCGATCAGCACCATTTCCTCGGTGGGCGCCACGTTGAGACTGAGGAACAGGGCGCCAGCGGCCATGGTTCCCAGTTCCGCCCCATAGCCTTCATCACGCTCGCGGTCCGCGTTGTCCTGCCCCAACTGGCTTCGGGCCAGCAAGGCGCCCAAAGCTGCGGGCACCACCTGCAATGCAACTTTTCCCAGGATCTCCGACAGCGACATGCGGCCATCGAGCAGGCCCAACACGGTCAACACGATGGCGGACACCAGGATCGCAATGCCATAGGCGAGAAAAACATCGCGAAGGTCGTCCTTCCAACCCCAGGTTCGCTCGAAGCCAGAAAGGTGCGACAGGAACATGAGTACAGGAAAGCTGGAAGCGAGCAGTACTGCCAGCCGCACCCGATCCATATAGAAGCCGAGCTCCCACATCTCCATGGTCATGAGCATTGGCAGGCTGAACACAAGCGCGCCCCCGGCGGCACGTCCGATGCCCAGGAACGACGTTCTCGGCTTGGGGATAGATTTTGATGCAGACATCGCTGGGGTCGCGCCTTTGAGACACTACATGTCGTGCAGTTGAACGCGTTGGCGGCGCTTTGGTTCGTGACAAGGCCTAGCGAACGTCCTGGATCAGCGCGGCGGCGCGCCAGGTCCTAGAGGTCATGACAGAAAATGACCTTGCCATCTCAATCCCCGAAGCGACCGCCGCCATGCTTTGGCTTGGAGACAGACAGGGCGCTCCCAGTTCTCAACTCTTCCTAGCGGCGATTCTTGGGTGTTTTCCCGAAAGAACCCGACACATGCGGCCGGTCGTCAACCATCCAAGCCGACGACGTCGCCGTAGTGCTGGGTGCTACCCCTCAGCATTCCTGGGCTTGGGCCTGGGCTTGCCATCGTGCCTGGCTGGATTGGGCCCGATATCATCACTTGGTGGATTGGCGCCCCCAGGCCTGCGTTGCTGATCGTAGTGTTCTTCGGTGGAGGGATGAGGATCTGCGACGTCCCTGGTTGGTGACGTATCGGGTCCCGTTGGGTGTGCGGTCATGCTGTTCCTCCGATAATCGGTTCGTGGTGAAATAATTGCCGCGCCCTGCGGGGGTTCCCTCATCGGGTGTTTTCATTTCGCGTGCAGGGCCTGCAGGCTGCCGGCTTTGGCAGGTGCAACGCTTGGCGCGTCCAGAAGTTGATGCAGGCGGCCTTGCAAGGGCCGGAACCGGTAGGATGGAAATGCCGCCCGCTGCACATAGCTCCGTCGTTCGACGGGAATATTCCATGAAGTTCGGAACGCAGATCTTGCCCTCGGGGGTCCGCTTCCGCCTCTGGGCACCGCGATGTGACCATGTTTCGCTTCGAATTGACGACATGGCACTCGAGGCGCCCATGACCTCCCTGCACCGAGGCTGGTTCGAACTGGAGGTCGTCGGCGCCCTGCCGGGCATGCGCTACAGCTTTGTGCTGCCCGATGGCAGGGCGATAGCTGATCCTGTTTCACGCTTTCTCCCCGATGACGTGGATGGCCCCAGCCAGATCGTCGATCCGCTCGCCTTTGCCTGGACTGATCGGGGGTGGCGTGGCCACCCCTGGGAAGAAACGATCCTTTATGAAATCCATGTGGGGACATTCACGCAGGAGGGCACTTTCCGGGCCGCCCTGGCGCGGCTCGATCACTTGGCCGAGCTCGGCATAAACACGGTCGAGATCATGCCCGTTGCCGACTTCAAGGGCCAATGGAACTGGGGCTACGATGGCGCAAGCCTTTTTGCCCCAGATTCAAGCTATGGGTCCCCCCGAGACTTCAAGGCTTTCATCAATGCCGCGCATGCCAAAGGCATCAGCGTTGTTCTCGACGTCGTCTACAATCACTTCGGACCCAAGGGAAACAACCTTCCTATCCTGGCGCCACTCCATGACGATACGACGGACACACCCTGGGGCCCTGCCCTGAACTTCGATGGCGACGGATCTGGCGTCATTCGCGAATTGATGCTGGACAACGCGCTCTATTGGCTCACCGAGTACAATTTGGATGGCCTACGGTTCGATGCGCTCCATGAAATCTACGATCATGGTCCCAAACATATCCTGAGTGAGCTGGCGGAACGGATTCGGGCCAGCACGAACGAGCGGCATATCCATTTGATCGCCGAGAACTCGCTGAACCAAGCCGGCTGGCTGAAGCGACACGACGACGGCACGCCGTGGTTGTATGATGCACAATGGAGCGACGACATCCACCATGCACTGCATGCAGTCATCACCGAGGAAACCTGCTGGTATTATGCCGATTTCGACTCCCGCATCGACCTTGTCGGGCGGTCTCTGGCGGAAGGCTTCGCCTGGCAGGGCGAATTCCTCAGGCATGAAGACCGTCACAAGGGCGAGCCGAGCGCCTTTCTGCCGGCGACGGCCTTCGTTACCTTCATGCAGAACCACGATCAGATGGGAAACCGGCCGCATGGCGAGCGCATCTCCACGATGATCCCGCCGGAAGCGCTGCGTATGTGGAGCGCGATAAACCTGCTGTCCCCTCACATTCCGCTCGTGTTCATGGGCGAGGAATGGGCCGCTGGCACACCGTTCCTGTTCTTTTCCGATGTCGGAGAAGACCTGGCAGAAGCGATCAGGGCCAGCCGGCGCAACGAATTGAGGCGTTATCCCGGCGTCGAGGAAAACAGCTTGCCTGATCCAATGAGCGCTGCCGCATTCCAGCGCTCAAAACTCAATTGGACCGAGACCCAATACCCCGAACATGCGGCGGTGCTCGACCACTATCGCAAGCTCATTGCACTTCGAAAAAGCGCAATAATACCGCGACTTGCCGGGATGGAGGGCCAATTCGGACAATACCGGGTGCTGTCCGGCAAGACCGTGGAGGTGACATGGCGGCTGGGCGATGGAAGCGAGTTGACACTCATCGCTAATCTGGGCCCTGACCCGGTGGAGCGTATGAAGACCAAGGCGTCGGGGCATCTATGGCTTGAGGGCATTGTGGACAATGAGACCTTGGGGCCATGGACGGCTTTATTCCACCTTAGCGGCGGAACTGGGTGATCTGAAGTGTCCGGCAATTCGTGAAGCTCGGAGTCAACTCGAGCCGACGCTCGCAGTACATCCAGCGGCAGACGCGAGGGGGCGTATTTCGCTTGTCATGTTTGGCGTCATGTTCTGACAAGTGAGGCAGTCGGGAAGCCTTGCCGTTTGGCGGCCATGGTGCGCTCCGACTCCTGAACCAACAGGATGTTACGTCCATCATGCAAGTGCACAAGACCGGAAGATTCTCCGGACTTGAAGTCGCTGAAAATGAGGAAAGATGGCGGAGAGGAAGGGATTCGAACCCTCGAGACAGTTGCCCATCTGC
>CBFGTF010000036.1:0-21626 GCA_965651655.1 uncultured Devosia sp.
AAACGGGTGCCAAGCCCGGCAACGGGAAAGACGGCGGTGCGGACGCGTTTGGACATGGTGATCTCCTGGTTAGGCCGATCGGTCAGGTGCGACCGAACTCGTCCTCGATGCGGATGATGTCGTCTTCTCCCAGATAGGAGCCGGTCTGGACCTCGATGAGTTCGAGGTCGATCTTGCCCGGATTGGCGAGGCGGTGCACGCAGCCCTGAGGCAGGTATATCGACTGGTTCTCGGTCAGCGTTGAAACCGTGCCATCCAGTGTCACTTCTGCGGTGCCGCGAACCACTATCCAGTGTTCGGCGCGGTGGTGGTGCTTTTGCAGGCTGAGCTTCTTGCCCGGCTTGACGAAGAGGCGTTTGACCTGAAAGCGGTCGCCTTCAAGGATGGACGAATAGCCACCCCAGGGCCGATAGGCGGTGCGGTGGACCTCCGTCAGGGCCGATGCCCGTTCGTCGGCACGGAGGCGCTTGACCATGTCGCCGACCATCTGTGCCTCCGACAGTCGGCCGACATAGACCGCGTCCATGGTGGCGATGATTGCGAGGCCCTCGATACCGTGGACCGCAACATGCGCGTGGTCGGTAATGACCAGCGATCCAGAGGCGTTTTGCAAGGTTACGGGGCCTTGGGCGACGTTACCGGCTTGATCTTGTTGGCCGATTTTCCATACCGCGTCCCAGCTTCCCAGGTCTGACCAGGGGAAGTCCACTGCCACTACCGATGACCTGCCGGTTCTTTCGAAGATGGCGTAATCCACTGAAATATCAGGGGCTTTGGCGAATGCTGCTTCATCGAGGCGAATGAAATCGAGGTCCACGACGGCCCGGTCCACGGCATCTTGAGCTGCCTCGAATGTATCCGGGGCGAGGCGATTGCACTCGTCCAGGAAGGCCTGGACCCCGATCATGAACATGCCCGAGTTCCAGAGATATCCGCCCTGGGCCAGCATGTCCAAGGCGCCCTGGAGGTTCGGCTTTTCGACGAAGCGTTCAACGGGCATGGCGCCCTGGCCCGTGCGCGCTTCGGACTTGATATAGCCAAAGCCGGTCTCGGGATGGGTGGGCTTGATGCCGAATGTGACCAGCCTGCCTTCAGCGGCCGCGTTGGTGGCCTCGGCGACGGCAAGCCAATAGCCGTCATCCACAGTTACCTCGTGGTCGGATGGCAGGACGTGCAGCAGCGCATCGTCCCCAAAGCATGCGCCGGCATGTGTTGCCGCCGCCGCAATCGCCAGTGCGGTGTTGCGTGCCAGCGGCTCGAGCAGAATGCTGGTCAGACCCATGCCGATTTCGGCGGCCTGCTCGGCCACGATGAAGCGATAATCGGCATTGGTGATGACAATGGGTGGTGCGTAGCGCTCGGGGTCACCGACCCGCAACAGTGCTTTCTGGAACAGGCTTGCCGGGCCCATCAGCGGCAGGAATTGCTTGGGTCGGGCGGCCCGGGACATAGGCCATAGCCGGGTCCCCTGGCCACCAGCCAGAATGACTGGAATTACTTTCTTGCTCACGATCCGGGGCGCCCCAATCCCTTGTGCCGTACAAACTTTATCTTGGCCGTAAAATATTACGGCGGCATCACATTTGTAGAAAAGACCTGAGCCGAGTGGACCTGTGGTTAATTACGCAGGCAGTGAAAAACAATCGCCAGCGGCAGACAAGTGCACTGGTTGCCACTCACCCATGCGTATTCGGCATCCCGGTCCGCGCTAGAGACGGACGCCCGTTTCGAGGGCGGCAATGTCCCCCTGATCGAGAGCACTGAGCGTCTTCATCATCAATCCGCGAAAGATCGGCTCTTTCTCGTCCAGATGGGCGGAAATCTGGGGCAGGCCGTTGATGCTGCATACCAGCGAAGTGGCCAGTGCGGCCTCGATCTCGGGGCGCATGAGCGGAAGAGCGCGGGCGCCGGGACCAACGATCAGGATGTGCGATGGATCGAACATGGCCAGCATGCGGCTGAGGCCAAAGCCGATTGCCCGACCCGCCAGGTTGAATCCATGGGTTGCCGCCCTGTCGCCCTGTTCGGCGCGCTGCACCAGGGAATCATATTGTTGCGCCGGGACGGCGGGAGCAGGGGGGGTGGTCTCCGGCACGGAATAACTGGTCCGCAATACGCCATAGTCGGCGGCATATGCCTCGATGCAGCCACGCATGCCACAGCGACAGAGCGCGCCGTTGGGCGTGTGGTTCATATGGCCGAACTCGGTGCCGCCATCCTCGCCACGTCCGGTGATCTGGCCGCGCAAGCTGAGACCCATGGCCACGGTCGAGCCGACAAAGACCGTGGCGACGCTGGCATCGTGCAGGTTCGGATCGAGCCAACGTGTTCCTTCGGCCAGCAGCCGGCCGCGCTTGTGCAGGGTCACCTGCAGCCCGGACTGACCGGCCAGTTCGGTTGCGAATGCCTTTCCGGCGAGGTGCGCGATAGGCGACCATTTCACGCCGCTCCCGTCGCGGTCGAGAATGCCCTGAACCGAAATGGCGATTCGGCGCAGGTTGGGCGCAGCCTTGGGGGTGCGCTGACGCAGGCTTTCGAGGTGCTCGGCAAAGAAAGCAGTTGGGGAAATATCCTGGAAGGTCCGGGGCGTCACGCTGGTCTCGACACGGTCCACCAGCACACCTGCATAGTCGACCAAGGATGCGCGCAGCCGGTTCACGTCCAGCTCGAACAGGACGACATAGGAGGCGCTGCGCCTGAACCCGACCAGCGTGGCAGGTCGCCCGCGCATGCGCCCATCGGTCCGCTCGGGGCTGGCAAGTTCCTCGACAACGCGCTGGGTCAGCAGATCCTGCATGATCGCGGTCACGCTGGCATGACTGAGACCGGTGGCGCCGGCCAGCACAGTTCGCGACTGCGGCCCACCCGAGCGCAGCGCAGCCAGGATCAGCCCGCGATTCAGCCGCCGGACGCTATCACTATCGCTGACGTTTCGCGTCAAGCGCACTCCTCCCCAACCCCGGGGCCCAAATCATCACTCAATGGGCCTTATCGCAACCGGTGATTATCTTCGAGCCTCGAAATTGAAGTTGACACGGCAATCGGCCACATGCGAGAGCTTTTTTCGAGCAGTAAAAATAATGCTCAAAGGCGCAGGGAGGCGGCGCCTGGTTGGGGTTATGCCGCCAACTTGCATTGAGGGCAGCGTGCTGCCCATTGGGAGGACATCATGAACAAATTTGCAGCGATCCTGCTTGCCTCGACGGTTCTTTGCGGAACCGCGATTGCGCAGGATCAGATTGTTGTCGGCGTTTCCTGGAACAACTTCCAGGAAGAACGCTGGAAGACCGACGAAGCCGCCATCAAGGCCGTGCTCGAAGCCGCTGGCGCCCAGTATATTTCGGCCGACGCCCAGTCGTCCGCCTCCAAGCAGCTGACCGACATCGAAAGCCTGATCAGCCAGGGCGCCGATGCCATCATCGTGCTGGCGCAGGACAGCGAAGCGGTCGGGCCGGCTGTGGCCGCAGCGGTTGCCGAAGGCATTCCGGTGGTTGGCTATGACCGCCTGATCGAGAACCCCGACGCCTTCTACCTGACCTTCGACAACAAGGAAGTCGGACGTCTGCAGGCTGCCGGTGTCGCCGCTGTCCAGCCTGAAGGCAATTATGTCTTCATCAAGGGCAATTCGGCCGATCCCAACGCGGACTTCCTGTTTGAAGGCCAGATGGAAGTGCTGCAGGCCGGTATCGACGCGGGTACCATCGTCAATGTCGGCGAAGCCTATACCGACAACTGGAACCCCGAAGTTGCCCAGGCGAACATGGAACAGTTCCTGACCGCCAACAACAACGAGGTCGATGCCGTGGTTGCCTCCAATGACGGCACTGCCGGCGGCGCCATTGCTGCCCTCAGCGCTCAGGGCCTTGCCGGCGCGGTGCCGGTCTCGGGCCAGGACGGCGACCATGCCGCCCTGAACCGCATCGCACTGGGCACCCAGACGGTATCGGTCTGGAAGGACGCACGCGAGCTGGGCAAGAAGGCTGCTGAAGTGGCCCTCGAGCTGGCCGGTGGCACGGCTCTGGACGCCGTTACCGGCGTGGTTCCCTTTGCCGGCGGACCCAAGGGCGTGACCATGAACGCCTTCTTCATTGCCCCCGTGGCCATCACCAAGGACAATCTCGACGTCGTCATCGACGCCGGCTGGGTTTCCAAGGACGTGGTCTGCCAGGGTGTGGCTGCCGGCTCGGTTGCCGCGTGTAACTGAGATCGTCTTGACATAGACTGGTGAGGAGTGCCGCGGCGTCACGCGCTGCGGCACTTCCGTAACCGGATCGCGTCCCGGTCCGCCGGAACGCCGCTTCCTAGGGGGAACTTGATGGCCGAGCCACGCGCCATGTCCAGCACCACGCATCCAAGCCAGATGGTGCAAAATCCGCTCCAGCGCTTTCTGATGGCAACAGAGATCGATACCCGCCTCCTGGGCATGATCGGTGCGCTTGCCATCATCTGGGTGGGCTTCAATTTCTTCTCCGGCGGGTTGTTCCTCACCCCGCGCAACCTTTGGAACCTGTCTGTCCAGACCGCGTCGGTGGCGGTCATGGTCACCGGCATGGTCCTGGTCATCGTGACCCGTAATATCGACCTGTCGGTCGGCTCGATCCTGGGCGTGGTCGGCATGGTCATGGGCGTGATGCAGACGCAGATCCTGCCGGTGCAGCTCGGGTTGGGCCTGGGGCATCCGTTGATCTGGGTGCTGTCGCTGGCCTCGGGGTTGATGGTGGGCGTTGGCATCGGGGCGCTGCAAGGCGCGATCATTGCCTATCTGCGTGTGCCTGCCTTCATCGTGACCCTGGGGGGCTATCTGGTGTGGCGTGGCGCCGCCTGGTGGGTTACCGCAGGACGCACGGTGGCGCCCATGGATTCCACGTTCCAGCTGATGGGCGGCGGACCTACCGGTGCCATCGGCAGTTTCTGGAGCTGGGTGGTTGCCGTAATTGCGTGTGGCGCCATCGTGATCGGGCTCTATTTCAACAGGTTGCAGCGGCAGCGCTTCAACTTCCCGCAGCGGCCTGTCTGGGCCGAGGTGTCGCTGGCGATCATCGGCTGTGGCGCAACCATTGCGGCGGTCTGGGTGGCCAATGCGTATCCCTGGCCCGTCCGGATCGCCGAGAATTTCGCCAATGCCAATGGCATTGCGGTACCGGAAGGCGGGCTGTTCATTTCGCATGGCATCGCCATTCCGGTGCTCATCGCGGTCGGCGTCGGCGTGATCATGACGTTCCTGGCCACGCGCACCCGATTTGGCCGCTACGTCTATGCGATGGGCGGCAATCCCGAAGCGGCGGAGCTGGCGGGCATCAATACCCGCTGGGTCACGGTCAAGATATTCATGCTGATGGGTGCGCTCTGCGCCATTGCAGCAGCCATTTCCACCGCCCGCCTCAATGCGGCGACCAATGCGCTGGGTACGCTCGACGAGCTCTACGTCATTGCCGCGGCCGTTATCGGTGGCACATCGCTGGCCGGCGGCGTGGGCTCGATTGCCGGGGCGCTGCTGGGTGCGGTGGTCATGCAGTCGCTGCAGTCGGGCATGGTGCTGATGGGCATAGACAGCCCGCTGCAGTCCATTGTGGTTGGTATCGTTCTGGTTTTCGCGGTGTGGCTCGATACGCTCTACCGCCGGAACAAGCATTAGGAGTTGCGTTCATGCTGGATACCGGCACGCCACTGGTCGAAATGACCGACATCTCCATCTCTTTCGGCGGCATCCGCGCCGTCGATCATGCCTCGATCAACCTGCATCGCGGGGAAGTGGTCGGCCTGCTCGGGCATAATGGTGCGGGCAAGTCGACACTGATCAAGATCCTGTCGGGCGCCTACAAGCGCGATGCGGGCGACATCCGGATCAATGGCGAAGAGGCGACGATCAACAATCCGCGCGATGCCAAGGCCTATGGCATCGAGACGATCTACCAGCAGCTTGCCGTTGCCGACAATGTCGATGCTGCCGCCAACCTGTTCCTGGGGCGGGAGATGGTCACCTCGCTGGGTACGCTCGACGATGCCGCCATGGAGTCCAAGGCGCGCGAGGTCATGGGGCGGCTCAACCCCAATTTCCGCCGCTTCAAGGAGCCGGTGAAAGCGCTGTCGGGAGGTCAACGCCAGTCCGTGGCCATTGCCCGAGCCATCCTGTTCAATGCCCGCATCCTGATCATGGACGAGCCGACGGCCGCGCTCGGACCGCAGGAGACGGCGCAGGTGGGGGAACTGATCAAACAGCTCAAGGCCGATGGCATCGGCATTTTCCTCATCAGCCACGACATTCATGACGTGTTCGATCTGGCGGATCGGGTGGTGGTAATGAAGAACGGGCAGGTGGTTGGCCAGGCCAAGACCACCGACGTCACCAAGGACGAAGTGCTGGGCATGATCATCATGGGCAAGGTGCCTTCTGGCGCCCAGCCTGGCCCGGGAGCCATTCCCGGCTAATCGAGTTTGCCTGGCGGGCGCTGTCATGGCGGCCGCCAGTGACTTGCGCGAGTGGCGCGGAAACGTCCAGGCAAGAAGCAGTTTCGAGCTGCTACAAAGCCGATCAAGCCGGTCTTCCGGCCAGCGCGCGCCGTTCCATGCGGGGCTGCGGCCTGGCCCGCTTGTGCGGGCCGTACCGCCGCGGTCGACCACAAGATGCGCCGGATGGTCACGGTGCCCCCTAGATAATCTCACCTGCAACACTTTCATCCCGGCTGTGACATTCAATGTCCTGCCAGTCCTGGGGGGCCGGTCCCAGGTTGCCCAAGCGGGGGCGGCATGCGAGCCTGCGGGTAAACAAGACAGGGAGAATCTCCATGAAGACCCGCGCCGCCGTCGCCTTTGCCGCCGGCAAACCGCTTGAGATCGTCGAGGTCGATCTCGAAGGGCCACGGGCCGGCGAAGTGCTGATCGAGATCAAGGCCACGGGCATTTGCCACACGGACGATTTCACGCTTTCCGGCGCCGACCCGGAAGGGCTGTTTCCCTCCATTCTCGGTCACGAGGGCGCCGGCGTCGTGGTCGATGTGGGGCCGGGGGTCACCAGTCTCAAGAAAGGAGACCACGTCATTCCGCTCTACACGCCGGAATGCCGCGAATGCTATTCCTGCCGGTCGGGCAAGACCAATCTCTGCACGGCCATCCGCGCCACGCAGGGGCAGGGCCTGATGCCCGACGGGACCTCGCGCTTTTCCTTCGAGGGCAAGCCGATCTTCCACTATATGGGCTGTTCGACGTTCTCCAATTTCACCGTGCTGCCCGAGATCGCCGTGGCAAAGATCGACGCTGCCGCGGCCTTCGACAAGGTCTGCTATGTCGGCTGTGGCGTGACGACCGGCATCGGCGCGGTGATCAACACGGCCAAGGTCGAGATCGGCGCGACGGCCGTAGTCTTCGGGCTTGGCGGCATCGGTCTCAACGTCATCCAGGGCCTGCGGCTGGCCGGCGCGGACATGATCATCGGCGTTGATATCAACAACGACAAGAAGGCCTGGGGCGAACGCTTCGGGATGACCCATTTCGTCAATCCCACCGAGATCGGCGAGGACATCGTGCCTTATCTCGTCAACCTGACCAAGCGCCGGGGTGACCTGATCGGTGGAGCCGACTACACATTCGACTGTACGGGCAACACCAAGGTCATGCGCCAGGCGCTGGAAGCCAGCCATCGCGGCTGGGGCAAGTCGGTGGTGATCGGCGTGGCCGGGGCAGGGCAGGAGATTTCCACCCGGCCGTTCCAGCTGGTTACAGGACGGACCTGGATGGGCACGGCCTTCGGTGGCGCCAAGGGTCGCACCGATGTGCCCAAAATCGTCGATTGGTATCTCGACGGCAAGATCCAGATCGATCCGATGATTACCCATACGCTGCGGCTGGAGGACATCAACAGGGGCTTCGAGATGATGCATTCGGGCGAGAGCATTCGCAGCGTGGTGGTCTACTAGGGCGACAGCCGGCGTCAGGGGGAGGGGACATGCCTGAGCAACCATCAACGGAATGGCGCGAGGCGATTGCGCCAGATGAGGCGGAGCGCCATGCGCGGCTGGCCGAGGACGTGCGGCGCTGGCACGGGGTCAAGAATGCGCGCTGGGGCAAGGGACGCTTCCTGCACCGCAAGCTGCTGCTGGGTGTAAAGGGTGTGCTCAACGTGCATGCCGATCTGCCCGAGGCGGCGCGCCACGGGGTGTTCGCCCGGCCGGGGCCATATGATGCGGTGGTCCGGTTATCCAATGGGGCCGTGGACCTGCAGGCCAATACCAAGCCGGACATTCGCGGCTTCGCCATTCGTATCCCTGGCGTTACCGGTGCGGCCGCGCTTGGCGGCGAAGCGGAGCACCAGGACTTCCTTTTGATCAATCACGATGTGTTCGACGCCAAGGACAGTGCGGAATTCATGGAGATTGCCGCGGCGGTGGCGCGCGGCGGGGAACTGGGCGTCTTGACCTTCCTGCTGCGCCGCTATGGATTGCGTGACGGGCTTTCGCGTCTTCGTCGCACCATCGGGACGCTGGCCAAGCCGTTCCGGGGCTACAATGCCGAACGCTTCTCGACGGCCGTGCCGCATGCCAATGGTCCCTATGCCGTCAAGCTGATCATGACGCCTAAGGCGCCGGTTGTCCGGACGCACAGGGACAATGCAAAGGACATGGCCAGCCAATTGGCCAGTGGACCGATCGAGTTCGACCTGGCCCTGCAGTTCTTCGTCAATGAGGCGGACACACCCATCGAGGCGCCGCGCGTGGCGTGGTCCATGGTCGCCTCGCCACCGATTTCCGTGGCGACGCTTACCCTGACTTCGATTTTGGATGCCGCAGATGTCGAGGGACTTATGTTCGATCCCTGGGGCGGCCTGGAAGCGCACAGGCCCTTGGGCGAGGTCATGCGGGCGCGGCGCGGCGCCTATCGTGTCAGCCAGGAGGCCCGGCGCGGGTGAGTATCACTCAAGCCATTCGGTGCTGAACGTGCCGGCCTCGTGAATGTCGATCTGTTCGAGTGGTCCGGGGCCGAGATTCTCGAACTTGTGCGGCGTGTGCGCGGGGCAGACCACAATCTGCCCTTCCTGCACCTCGAATTGCCGCTCGGCGACGGTGAACAGGGCGCGGCCCTTGCGCAGGATGAAGGTTTCCGGGTAAGGATGCCGATGCAGGCGCGGACCCGCGCCGACCTTGTCGCTGTGGTGAAAAATCACCGACAGATTGGCCCCGAAGGGGCCGCCAACAAATTCCCCGCGCCATTCTTCCGCACTTGCTGCTGCATCGGCCCATTGCGCGCGTTCGATCACCTGTCCCGTCATATCCGTTTCCTTCCGTTCTGCGTCGTGCGACCGCTATTTCACAAGGACGAACCATGCCTGTTGCCTTCGACAAGCTCTTCATCGTTACCGGCGCTCCGGGTGCCGGCAAGACCACATTGCTCAATGCTGCGGCCGGTCGTGGCGTGCGGGTGGGGCAGGAGGCGGCGCGCGGGGTCATCCAGACCCAGACCGCCATCGACGGGCCGGCGCTGCAATGGCGCGACGCCGCCCGCTTCGCCGACCTGATGCTGGACCGGGACATGCAGACCCATGCGGCGCTGCTGTCGGGCGAGGGACCGGCGCTGTGTGACAGGGGAATCCCCGACCTGGTTGCCTATGGCCGGGCCATGGGCCTTGCCGAGACGGGGCATCTGCTCCGGGCCGCACAGCTCTTGCGCTATAACGAACTGGTGTTCTTCGCGCCGCCGTGGCGGGATATCTATGCCGATGACGCCGAGCGGACCGAAGGCTGGGCGCATGCCCAACGCATTTATGAGCCCATGCGTGACGCCTATAAGGAACTGGGCTATCGCATAGTCGAGCTGCCCAAGGTCCCCATAGCTGAGCGGCTGGACTTCGTCCTGGATGCAATTGCCCATGCCTGATCCGACCATATTCGTCGACGCCGATGCCTGTCCCGTCAAGGACGAGGCGCGCAAGGTCGCGGAGCGACTTGGGCTTGTCATTACCTTCGTCAGCAATGGCGGTATTCGTCCGTCGCGTGATCCAATGGTGCGCGTCGTGGTGGTGCCCGCCGGTGCGGACGCTGCTGACGACTGGATCGTGGACAATGCGCTGGCCAATGACATCGTGCTGACCGCCGACATTCCGTTGGCCAGCCGGGCCATCGACAAGGGCTGTCACGTGCTGGGCTTTACCGGGAAGCCATTCACCACGGCCTCGATCGGCATGGCGCTGGCCATGCGCGACCTCAAGCAGCACCTGCGCGAAACGGGAGAAATCCAAGGCTACAATCCCGGCTTTCGGCCCGCTGACCGGTCGGCCTTTCTCAGCGCCCTCGACACGCTGGCTCGCAAGGCTAAATCACTGGCGAGTAAGTAGTTCTTAAGACTTTTCGAGGGGAATATTAACCATAATCGCAAAATGTGAGCACGGGTGATTTGGCGATGTGGGTGCTCACTTGCGGTTGTTGCGTGCGATTGTTGTCGTGGGTCTGTTTGCACTCGCCCTGGCGGGTTGCTCAAAGCCAATTCGCCATACCGATATGTCGGTCGCCCGGTCCGTGACGGATCATGTCGTTACCGGGAGTGCTGCCCAGTCCAACGTGGTCCGGGTCAGCCAGCCAATGCCCAACCGGATCTTCCAGATGAGCAAACTGGCCGGCAGGACCCTAGAAGTGGCCGCCACATCCGACATCGTCCTGCGCCCCGGCGAAGTCATCCTGACATTCGACGATGGCCCACGGGCGGGCAAGACACCAGCCATCCTTGACACCCTGGATCGCCATGGGGTGAAGGCCACGTTCCTTATGCTGGGCTCGGCAGCCAAGGCCAATCCCCTGTTGGCCCGCCAGGTGGTCCAGCGCGGTCACACCGTGGGCAGCCATACCTATGATCACACCAATCTGGGCAGCCTGTCGCGGCAGGCCGCGATCAACGAGATCGCGCGAGGCGAAGCGGCGATTTCCGAGGCCCTTGGCGGCGAGGGCTTGTCGCCCTTCTTCCGTTTTCCCTATCTGTCACAGACCGGTTACCTGCGCACCACGCTGATGCAGGGCGACATGGTGGTGCTGGATGTCGATATCGACAGCAAGGACTATCACAAGGACAGCGCCGAGATGGTGGCAGCGCGGACGCTTGAGCGCCTGGAAGCCCGGGGGAGTGGCATCATCCTCTTCCACGACATCCACCAGCGCACCGTCGACATGCTGCCAGGCTTCCTGTCGGAACTGGAAGCACGCGGCTATTCGGTCGTGCGGCTTGTCCCGAAATCTCCCGGCATTTTCGGTCGAAGCGTCATCACCGCCAGTTTCGACGGCGGTTGACCTAGGGCTGATGGGTCAATCGAACAGCAGGTCCGTCACGTAGCGGTTACGGAACTTGCCTTCGACGTCCAGCCGTTCCGCCAGTTTGCGGAAATCCCTCAGCCGGGGAAAGCGTGATTGCACCTGCGGCGCCGGCATGGTGAACAGCTTGGCCCAATGCGGGCGGGGATTGAAGGGCGACAGGGCTGCTTCAACGGCCTCTACGGCAGCGATGGTTGTGTCCCAATCAGGTTTCCAGGTGAAATGGAAACCAATGGTCTCCTGCCCGCAGGCCGGGCTGAGCCAGAGCGCGTCGGCGGCAACGGAGCGGATTTCCGAGATCATCAGGGCGTGGGAAAATCGGTCCTGGGCAGCATGCAGGGCCGCAATGGCCGCAGGGGCGTGTTCGCGGGCAACGAAGAATTCCGACTGCAGTTCGGCGCCGGCCGAAGCCGTGTTGCCGATGGCAAAGTGGAAGAGGCGTTCGTGCCAGGGGCCGGACACGCCCATCTGGCCGGTGCAGACGCTGCCATCCATGCCGGGGATGGGATGGCAGGGACCCTCGGCAGCGCCCGAACCCAAAATCTCTTTTGCGGGCTCATCCGTTCCGTCCAGCGCCTTGACCCAGATCTGGTCGAGGATGTCGCCCTGCCAGCGGGTGAAAAGGCTGACACTGTAGGCCCGGCTCATCAGAGAGTGGAAATTTTCGAGCAGGGCGGCAATGGGAAGGCCAAGATAGACATTCTGGCGGATGGCAAAGCTCGGGACCAGCTCAAGAATGATCTCGGACATGACGCCCAGCGCGCCCAGATTGACCACGGCACCCTCAAAA
The DNA here is from genome assembly GCA_965651655.1 of uncultured Devosia sp. GTDB lineage: Bacteria > Pseudomonadota > Alphaproteobacteria > Rhizobiales > Devosiaceae > Devosia. Next base: position 12,079 of record CBFGTF010000036.1, read on the forward strand.
CCCGGATCACCACGCCCGAGGCTGACCAGTTCGCCGCTTGCAGTCACCAGGGTAACTCCCGCTACGGAAGCAGCGAGGTTCTGATTGGTGTCGCCCGAGCCATGTGTCGCGGTGGCCACGGCGCCGGCTATGGTAATGTTGGGCAGGGAGGCGACATTGCGCAGGGCAAACCCGGCCCGGTGCAGGGCTGGCGCGAGATCGGCATAGGTGGCCCCGCCATCGATGGCTACCGTTTGCCCAACAGGGTCAATACGGATGGTGCGCTCGAATTGTGCGAGGGAGACGAGAGTGTCCTCGCTATCGGCGATGCGATTGAAGGAGTGGCCGGAGCCGAGGACCCGCACCTTGCCGGCGCGGCGCACAGTGTCCTGCAGGTCCACCAGGCTGCGGGGCCGCGCCACCGAGGAGGCGGCAAATTCGATGTTCCCGGCCCAGTTGCGCAGTTTTCCGCTCATTCGTCTTCGTCGTCCTCGACATCGGTCAAATAGACCGAAATTTCGATATCAATGCCATGTCCGGCAATGGCCGCCGCCGCATGAGCGGGCAGGCGGGCCGACATGGCCTCGCCCTCATGGGGATAGTCGAAGGCTATGTCGAGCACAGCCTTGCCGATGCGCCGGTCGTCCAGCATGGCGGCGAGGGCCGGTCCTGACCTTTCGGCCAGTTCCAGAATGGCGCGCACCGGATTGGCCGTCGGCAGATCGACCTGGGCATAGAAGCTGTTGTCGGCATCCTCGGGCTCATAGCGGGTGCTCAACTGCCTGAGTGCAGTGTCCAGCGCCTGCTGCGGCACCGTCACTCCGGATAGCCTGAGGGCCATGGCGAAGGGCTCGAAGCTGCTCATGCCATCCGTCCGGCGGTTGCCGCAAAGAGGGCGATGGCCGCAGCATTGGAGACATTGAGCGACTTGATGGGGCCGGGCATGTCGAGCCGCACCATTTCGTCACAGAGTTCGCGGGTGCGCTGGCGCAGGCCCTTGCCCTCGGCACCCAGCACCACGGCCATGGGCACACTGTCGGTACGCGGGCGCAAGGGCGCTTCAGCTTCAGAATCAAAGCCCAGCACCAACATGCCGCGCTGCTTGAGGTTTTCCAGCGTGGTGGCCAGATTGCGCACCTCGATCATGGGCACCAGGTCCAGCGCGCCGGAGGCGGCCTTGGCCATCACACCGGTTTCGCGGGGCGAATGACGGGCGGTGGTGATCACGGCGTCGGCTCCGAAGGCGCAGGCGGTGCGCAGAATGGCGCCCACATTGTGCGGATCGGTCAATTGGTCGAGTACGACAACCAGCTTGAGATCGGCAATATCGTCGAGGCCAAAGCGGCTGACCGGGTCGACTTCCAGCGCCACGCCCTGATGGACGGCGTCCCCGCCCAGCAGGCGGTCGAGTTCCTTGGGCGTGGTTTCGGTGACCTTGACCTTACCGATCTCGCCGGTCTCCCTGAGGCGGTTCAATGCATTGGGTGTGGCCAACAGCGCCTTCTTCAGGCGCCCCGGATTATCCAGCGCGGCGCGTACCGTGTGCAGGCCATAGAGATAGACCGGACCAGTATCGGGATCGTATTTTGGCTTGGGCGGAAACTTGTTGCGGCTCATGGGCGAGCGGTAGCCGTTTTGGACGAAAGCGGCAAGTGATCTCGCCGCGTGACGGCTGATCCCGGGGGCTTGTCTTGAAAGGGGGTGGTGGAGGGGACTGGATTCGAACCAGTGTAGCCTGAGGCGTCAGATTTACAGTCTGATGGATTTAACCACTCTCCCACCCCTCCACATTTTCCGGGCAGGAACCGAACCGCACGGGGCGCTTCGTCGGGCGGTTTATGGTGGGCTGTCGCAAAGGTGTCAACTCCCTTAGGCGAGTCTCGCGCAAGAATTTGGTTCGGCAGGCATTTTGTGGAAAGGTGGGCAGCCACACCCTTGCCAGCCGGGTGCGGTTCGCGCTAATCGGTGCCGGTGGCTTCGCCCTTCGGGCGGGTATAGCTCAATGGTAGAGCAGCAGCCTTCCAAGCTGAATACGCGGGTTCGATTCCCGCTACCCGCTCCAATCCCTGTCAGCACCAAATCTGAGGCCTCGATGCGCCTCCAGCCAAAAGCCGAGGGCGTTGCGGTTTCAGTCGATGCCGCCGAGGCAGACATATTTGATTTCCAGGAATTCCTCGATGCCGTAGCGGGAGCCTTCGCGGCCGAGACCGGACGACTTCATGCCGCCGAACGGCGCTTCGGCGGTGGAAACGAGGCCCGTATTGACCCCAACCATGCCGTATTCGAGGGCCTCAGCGACCCGCCAGACGCGGGAGAGGTCGCGGGCGTAGAAATAGGAGGCGAGGCCGAACTCGGTGTCATTGGCCTGGGCGATGACGTCCGCCTCATCCTTGAAGCGGAAGAGTGGCGCCAGCGGACCGAAGGTCTCTTCGCGGGCTACGGCCATGTCGGGAGTGACGTCGGCCAGCACGGTCGGCTCGTAGAAGGTGCCACCCAGCGCATGCGGCCGACCGCCGCGCAGGATTTTGGCGCCCTTGCCCAGGGCGTCGGCCACATGCTGCTCGACCTTGTCGAGTGCCGCCTGGTCAATCAGCGGCCCGAGCATGACGCCTTCGTCAAAACCATTGCCGGTCTTGAGCGTGCCCACGGCATTGGCCAGCTTGTCCGCGAAGGCGTCATAGACGCCGTCCTGCACATAGATGCGGTTGGCGCAGACGCAGGTCTGGCCATTGTTACGGAACTTGGCGATCAGCGCGCCGTCGACGGCCGCGTCGATATCGGCATCGTCAAAGACGATGAAGGGCGCATTGCCGCCCAGTTCCAGGCCCAGTTTCTTGATGGTGGGAGCGCTCTGTGCGTAGAGCGTGGCGCCCACTTCGGTGGAGCCGGTAAAGGTCAGCTTGCGTACGATGGGGCTTGCGGTCATTTCCGCGCCGATCTCCCGGGCCGATCCCGTGACGACGCTGAAAAGACCCTTGGGCAGGCCGGCGCGCTCCGCAAGAACGGCCAGGGCAATGGCGGAAAACGGTGTCTGGCTGGCGGGTTTGAGGACCATGGCGCAGCCGGCGGCGAGCGCGGGACCGGCCTTGCGGGTGATCATGGCGTTGGGGAAGTTCCAGGGGGTGATCGCCGCGACGACGCCGACGGGCTGCTTCATCACCATGATACGGGCATCGCTGCGATGGCCGGGGATGAGGTCGCCATAGACGCGGCGCGCCTCCTCGGCAAACCATTCGATGAAGCTGGCGCCATAAACGATCTCGCCGATCGCTTCTTTCAAAGGCTTGCCCTGTTCGAGCGTGAGAATACGCCCCAGATCGGTCTGGTTCTCGATCATCAGGTCAAACCAGCGCCGGAGGACAGCGGAGCGCTCCCTGGCAGTGCGGGCGGCCCAGGCCTTCTGGGCGGTCTGCGCGGACGCAATGGCAGCACGGGTTTCGGCGGCGCCGAGCCTGGGGACAAAGCCGATGGTCTCGCCGGTCGCCGGATTGGTCACGGCAATGCCCGTATCCGCGTCTGCGTCGACCCAGCGCTCGCCAACAAGGGCGCTCTGGCGCAACAGGGTGGGGTCATCAAGCTGCATGTGCTGGTCCTTCATATCTGACCGGGTGACCGCCTGGCCTTCCATCAGGGTAACGAAGGATGGGGGCGTCTCGGTTCCTGTCTGGGCCAAGCTAGAGGGGCCGGGGGCTGCGCCGCAAGGTCTATGCCATAGGTATCACGGCAATCGGCGTCAGGTCGTCTGGCTCTCGTCAAGCAGGCGGCATTCTTCGTAGAGGCGGGCAGCGGATTCGGCATTGCCCGCTTCTATGGCCGTGGTCAACTCGGTCATCAGTTCGGCGGAACGGGCCCGGTAACTCTCGCCTGGCATGGCACGGTCGCGGGTCAGCGCCAGGGCCAGTGTCAGTTCCACTACGCCCAGGATGGAGCGGAGCAGGGGGTCCCGGCCACTTTCAGCGATAACGGCATGAACCTCGAGACAGGCGAGGCCGAACTGCTCGATACTGTCGCCGGCCGTTTCCATCTGGTGGCACCAATATTTGAGCAGGCGCACATGTTCGGCCGTCCGCTGCCTGGTGGCCAGGGCAATCATTGGTGCGTCGAGCGCGGCCCGGATGCGAAAAAGACTTTTGTAGAGCTCGGGATCTGGTGCGGCGTAGTAGTGCCAGGCCAGGACCTGCGGATCGAAGAAGTTCCAGCGGCTGCGCGGCGAGACGCGCGTGCCCACCTTGGGGCGGGCTTCCACCAGACCCTTGGCCTCAAGCGTTTTCAACGCCTCGCGCAGCACCGTGCGGGAGACGCCGTAATGCTCCATCATCACCGCGTCACTGGCCAGTACCGAGCCGATGGAAAACTCACCGGTTACAATGGCATGACCGATTTCGTTGATGACAAAGGTGTGGAAATTGCGTGCAGCGCGCCGCCCGGAAAGGGAACGGATAAGGCTGCCAGTTTCTATCATTGTGGCGCTTTCCCAGCGCTATCGGCGGGGCGCGAAGACGCCCGCGCCGAACGCATACCCGACATTTATGGCGCTTTCTCTCCCTGTGCAGAGGCGGCAAATATCAGCCTCTGCAAGACGATGAACAGGAACAGCAGGGCACCGATGACGATCTTGGTCCACCAGCTCGACAGCGTCCCGTCGAAAATAATGTAGGTCTGCACGAGCCCCAGCAGCATCACTCCGATAAATGTGCCAAGCACGAAACCATAGCCACCGGTGAGGAGGGTTCCCCCGATGACCACCGCGCTGATGGCGTCAAGCTCCACGCCCACGGCGGCCAGCGGGTAACCGGCCGAAGTATAAAGGGAGAAGACGATTCCCGCCAAGGCGGCCAGGACCGAGGAGAGCATGTACACGCCAACCGTGGTGCGCGCCACCGGCACGCCCATCAGGGAGGCCGACACCGTATTGCCGCCCAGCGCGTAGACATAGGAGCCGAACTTGGTGCGGTGCGCCAAGAGGGCCCCCAGGATGAACACGGCGACCATGAGCAGACCGATGAAGCTGAGCCTGCCGCCGCCGGGCAAACGAATGATCAGCTCCGAAATCCAGCTATAGAACTCATGCTTGACCGGCACAGAGTCCTGCGTGATGACCGAGGCGCCGCCGCGCGCCAGGAACATGCCGGCGAGTGTGACAATGAAGGCGGGCACCTGCAGGTAGTGAATGGCCAGTCCCATGACGCCGCCGAAGGTTGCGGCCACGGCCAGCGCCAGCGCGAAAGCAGCGAGGGGATGCCAGCCCGCCCAGGCGATCAGCACCGCGACAAGCACGCCGGTGAAGCCAATGACTGCCCCCACCGACAGATCGATGCCACCCGACAGAATGACGAAGGTCATGCCCACTGCGGTAATGCCCAGAAAGGCGTTGTCGGTGAGGAAATTGCCCAGCACCCGGGTCGAGAACATCGAGGGGAACTGCATGACCGCCAGCGCATAGGCGATGACGAAGATGATGGCCGTGGCCAGGAGCGGACGAAGGCTGCGGCTCATTTGCGGGCCCCCCGGACTGTTGCGCGGACCGGCACGATCCGGCTCGCAAGGGGCGACTGGATGATGAGTACGAAGAAGATCAGCGCCGCCTTGACGATGAGGTTGAACTCGGGCGGAAAGCCCGAAACGAGAATGCCGGTGTTCATGGCCTGGATGATGATGGCCCCGAGCACCGCCAGCGGGACGGAGAACCGCCCGCCCAGCAGGGATGTGCCGCCGATGACCACGGCAAGAATGGCATCGAGCTCAAGCCAGAGACCGGCATTGTTCGCATCGGCCCCGCGAATGTCGCCAGCCACGATGATGCCGGCAATGGCAGCACAAAGCCCCGACAGGCCATAGACATAAAGCAGCAGCATTCGGCTGCGGATTCCAGCCAGGCTCGCGGCCGCGCGATTGACGCCAACCGCCTCGATGAAGAGGCCAAGGGCGGTCTTGCGCACCAGTAGTGTCACTATGACAAGCAGTGCGGCAGCGATTACGGCCGCCATGGGCAGTCCCAGGAACGACCCCGTGCCGATATAGATCAGCACCGGATCGGTGAAGGTGACAATGAACCCCTCGGTGATGAGCTGGGCGATGCCTCGCCCCGCCACCATCAACACCAGCGTGGCAACGATAGGCTGGATATCCAGCACGGCGACCAGGAAGCCGTTCCAGAGGCCACAAAGCAGGCCGACCGCGAGCGCGGCGGCCACCGCGACTGGTGCTGGATAACCGGCCACCACCAATGTCGCTGCCACCGCGCCCGCCATGGCCATCACCGCGCCGACCGAAAGGTCGACGCCTTTGGTGGCGATGACACCCACCATGCCGATGGCCAGGATTGCCACCGGCGCGCCCCGGTTGAGAACGTCGATCAGGCTGCCGAACAGCCTCCCGTCCTGCCAGGTGATGCGAAAGAAATTGGGAAACAACAGCCAATTGACCAGCAACACGCCAACAAGGGCGAGCAATTGCGGATTGGCAAGAGATGTGAGAATACGCCGCATCATGCTGATGGGCCCTCCCGATAATTGGCGATCGCCTGCACGATCACGCCGGGGTTGATGTTTTCGCCGCTCAGTTCGGCGACCATTTCCCGGTCGCGCATCACGACGATGCGTGAGGAATAGGCGACGACTTCGTCGAGTTCGGACGAGATCACGACCAGAGCCAGGCCTTCGTCCCGCAACCGGTTGATGGTGCGCACGATTTCAGCATGGGCGCCGACGTCGATGCCGCGCGTGGGCTCGTCGAGAATGAGGAAGGTGGGGTCGGTGGCCAGCCAGCGGGACAGGATGACCTTCTGCTGATTGCCGCCGGACAGAAGCTTGACCGGCATGTCGAGCGAGGCGGCCCGGATATCCATGGCCTCGCCGAAGCGGCCGGCGATTTCCATCTGTTCGTCGCGATTGAGCGCGCTGAACCAGCCGAGCTTGCCCTGAAGCGCGATGATGATGTTTTCCCGCACGGACAAGTCGCCAAAAATACCTTCGGCCTTGCGGTCCTCGGGGCAGAAGCCGAAGCCGTGCGCTATGGCATCGGTTGGGCGGGCAATGCTGGTTTTCTGGCCGGCGATCTCCAGCGTACCTTCGTCGGACGCGTCGGCGCCGAACATGATGCGCGCCATTTCGGTGCGCCCGGAGCCGAGCAGGCCGGCGACGCCGATGACTTCGCCCTTGTGGATCTTGAGGTTGAAGGGATGCACGCTGCGCTTGCGCCCGTAATTGGCAAAGTCGAGCAGGACCTCGCCCATCGGGCGGGCATCCTCGACCCCGGTGGCGCCGGAAAAGGCCACATCCTTGCCCAGCATGAGCCGCACGACATCGGTGCGGGTCATGTCATCGAGCGCCCTGGTGTCCACCAGCTTGCCATTGCGCAGGATGGTGACGCGATCAGCGATGGCAAAGACCTGGTCCAGGAAGTGGGTGATGAACACGATTGCCAGGCCCCGGGCCTTCAGATCGCGGATGATCTCGAACAGCCTCTCGACCTCGTTGCGGTCCAGGCTCGCGGTTGGTTCGTCGAGGATGAGCACCTTGCCCGAAAGCTGGACAGCGCGGGCAATGGCCACGATCTGTTGCACGGCGACGGAATGGGCGCCCAGTTCACTGGCCGGATCAAGCTCCAGCCCGTAGCGCTTGAGGATGTCGCGGGCCTCCCGTTCCATCCGGCGCCGGTCGACCAGACCGAACCGCGTGGGCTGGTGGCCGAGGAAGAGGTTTTCGGCCACCGAACGGTTGGGCAGAAGGTTCACCTCCTGGTAGACGGTGCCGATCCCGTGGGTCTGGGCCTGCTGGGGATTGTCCAGATGGACCGGCTCGCCACCGGCCAGAACCATGCCGCCATCGGGCTGGTAGGCTCCGGTCAGGATCTTGATCAGAGTGGACTTTCCGGCGCCGTTCTCTCCGAGCAGGGCGTGGACCTCGCCGGACCTGAGGCCGAAATCAACGGCGTCGAGCGCCACGTGATTGCCGAAAATCTTGACGATTCCGCGCGCTTCCAGCGCATAGCCGGTCTCGCTCATTGCCCCTCCATGCTGCGTTTGCCTTGCAGCTTTCGTGCGAAACCCCCGCCGGCGGGCCGGCGGGGACTCGTTGCCTTGTTGTTAGTCTAGCAGAGCGTTGCGGCTTAGTAGCCCAGGTCCTTGCGGCGCTCGTATTCGCCGGCCGGGTCGTCGGCCGAGGTGTAGAGCTTGGACTCGGTGATGATGAACTTCTCCGGCATGGTGCCATCGGCCCAGTAGGCAGCCAGGGCGTCGAAGGCGGGGCCGGCCATGTTCGGGGTCAGCTCGACCGTGGCATTGGCTTCGCCCGCCGCGATGGCGGTGAAGATATCGGGCACGGCGTCGATGGAGACCACGAGGATGTCTTCGCCCGGCTTGAGGCCAGCGTCCTTGATGGCCTGGATTGCGCCGACCGCCATGTCGTCATTATGGGCATAGACCGCGCAGATATCGGCGCCACCATTGGACGACTTGAGGAAGGCTTCCATCACTTCCTTGCCCTTGGAGCGGGTGAAATCACCCGTCTGGCTCTGGGAGATGGTGATGTTGGAGGCCGAGGCGATGCCTTCCTCGAAGCCCTGCTTGCGGTTGATGGCCGGGCTGGAGCCCACGGTGCCCTGCAGTTCAACGACATTGCAGTCTTCGCCGGCCACTTCGGCAACGAGCCATTCGCCGGCCACGCGGCCTTCGAGCACCTGATCGGAGGCAACCGAGGTCAGGTAGAGGTCTTCGGGGGCGTCGATGCCGCGGTCGAGCAGGATGACCGGAATTTCGGCTTCCTGGGCTTCGGACAAAACGTCGTCCCAGCCGGTGGCGACGACAGGCGCGACCAGGATAGCGTCAACGCCCTGGGCGATGAAGCCGCGGATGGCCTTGATCTGGTTTTCCTGCTTCTGCTGGGCGTCGGCGAACTTGAGGTCGACGCCGCGTTCCTCGGCCTGCTGCCGGGTCACGGATGTCTCGGCGGCGCGCCAGCCCGATTCAGAGCCGATCTGCGAGAAGCCGATGACCTTGCCGGAAATGTCCTGTGCCAGGGCACCGGAAGACAAGGCGGTAGCGAGGCCTGCCGCGAGGGCAAGCTTGGTTATGATGCTCACAATGAAATCCTCCCAATGGCCGCCCGGCGTATTCGCTTCAGGCGGTGATCAGACGCTACATAAAGTACTATTATATGTAAAGTGGCATTGTGCGCTGGTGTAGGGGTCGGTGCCCCGGATCGAAAAGGTGAGTTTTTTCAATATCTAACACGGTGCATGGGCAAATTTCCTGGCCTGTCCGGATGCAGCACCGAGTGCGCCGCTCAGGCGCCTGAAGCGTCGGCCAGGGAGCGGGAGTGCTCGCGGGGCGGGTTGGGGCGTCGTGGGAAATGGACCGCTGGGCGGGTGCCGCGGCGGATCCATAATGACGAAGTGCATGCGGGGCAGGGCATTGACGGGGCTTTTCACCACGCACCAAATCAGCCCCTTGCATCGCGCCGACTTTGCCATTAGACACGGCCTCGCCTGAAGGGGTTTAGCTCAGTTGGTAGAGCATCGGTCTCCAAAACCGAGGGTCGTGGGTTCGAGTCCCCCAGCCCCTGCCAGGC
>CBFGTF010000037.1:0-21415 GCA_965651655.1 uncultured Devosia sp.
TCTCTATCTACTAAAACTTACTGAGACGCACGCGCCTCGGGATACGTCCACTTGCAGAACCGGGGGCCGAGAGGCGATCCGGCGCTTCGCCGCGCGCCTTTAATCCAACTTGCGTGCGCCCGGTGCGATCATGCCTCTGGTCCGGATCTGCGCATAGGCGAGCGCGAGGGAGAAGACGCCGAAGATGGCAAGGACGGCGGCGATGACGAGTGTGGTGCTCATGGGCATGAAAGCCTCCTTTTGGAATGGCTCTTCACTGGCATTGCCCGCCCCGGCGCACTTTGATCGGCGTCAACCGGATCTGCGATTATTCCCGGGGTAGCGTCCCGCCGGAGACGGCGATAGGCTCCAGCCCAATCGATTCAAGAGCAAGAAGGCTTTGCGCCCCAATGAGCAATTCCCCCATCGATCCGGTCAAACTCGACAAGCTTGGCGAAGTGGCCATCAAGGTTGGCCTGCAACTGGCCGAAGGCCAGGACCTGATCATCACCGCCCCGATGACCGCCGCGCCGCTGGTGCGCCGCATCACCGAACATGCCTACAAGGCCGGCGCGGGCCTGGTCACCACCATCTATTCGGACGAGGAAGCCACGCTCTCCCGCTTCCGCCACGCCCGTGATGCCAGCTTTGACCGGGCTGCCGGCTGGCTCTATGCCGGCATGGCCGAGGCCTATCGGAACAATGCCGCGCGCCTCGCCATTTCGGGCGACAATCCGATGATGCTGGCCAATGAGGATCCGGAAAAGGTTTCCCGCGCCAACCGCGCCAATTCCGCTGCCTATCGCCCGGCGCTCGAACTGATCACCGGCTTCGATATCAACTGGAACATCGTGTCCTACCCGACCGTGAACTGGGCAAAGCTGGTCTTCCCCAATGATCCCGAGGACGTGGCCGTGGGCAAGCTGGCAGACGCCATCTTCAAGGCCAGCCGCGTCGATCGTGACGATCCTATTGCCGAGTGGAAGCAGCACAATGCCAACCTCAAGGCCCGCTGGACCTGGCTCAACGGCAAGAACTTCTCTTCCCTCAAATACAAGGGTCCGGGCACCGATCTCTCCGTTGGCCTGGCCGATGGCCATCGCTGGAAGGGTGGCGCCTCCGAAGCCAAGAACGGGGTGACCTGCAATCCCAATATCCCCACCGAGGAAGTCTTCACCACGCCGCACCGTTTGCGCGTCGAGGGCACGGTTTCGGCCACCAAGCCCCTCTCGCATAACGGCACCCTGATCGAGAACATCCAGGCTCGCTTCGAAGGCGGCCGCATGGTCGAGCTCAAGGCCACCAAGGGCGAGAACGTCTTCAACAAGGTGCTCGATACCGACGAGGGCGCGCGGCGCCTGGGCGAAGTGGCGCTGGTGCCCCATTCCTCGCCCATCTCGGCCTCCGGCATCCTGTTCTACAACACCCTCTATGACGAGAACGCCTCCTGCCACATCGCCATGGGCCAGTGCTATGCCGACTGTTTCGAGGGCGGCAAGACCCTCACCCAGGACCAGATCTTCGCCCAGGGCGGCAACAAGAGCCTCATCCATATCGACTGGATGATCGGTTCCGACCAGGTCGACATCGACGGCGTCCACGCCGACGGCTCCACCGAGCCCGTCATGCGCAAGGGCGAATGGGCGTTCTGATCCTGACCTCGGATCACCTCCCCCTTGACGGGGGAGGTAGCGCCGCTAGGCCCATCGGGCCGTAGCAGAGCTAGGTGGGGGTGCGTTCAACACGCGATCTGTGTGTGTGAGCACCCCTCCCCATCCCTCCCCGTCAAGGGGAGGGTGTCGCACCGGGGATGTGGAGGCGCCGGTCCTACTCCCCCTTCATCCCCAGAAACGCCTCGGCGCTCAGCACGATCTTGCGGTCGATCTCCCCGATCTCGGCCTCGTCCTTGCCCTCATAGTCCAGCCCATGCAGCACCGTGCGGATGGCGTTGAGCCTCAGGCGCTTCTTGTCATTGGCCCGGATCACGGTCCAGGGCGCGTGGGCACTGTCGGTGCGGCTGAGCATCCGGTCCCGTGCCTCCGAGTAATCCCCCCACAGCTCCAGGGCCTTAAGATCGATCGGTGAGAGTTTCCAGGTCTTGAGGGGGTCATGGGCCCGGTCATGGAAACGCTTCAACTGCATTTCCCGGCCGATGGAGAGCCAGAGCTTGAAGATCTTGATGCCGTCCCTGGTCAGGCGCTTTTCGAATTCCGGCGCCTCCTCCAGGAAATGTTCGGTCTGTTCGGGCGTACAGAAACCCATGACCGGCTCCACCCCGGCGCGATTGTACCAGGAGCGGTCGAACAGCACCATTTCGCCTGCCGCCGGCAGCCAGTCGACATAGCGCTGGAAATACCATTGCGTGCGTTCCCGGTCATTGGGCTTGGGCAGGGCGGCGATCAGATTGTAGCGGTGATTGAGGTTTTCCAGGAACCGCTCGATGGTCCCGCCCTTGCCGGCGGCATCGCGCCCTTCGAAAATGACCACTGTCCGCGTGCCGGCCCTGGCCATATGCGCCTGGTGCAGAACCAGCTGCTTTTGCAGTGCATACATCGCCGTGTCATACTCATCACCGTCGAGCTTGTCCTTGTAGGGATAGCCGCCGGATTCGAACGCTGCCTTCTTTATGGATTTGGGCAGTTCCGGGTCGTTGATGTCAAAGCCGTCGATGGGGTCGGTCACGCTGTCTCTCCACTGTCACACAGACCGTGCTATGAACCTGTCTCCCGCGCAAGAGGCGGGGCCAAGGCATTGATTCGACCCCCAGAAATGGACGATCTCCGGACCACAGACCTGTCCCGAAAGCCCGCCGGTCTGCTGGCGCGCCTTGTCGGTCAGGCCCCGCTCCTGCTCGGCCTTGCCGGCCTGGTTGTCTGCTTCGTCGTCTTTGGCGGCCTGCGTCCTGATCTGGCGCTGATCGGCTTTCTGGTCCTGGCTGGCTTTGTCGCCATGCTGCCCCAACCGATTGTCACCATTACCCATACTGTCGAAGTGCCGGCCCGCGCGATTGCGGCCGATGCCGACCAGGACAGGATGCCCGCCTTTGTCGAGGCGCTGGGCGATCCGGCCATGGTGCTCGACAGGAGCGGCGCGGTGCTGCATCGCAACGGCGCGGCCGCGCGGGAATATCCCAATCTCCAGCTTGGCCGGGTCATGACCCTGGTCATGCGTAATCCCGATCTGGTTTCGGCCATCGAGGCATCCCAGCGCAGTGGCGAGCCGCGCAGCTTCGAACTGCACGAGACCCTGCCGTCCGAAACCTGGAACCGCGTCGTGGTGGCCCCCCTGCGGCGCCAGGACCGGGATTGGTCTGCCGACCCGGACCGGCAATTGCTGGTGACCTTCCAGAGCCTGACCGAGTTCAAGCGCGTCGATGCCATGCGGTCCGACTTCATTGCCAATGCCAGCCATGAATTGCGCACGCCGCTGGCCTCGCTGATCGGCTTCATCGATACCCTGCTCGGCCCGGCCGCACGCGATGCGGCAGCGCGCGAGAAATTCCTCGGCATCATGCATGCCCAGGCCGACCGGATGAGCCGGCTGATCGATGACCTTTTGAGCCTTTCGCGCATCGAGATGCACCAGCATGTGCGTCCCACCGGTTCGGTGGACCTGTCCGGTCTCCTGCGCGAAGTGCGCGAGGGCCTCCAGACCCAGGCCAGGGCCGCAGATCTGGACGTGGTGCTGACCCTGCCCGAAAGTCCTGTGATCGTCACCGGTGATCGCGGCCAGCTCTATGAAGTCTTCGAGAACCTCATCGACAACGCCATCAAATATGGCGCGGACGGCAGAACCGTCGAGGTCGACCTTGTCGAGATCGAGCGATCGGGCCTGAGATATATGGTCAGCATCGTCGATCATGGCCCGGGCGTCGAGCCCGAGCATGTGCCGCGCATGACCGAGCGCTTCTATCGCATCGATGCCGAGACCAGCCGCAAGAAGAAGGGGACCGGCCTGGGTCTGGCCATTGTCAAGCACATCATCCAGCGCCATCGCGGCCAGATGAGCATCAGGTCCCGGCCGGGCGAAGGCCTGCGTGTCGATGTGCTGCTGCCCTGAGGCCGGGCCCGACATTTCGGTTTCATCCGATCCCGGTAACCCGCCCTTAAGCCCGTTTCTGCCGTCTGATGGACGTTTCGCCGCGCCTTTGCAAAATCGGCCTGCACAGGAGCGCCAGCATGAAGACCCTTTGGCCAGCCGCGACTCTCGCCATTGCGATCACGGGCTATTTCGCCTGGAGCAGCTATTCCGCGCCATCCGCAACCCAGGTCAGCCTCGACGATTGCCATCGCCTGGCCGGCGAGGTGTCGCGGATTCACGACACCGGGGGCACCATTCCTTCGAGCCTCTTGGGCGCCGCGCGCGGTTGCACCGTGGCCTTCGGTCAGGACTGGGCCGCCAATGGCGGCGAACGCGCCGCCCAGTTGCGGGCCGAAGGCGCCCTGCGGGTGCAATAGCATCGGAAACAAGAAGGGCGCCCGTGGGCGCCCGCTTTCTCGACTGCCGATCAAGCGCCTCAGCGGCGCTTCTTGTCCATCTGGTGATAGGCGCGGCGCGAGTGGAATTCGCAATAAGGACCGCTTTCCAGGCTGTGCTGGCCGCAGAAATAGAAGTCCTTGGTCAGCGGGTCGCCGATCGGCCACTTGCAGGTGTGCTCGTTGAGCTGCAGGAGGTTGAGGCGCTTGTCCTCCGGGATGAACAGCTCGGCCGCCGCCGGGGCCACGTAAAGCTGGGTTTCCATCTCCGGGTTCATGGCAAGGGCCGTTGCGCCCATGACCTGCGGCCGCGCCGAGCCGGTAGAACGCGACTTGGCGCTCATATGGCCGTGACTGCTGCCCGAAGACGGGCTGGCCACGCGGCGCTGTGTCGAGGGCCGGGCGGCCGGACGGGCGCGCGGCGCCGTATTGGTGGGCTTGGCACGGGCCGAAAGCTTGAGGCGATGCACCTTGCCGATCACGGCATTGCGCGTCACCCCTTCGCCCAGTTCAGCCGCAATCTGGCTGGCGCTGAGCCCTTCCATCCAAAGTTTCTTCAAAAGTTCGACGCGCTCGTCAGTCCAGCCCATCGATTGCGCTCCTGAAACCATCGACAAAACAGAATCCTTCATTGTGCTGCCAAAATGGCCTGGCAGCCTGCGACTCTACAGTTCGTATGTTGAGCGGGTCCGCCGCACGAGATATCGTGTCCCCAACGCCTTTGAGATTACGCCATCGCGGGAATCGGGATCAAGAGTCGGGGGGGATTTTCCCCGCTTATTCATAGGTTAATTTTACCCTAACAATCCTTGAGTCAAATCAGGCACTTGCGCCGTGACTCATTGACTTTACGGGTAATTTTCGCCTATTTCTCGGCACCAAACGCGCTGCCGAGAGGGCGCGTTTTTGGTTTCTGTGGCAGCTTTGTCACGCTCGCCCATTCTGGCTTCAACACAAGGAATTTGCACCATGTCTGCGCTCTACGGCACCTATGCCCGGTCCGATCTCGCCTTCGAGCGGGGCGAGGGCATGCGCCTGTATGACCAGCATGGCCGAGAATTCCTCGACTTCCATTCCGGCATTGCCGTCAATGCCCTGGGTCATGGCGACCCGCATCTGGTCGCCGCACTCAAGTCTGCCGCCGACAAGGTCTGGCATACCTCCAACGTGTTCACCATTCCCGAGCAGGAACGGCTGGGCCAGCGGCTGGTCGACACCACCTTTGCCGAAAAGGTGTTCTTCACCAATTCGGGCGCCGAGGCGCTCGAATGCGCCATCAAGACGGCGCGGCATTATTTCTATGCCAAGGGCCAGCCGGACCGCTACGAGGTGATTGCCTTCACCGGCTCCTTCCACGGCCGCACCCTGGGCACCATCGCTGCCGGCGGCAACCCGAGCTATCTCGAAGGCTTCGGCCCGCCCATGCCCGGCTTCAAGCATACCGCGCCCGGGGATATCGAGGCGGTCAAGGCCCTCATCGGCCCTCAGACCTGCGCCATTCTCATCGAGCCGGTGCAGGGCGAAGGCGGCGTCACCGCCATGTCTGCCGAGTTCATGCAGGGCCTGCGTCAGCTTTGCGATGAAAACGACCTGCTGCTCATTCTTGACGAAGTGCAGTGCGGCTTCGGGCGGACCGGCCGCTTCTTTGCCTTTGAATGGGCTGGCATCACGCCGGATATCGTGGCCGTGGCCAAGGCCATTGGCGGCGGCTTTCCGCTCGGGGCATGCCTCGCCACCGAGGCGGCGGCTGCCTCCATGGTCCCGGGCACCCACGGCTCCACCTATGGCGGCAATCCGCTGGGCTGCGCCATGGGCAATGCCGTGCTCGACCGCATCCAGGCGCCGGGTTTTCTTGACCATGTGGCACAGATGGGCCAGCGGCTCGCCTGGCACCTGCAGCAGCTTGCCCAGAAATATCCCGATTATGTGCTCGAAATGCGCGGCAAGGGCCTTCTGGCGGGGATCAAGATCGCCCCGCCGGTCCGCGATTTCGTGGCGCGGCTGCGCGATGACCATCAATTGCTGGCCATCGGCGCGGGGGACAATGTGCTGCGGCTGCTGCCGCCGCTGATCGTCACCGAAGCCGATATCGAGGATGCCATGGCCCGGATCGGCGCGGCCTTCGATGCCATCGAGGCCGAGACGGCCTCGACCGCTGCGGCGGGCTGATCACGATGCTGGTCTTTTATCATTTCGGACGACGCCGAAGCGGCCTGTTTCCTCCCCCCTGCTAGGGCGGAGTGCTCAACCGCGGCTCGGCCGCCCGATTATACAAGCGTCATAGTAAGGAACCCGGCCCATGAAGACGACCGGCACCTCGAACCATTTTCTCTCGATCGATGATTTCACCTATGCCGAATTGCGCGGCATGCTCAACCAGGCCGGCGCCCTGAAGGCCCGCCTCAAGGACGGTGATCGCCCGCAACTGCTCAGGGACAAGGTCCTGGCCATGATCTTCGAGCGCCAGTCCACCCGCACCCGGGTCAGCTTCGATGTCGGCATGCGCCAGCTGGGCGGCCAGACCATCATGCTGTCCGGCCAGGAAATGCAGCTCAGCCGCGAGGAAACCCTGGCCGATACCGCCAAGGTGATGAGCCGCTATGTCGATGCGATCATGATCCGCATTCTCAGCCATGCCGACCTGCTCGAGCTGGCCGAGGCGGCGACCGTTCCGGTCATCAACGGCCTCACCCGTCGCGCCCATCCCTGCCAGATCATGGCCGATCTCATGACCTTCGAGGAGCATCGCGGCGATATCCGTGGCGCCAAGATTGCCTGGGTCGGCGACAGCAACAATGTGCTGCACTCCTGGGTCAATGCGGCCGAGCTCTTCGAATGCGAGCTGACCATCGCGACGCCGGACGAATACGCCCCGGAAAAGGACCTGATGCAGGACATCACCCGCGCGGGTAAGTATGCCCGGCTGATCGAGGATCCGCGCGAGGCCGTGGACGGCGCCGATCTGGTCATCACCGATACCTGGGTCTCGATGGGCGACGTGGATGCTGCCGAGCGCCGGCGGGTCTTGAAACCCTACCAGGTCAACACCAATCTAATGGCCCTGGCGAACAAGGACGCCCTGTTCATGCACTGCCTGCCCGCCCATCGCGGCGACGAGGTGACCGACGAGGTGATCGATGGTCCCCAGTCGGTGGTGTTTGACGAGGCCGAAAACCGCCTCCATGCCCAGAAGGCCATTCTGTGCTGGGCCTTCGGGGTCGAAACGAACTAGCAGCAGTTCACTTGCCTGCTTGAGGCCTGTCCACTCATTCCCCTGGCGGGAATGACATGGGCAGGCTGTTGCCATGACAGTGGCGCGGTTCGGCCTGAAGGCTTAGCCTTGCGAAGGACATTACGAATGATGACGGAACAGACCATGACCGACAACCTGCTCGCCAGCCTGGGCCTGGACCGCCCCGAAACCGGCGACGATGCCGTTGTGCCCTTCACGCTCGACAAGCTCGACACCCGTGGCCGGGTGGTGCGCCTGGGTATCGCGCTCGACACCATTCTCAGCCGCCACGATTATCCCCTGCCGGTTGCGCGCCTGCTGGGCGAGGCGGTGGTGCTCTCGGCGCTGATCGGCTCCTCGCTCAAGTTCGAGGGGCGTTTCATCCTGCAGACCCAGACCGATGGGCCGGTGAACCTGATCGTCGTCGATTTCGACGCGCCAGATGGCATGCGTGGCTATGCCCGCTATGACCACGAGGCGCTGCTCAAGGCGTCCGAAGCCGGCAGGACCAGCCCGGCAGAACTCCTGGGCAAGGGCCATCTCGCCATGACCATCGACCAGGGTCCCCAGACGGAGCGCTATCAGGGCATCGTTGCTCTCGATGGCAATTCGCTCGAAGAGGCGGCGCATACCTATTTCATGCAGTCCGAACAGATCCCGACCCAGGTGCGGCTCGCCGTGGCACAGATGACCACGCGCGGTGATCATCGCCCCCGCTGGCGCGCCGGCGGCATGCTGATCCAGCATCTGCCGCCCAATGGCCTGTCGGCAATGGCAGACCTGCCGGGCGACGGCAATTTCGACAATCCGGAGTCCGCTGACCCCGACTTTGTCGAGGCCGATGGCTGGTCCGAGGCCAAGGCCCTGCTCGGCACGGTGGGCGATCTGGAATTGACCGATCCGGACCTGTCGCCGGAGCGGCTGATGTTCCGGCTCTATCACGAGACCGGTGTGCGGGTTTTCCCCCCGCAGGACCTGGTCGAACGCTGCACCTGTTCGGTCGACCGCATCGAAGACATGCTGACCAACAGCTTCTCCGATGCGGAACGGCAGGACATGGCGGTGGATGGTGAAATTGAAGTGGTGTGCGAGTTCTGTTCTACCGCCTATCGCTTCAACCCGCACCATTTTCACCAGGGCTGAATTGACTTTGCGATACTGGCCATGGCCCGGAGCCGGTCAGTATCGCAGCGCTTGCCTTCCACGAAGAACAGGGTCAATGTTCGCGAGGGTTCAATCGGCCTAAGGGGGGACTTGCCGGGATGAATGCCGATCTGATGTCGACGATCGAGAACATCCAGCATCAGACCAGTTCCGATGCCATTCTCGACATCATGTATGGAGCCATAGGCGACTACGGCTTCGAGCGCTTCATTGTCTCCGGCTTGCCCGACCCCGGCGTGGATGTCCGCCCCTTTGTCCTGCTCTCGGGTTGGGACGATGAATGGTATGAGCGTTATACCGGCAAGGGCTATGTGCACCTGGACCCGGTGGCACGCCACTGCTTCTCCACCACGCTCCCCTTTGACTGGTCGGACGCGCCCTATGACCGGGAGAATGACTCCCCGGCGCGACGGGTGATGCAGGAAGCCCGCGAATTCGGCATGGACGAAGGCTTCTGCGTGCCGGTCCACATGGAAGGTGGCATGCAGGGCGTGGTGTCCCTGGTCGGCAAGACCGATCACCTGGACGAAAAGGGCCGCCTCGAACTCCACATGCTGGCGCTCTATGCCCATGGGCGGCTGCGCTACCTCAACGGTCCCATCGGTCGCCCCGTGGTACGGCGCGGCATCACCCCGCGCGAGGCCGAAATCCTGAAATGGGCTGCCACCGGCAAGACCGCCTCGGAAATCGCCGACATCACCGGCCTCACCCCGCGCACCATCAATCAGCATTGCGAAAACGCGCAAAAGCGCATGGGCACGAATAATCGCCTGCATACCGTGGTCGAGGCGATAAGGCACAAGCTCATCACGCTCTGATCTCGGAATTTTTGTCGCCCTCTTGTGATTTTTCCCAATTTCGTTTCATTCCCTGCCTGTGCCTAACTCTGCCTGTCGAGGCCGGTAGCTTCGGGGGGCAGAACGATGAAATTGCACATCGTCCGCAATCCAGCGGACCGGCAGGGCCGTGAACTGCTTGAGCAGAACTTCCGGCTGCGACACAGAGTATTTGTCGAGATGGAGGGCTGGGAGGCCCTGCGCCGTCCTGATGGGCGAGACATCGATGCGTTTGACAATGCCGATGCGACCCATCTCCTGATTTCCGGTTCAGATGGAACGCTGGTGGGTGGTTCACGCATCACGCCGCTGGATCGGCCGAACTTGCTGCAGACAGTCTTTAGCGGGTTAGTGCAAGGAGAATTCCCCGCCCATCCTTCGCTTGGGGCCGACTGGACACGTTTCTACGTGCATCCGGATCGACGCGAAGGCCGGCGCCGTGCACCCGAGTCTGCAGCCCTTTTCTGCGCGGTGATGGAATATGCCCTATCTCAGGGATTGAGCTTCATCACCTTCGTATCTTCGATCTACATGCTCGAACACGGCACCGCCGTGGGCTGGCGCATCACCCCGCTGGGGGCCCCGGCAATGATCGATGGCAAGCCAACCATTGCCGCCTGGATCGAAGTATCGGAGGCGGCCCTGGACAATGTGCGGCGGATCACCGGCACAAGCCGGACCTTCATGTCTGTCCCGTCACAGCTAGTTCAGCCCGTCAGGGATCACACTCTCATGCGGTGATGGCGGCGTGTCCGCTTCCACCAGCCTGATGCAGGCATTGCTTGGCCCTGGAGCCAGCGCGACCAGCGCACGGCTGGCCATGGACCAGGCCCTGCTGTCCGAAGTCGACCCCCTGCATTGGTGCGCGACCCATCTGGGTGTGTCCGACGCCGAGATCATGCGCCGCGCTGCGTCATGGGCCGACCTCGCCTTTATCGACGCGGTGCCGCGGGCCGCCGAGGCAAGCATTGACCCGCACCGCCTGGAAATGCTCGGCGAGGTACGGCTCTACCGCCTGCGCCTTCTGGATCGAGAAGTGGCCTTTGCGGCTCCCGATTTCTTCGGACTGCTGCGCCTTGCACAGTCGCGTCGGGCCAGCCCCGATCTGCGCCGCAATCTGTGCCTGGTTCCCGCACCGGCACTGCGGGCCTTTCTGGTCGACCACGCCAGTGCCGCCCTGCTCGATGGTGCACGCCAGAATGTAGCGCGCTTCTGGCCCCACGCCGCCGCCCAGCTGGACCTGACCGGGCCGACCCGGCGCGCTTTCGTTGCTCTGCTGGTCTTGCTCACCTTGCTGATCATCCTGGCGCCGCTAACCGGGCAGTTCTGGCTGGCCCCGCTCTGGATTGCTCTGGTGCTGCTGCCGTCGGCCCTGCGCCTCTTTGCTCTGGCAATGCCCCCCGATCCCGAATTGCCCGTTGCGATCGAGGATGAAGACCGGGCCTCGCTGCCGGTCTACTCGGTTCTGGTGCCGCTGCGCGACGAAGCCAACATGGTCGATCAGCTCTGTGCGGCCCTCAGCCGGCTCGACTATCCGGCCGAAAAACTCGACGTGATCTTTGTGGTCGAGGGGCGTTCGCCGGCCACCATCCATGCCGTTGGCAGGCACCTGGGGGATGCGCGCTTCTCGGCCCTGGTGGTTCCCGACGCCCTGCCGCGGACCAAGCCCAAGGCGCTCGATTTTGCCCTGCCTACATGCCGGGGTGAGTTCCTGGTCGTCTTTGATGCCGAAGACCGGCCCGAACCCGACCAGCTGCTGCGCATCGTGTCCCAGTTCCGGCAGCAGCCGGACGTGGCCTGCATCCAGGCGCGCCTGGTGATTGACAATGGCGGCGCGGGCGCCCTGCCGGCCCTGTTTGCAGGCGAGTATGCGGGCCTCTTTGCCGTGTTGCTACCGGCATTGGCCCGCTGGGGCCTGGTCATGCCGCTGGGTGGAACCTCGAACCATTTCCGCCTCGACACGCTGCGCCAGCTCGGCGGCTGGGATGCTTTCAACGTCACCGAGGACGCCGATCTGGGTGTGCGCCTGGCCCGGCGCAAATTGCGCTGTGCCACCAGCCCGGCCCGGACCTTCGAGGCCGCGCCGATGCACCTGAAGCCCTGGCTGGGCCAGCGCACGCGTTGGATGAAAGGCTGGATGCAGACCTATGTGGTGCATAACCGGCGCCCGGAAATGTTGCTGGCCGACCTGGGCTGGCGCGGCACGGCCATGTTCCAGGTCATCCTGCTCGGCATGCTGCTGGCGCCGTTGCTGCATGCCGGCTTTCTCGTGGCGCTGCTCGCGCTGGCAATTCTGGGTCATCTGGCCTGGCCGCAGCCGCTGCTCTGGCCCATGGCCTGTGCCGCCGTCCTGGTGCTGGGGCAGGCCGTGGCCATTGTCACGAACCTGGTCGGGCTGGCCCGCACCGGGCAGCCGCATTTGTGGTCCTGGCAGGTGCTGCTGCCCTTCTATTGGGCACTGATCGGGGTGGCCACGCTGCTGGCATTGCGCGAATTCGCTCTGCGGCCCTTCCACTGGTTCAAGACCCCGCACGAGGTTACGGGTGATGCCCTGCGGAAGGCCGCCGCGCCCGAGGCGTCTGCGGCTCAACCCGCCGGGAACAGGGCCCAGCGCCTGGGGCGAAAAGCGATCTGGGACCGCTCCACTGCCGGATGATCGAAGGGCAGGTCGATCTCGACCCGGTGTGCGCCCCCGTCGAGATCGAGTTCCACCCGGCGCGTGCCGCCAACCCGGCGACTGCTCGCAACGTTGCCGGCAAGGGCCGCGCCGTCCTCGACCAGTTCGACATCATGGGGACGAAAGAAGAGCCGTTGCGCTCCACTGACCCCGGAACCGGGCAGGCCCAGGGGGCGCCCGGCGAGCGAAATCCCCGACTTGTCCGCATCGACCGGCAATTGGCTGGATTCGCCGATAAAGCTGAACACGAAGGGTGAGGCCGGACTGTCATAGACGCTGTCGGGCGTGCCCACCTGTTCGATCCGGCCCTGGCTCATCACGCAGAGCCGGTCTG
This sequence comes from uncultured Devosia sp., assembly GCA_965651655.1. GTDB lineage: Bacteria > Pseudomonadota > Alphaproteobacteria > Rhizobiales > Devosiaceae > Devosia. Next base: position 12,698 of record CBFGTF010000037.1, read on the forward strand.
CCAGTTCCAGCGCCTCTTCCTGGTCGTGGGTCACGAATACAGTGGTGTGTCCGGTGCGCTCATGAATTTCGCGCAGCCATTTGCGCAACTCGCGCCGCACCTGGGCGTCGAGCGCCCCAAAGGGTTCGTCAAGCAGCAGCACGCGCGGTTCGATGGCAAGCGCCCGCGCCAGGGCCACGCGCTGCCGCTGCCCGCCCGAAAGCTGGCTGGGATAGCGCTTTTCGAGGCCGCTGAGCTGGACCAGGTCGAGCAGTTCCATGGCCCGGCGGCGGATCTCGCCAGCCGGTGGCCGTGTGGCCCTTGGCCGGACCTTGAGGCCGAAGGAGACATTTTCCAGGATGGTCATGTGCCGGAACAGCGCATAGTGCTGGAACACGAAGCCGATATTGCGCGCCTGTACGCTTTTTTCCGAAGCGTCCTCTTCACCGAACAGGATGCGGCCAGCGGTCGGCCGTTCCAGCCCCGCAATCAGGCGCAACAGCGTGGTCTTGCCCGAACCCGATGGTCCCAGCAGCGCAATCAGTTCGCCCGAGCCGATATCGAGCGAAACGTCGTGCAGGGCCGGAAACCGGTCGAATTCCTTGCGGACATTTTCTACGCGAACTTCCATTCTTTATCCTGTCGGGCTGACTATTGCCCGTATTCGGTACAAATCGGCGCCGCCGCAAGGGACTTTGCGGGGGCAGGCCACGAATTTTTCCCCTGCCGGCGTGGCGGCGCCAAATTCTCCCACGATTGCCCGCCCTCAAAGGATAGGTCACTGCGGTATTGGGAATGGTGGGCGCTGGCTCCGCTAACGTGTTGAAATAATTACGTCTTGGTAAGTTTCCGTCTGTTCATGCAGCGGCCATGCTCATGCAAGGTGCCCCCGGGCATGGTGCCCTTGTTCTCAACCCAAGGAGTTTCAATCCATGAACAAGTTCATCGTCCCCGCCGTTCTTGCCGCCCTGACCGTTACGGTCGCCGCCCCGGCCTTCGCCGTCGAAGACAAGGTCTTTGACTATTCGAGCGTCTATGTTGCCCAGGACATTGCTGACCAGGGCTTCAACGTGACCAATATCGAGGAATGGGGCGACTATGTCGTCGCGACCGTCACCGATGCCGAGGGTCACTCAAGCTACAAGTATTTCGATCCGGACACCTTGACCCTTGTGCGCTGATCGCCTGCATGGGGGCGGCCATGGGTCGCCTCCAGCCTCCCCCACCCTGACTGCACCCGTTGCATCCGAGCTGGAACTGGCTCAACTTGGGTGAGGATTGGCCGGACCAGACCGGCTGACCCGGGAGGAGAGTTCATTCGTGCCAGCATTGATCCGGCGCCGTCATCTCTGGCTGGCCGCCCTGGCCATGGCAATTGTCTTCTGCCTGGCGCTGGGCGCCTGGCGGGTGGCCTATCTGCGTGGTTTTGCCGAGGTCGAGCGGCAGGTCCAGGATCGCCTGACCATCAATCTGCGCTCGGTCGAAAGCGAGATCGAGCGGTTCCGCTACCTGCCCGGCGTCATCGGCCAGGATGAGCGCATCCTTGCCATGCTTCAGTCCCGGCGCCCCGAGGCCGTGGACGCGGCCAATGCCTATCTCAAGTCCGTGCGCGCCATGTCGGGTGCCGACGAGCTCTATGTGCTCGATCTGGCCGGCGAGACGCTGGCAGCCAGCAACTGGAACGAGCCGGGCAGCTTTGTGGGGCACAACTACGCCTTCAGGCCCTATTTCATCAACGCCATGGACACCGGTTTCGGCCGCTTCTATGCAGTCGGCGTCACGACCGGCAAGCCGGGTTATTTTCTCTCCAGCCGCATCGATGCCGGAAGGCGGCCCATCGGCGTCGTGGTGGCCAAGGTCGATATGGGGCTCCTGGCCCAGACCTGGACTGCAGCCGGGGAGATGAGCGCCATTGCCGATCGCGAGGGTGTGGTGTTCCTCTCGGGTGATCGGGACTGGACCTATCGTCCGCTTGAGGCGCTGGATGCGCAAACCATCAGCCGGCTGGAACAGCAGCGCCGCTATGACGGTGTCGACCTTGCCGCCGCCATCCCCATCGCCCCGCGGACCGGTGCGGGCTCCTCAAGCCTGCTGACCGGCGAGGATGGCCAGCACCTGCTGGGCCGCCGCCCCGTGGAGCCCGATGGCTGGCAATTGCTCTCGGCTCTGCCGCTCGAGCCGGTCGAGCGCGAAGCCCGGCTGATCGGGGGCCTGGCCGCGCTGGTGGCCGTTCTGGCCTTGGGCGCCTGGCTGGTCTTCAACCAGCGTCGGCAGATCGTCCGCTTCAAGCTCGACCAGAACGCTGTGCTGGAGCAACGCGTGGCCGAGCGGACCAGGGCGCTGGCCCACGAGGTCGAGGAGCGGCGCCGGGCCGAGGCGGAACTGCGCGCCACCCAGGAAAATCTCATTCACGCCGCCAAGCTCGCCGCTCTGGGCCGCATGTCTGCGGCCATCGTGCACGAGGTGAGCCAGCCGCTCTCGGCGCTCGACAACACGCTTGCCGCCGCCGACCTTCACGCCCAGCGCAATGCGCCCGCCGAGGTGCAACGCATATTGGAAGGCGGGCGCAATCTGCTCAAGCGCATGCAGCGCACCATCAAGCATCTGCGCACCTTCTCGTCCCGGCGCGATCCTGGCCCGCCCGAACCGGTGCTGCTGCCCGGGGTCCTTGACGCCGCCATGGATATCCTGGCGCCCCAGGCGCGCGATGCCGGCGTCGTGGTCACCGCCGTCTGGGAGCCGGACCTGCCGCCCGTGTCCGGCAATGCGCTGCGGCTCGAACAGGTCTTCATCAACCTCATCCTCAACGCCATCGAGGCCAGCGCCGCCGCCGGCAATACCGCCGTGCGCCTGATTGCCCATGGCGACGGACACGCCGGTATCATCGTCGATATTGCCGATACCGGTACCGGCATTCCCCAGGCGGTCCGCGAGCGCCTTTTCGAGCCCTTCTTCACCACCAAGAACAGTGGCGAAAGCCTGGGTCTGGGTCTCTCCATTTCCCGTACGCTGCTTGAGGAATTCGGCGGCTCGCTGCGCTTCGAGGCCGCACCGGAAGGTGGCACCCTGGTGCGCGTGTCCTTGCCGCTCTATCGGGTCGAGCCCGTGCCCCGGGCCATGGAGTCCGCATGAACCGGGGCAGGGTGCTGTTCATCGATGACGAGGCCGACCTCTGCCAGGCCGCCGAGGACTGGCTCGGTGTCTGCGGCTTTGCCGTCACCAGTTCGATCGCGCCAGCCGAGGCCATTGCCCGCGTTGATCCGGGCGCGCTCGACTGCGTTGTTACCGATGTGCGCATGCCCGGCATGACCGGCATCGCGGTTCTGGACCATTTCCGCGCCACTGCCCCCGACCTGCCTGTCGTGCTGCTGACCGGGCATGGCGATGTGCCGCTGGCCGTCCAGGCCATGCGCTCGGGCGCCCATGATTTCATCGAAAAGCCCTATGACGCCGAACTGCTGGTGGCCGTGCTGGATCGCGCTGTCGAACGGCGGCGCCTGGGCCGGGAACTCGTCCGGCTGCGCCAGTCCGCCGGTGGCGCCGATCTGGAAGACCGGCTGGTGGGGCTTTCCGCGCCCATGGTGGCGCTGCGCAAGTCCATCCTGCAACTGGCCGATATCGATGTCGATGTGCTCGTGACCGGGGAAACCGGCACCGGCAAGGAAGTCGTGGCCCGGGCGCTGCATGATTTTGGGAACCGCGCCAAGGGACAGTTCGTCGCCATCAATTGCGCTGCCATTCCCGAAACCGTGTTCGAAAGTGAAATGTTCGGCCATGCCCGTGGCGCCTTCACCGGCGCGGCGGCCGAACGCATCGGCAAGCTCGAATATGCCAAGGGCGGCACGGTCTTTCTCGACGAGATCGAATCCATGCCCCTTTCGCTCCAGGCCAAGGTCCTGCGCGCCATCCAGGAGCGGCGCATCGAACCGCTGGGCAGCAATGCCTCACGCCCCATCGATGTGCGCTTCATCGCCGCGAGCAAGGTTGACCTGCGCGCCGAAAGTGAAGCGGGCCGCTTCCGCCCCGATCTCTATTTCCGCCTCGCCACGGTTGACCTGCCGGTGCCGCCGCTGCGGGAGCGACGCGAGGACATCGCCCTTCTGTTCAATCTCTTTGCCGGGCGCGCGGCCCAGCGTTTCGGCATGTCCGTCCACGCGCCCGTTCTTCCCTCGAGCCTTTCCGTGTCATCCTGGCCGGGCAATGTCCGCGAGCTCAAGGCCATGGCAGAGCGCATTGTGCTCGGGCTGGGACAGCAGCGGAAAGGGCAGGGCGAGGGAATGCAGCAGACCCTTTCCGACAGGGTTGCCGGTTTTGAAGCCACGATCATCGAAGAGGCCCTGCGCGAAGCCGGCGGGTCAACCGCCCTCGCAGCCCAGGCCCTTGGCCTCGCGCGGCGCACCCTCAATGAAAAGATCGCGCGCTATGGTTTGCGGGTGGATGCGGATGCCGGCTCGGACCGGCAAGGATTGGCGGATTTCCGCCCCGCTTGACGCCGAACTGGCGGAAATCCGCTCCGGATCGGGTCTGCGCTTTACCAAAGCCCCCGCAATCCCGGGAAAATCCGAGATGGCACGGTCATTGCAATCATCGAGACGGTCCCGCCGCGAGGAGGCGTCGGGGCACAACCATAAAACATGCTTTGGGAGGATCTTTCGCATGTCTTTCGTTCCCGCTCGCCGCGTCGCGACCCTGTTTGCTGGCGCCATTCTGGCCGTCGGCGGCAACGCCGCCGTCAACGCCCAGGAATTCATCAACATTCTGACCGGCGGCACTTCGGGCGTCTATTATCCGCTCGGCGTGGCCCTGTCCGAACTCTATGCCGAGGATATCGAGGGTGCCCGTACCCAGGTGCAGGCGACCAAGGCGTCGGTCGAAAACCTCAATCTGCTTCAGCAGGGCAAGGGCGAGCTGGCCTTTGCATTGGGCGACTCGGTCAAGGCCGGCTGGGATGGGCTGGAGGAAGCCGGCTTCCCCGCTCCGCTCACCGAATTGCGTGCCATCGCCGCCATCTACCCCAATTATGTGCAGATCGTCGCCTCGGCCGAGAGCGGCATCGAAACGCTGGAAGACCTCAAGGGCAAGTCCATCTCGGTGGGCGCCCCCGCTTCGGGCACCGAACTCAATGCCCGCGCCATCTTCGCGGCCGCCGGCATGAGCTATGATGATCTGGGCAAGGTCGAATTCCTGCCCTATGCCGAATCCGCCGAACTGATCAAGAACCGCCAGCTTGACGCCACGCTGCAATCCTCGGGTCTTGGTGTTGCCTTCATCAAGGACCTCTCGGCCACCATGGACATCAATATCGTGGCCATTCCCGCCGATGTCGTGAACAGCATCGGGGCTCCCTATATCGCATCGGTCATTCCCGCCGGCACCTATGACGGCCAGGACGCCGATGTCGCTACCGCCGCCATCGGCAATATCCTGGTCACCCATGCCGGGGTCAGCGACGAAACCGCCTACCAGATGACCAGGCTGATCTTCGAGAACCTTGATCGGCTGCAGGCGGCCCATTCGGCGGCCAATGGCATCGTCCCCGAGGCGGCAACCGATGGCCTCTCCATCCCGCTCCATCCCGGTGCCGAGCGCTACTATCAGGAAGCGGGCCTCCTCTAGCCTTTATTGGCATCATCCACAAAAGGCGTCCCCTTCGCCTCCCTCCCCCTTGTGGGGAGGGAATGAGGTGGGGGTCCGGCTGGTGTGGAGCGCTTCCAGCAAAAGTGGCAACGGTTTTGCGGTTCGGAAGCGCGAGGAAACAATGACCTGGAGAAATTTCAGCGTTTCGACGAAACGGTGAAATGCTCTGGAGGGCGCGGCTTGGCTTGCATCGCCCACCGCACCTTCACACCCGGCCCCTGTCCGGCGACAGGGCATGCCGAATTGCCCCGACACTGATACCATCCACATCTGCGAGTCCTGGGGAGGATACTCGATGACCACCGCTTCCGCGGCACCGACACCTGCACCTGAAACGGCCGAAGAATTCGTCGAAGGCCTGCCGCCCGGCTTTGGCGCCGGCATCATGGGGCGCATTGCCTTTGGCATTGCCATCGCCTTCGCGCTGTTCCAGCTCTGGACCGCCGCCTATGGCACGCTGCCCAGTCAGGTGGTGCGCGCCATGCATGTGGGTTTCCTGCTCCTGCTCGGCTTCGGCCTTGTCGGCAATCTTGTCGCCAAAACCACCTGGGGCCGGGTCTTCTTCTGGGGGCTGGGGGTGCTCGGCTTCCTCACGGGCCTTTATAATTGGGTGTTCTATGCGGACCTGCTCAGGCGCAGCAGCTTCCTGACGCCCATGGATCTGGCGGTGGGAACGCTGGTCATCATTCTTGTCTTCGAAGCCGCGCGCCGCCTCATGGGCCTGCCCCTCATCATCATATCCGGGCTCTTCCTCGCCTATTGCTTCCTTGGCCAGTACATGCCCGGCCCCTTCGTCCATCGCGGCTATGATTTCGCGCAGATCGTGGAACATTTCGGCTTCGGTACCGAGGGTATCTACGGCACGCCCGTCTATGTCTCCTCCGCCTATATCTTCATCTTCGTGGTGTTTGCCGCCTTCCTTGAGCGGGCCGGCATGATCAAGCTGTTCAATGATTTCGCGCTGGGCCTGGTCGGCGGCTGGCGCGGTGGGCCGGCCCAGGTCTGCACGCTGTCCTCGGCGCTCATGGGCACCATTTCGGGCTCCGGCGTCGCCAATGTGGTGGCCAGTGGCCAGTTCACCATTCCCCTCATGAAGCGTTTCGGCTTCCGTCCGGCCTTTGCCGGCGGCGTCGAGGCCACCTCTTCAATGGGCGGGCAGATCATGCCCCCGATCATGGGGGCCGTGGCCTTCATCATGGCCGAGACCCTGGATGTGCCCTATAGCACCATCGTCATCGCCGCCCTGATCCCGGCCATGCTCTATTTCGCCACCTGTTTCTGGGTGGTGCATCTGGAGGCCGGCAAGGCCGGCCTGCGTGGCATGAGCAAGGCAGAATTGCCCAATCCCTGGCACGCCCTGCGCGATCACTGGCCGCTGGTGCTCCCTCTGGCCGCGCTCGTTTATCTGCTCTTTGCCGGCTATACTCCGATCTTTGCCGGCACCATGGGCCTGGCGCTGGTGGTGGTGCTCATCCTGGGTACGCCTCTGGCCGCCGCCATCGGACCGCGCGCCTTCCGTTATGTGTTCTGGCTGGCGCTGGGTCTGGCCGCCGCGGCCTTCCTTCGTTACGGCGTCAATCTTCTCATGCTGGTCATCGGGGCGCTGGTCCTCGCCTGTGTCTTCGTCAAGGGCGGCCGGGAGACCCTCGGCATTGTCCGGGATTCGCTGGCCGAAGGGGCCCGCAATGCGCTGCCCGTGGGCATTGCCTGTGCCATTGTCGGCATCGTCATCGGCACCCTGACGCTCACCGGCATCGCCTCGACCTTTATCGGCGCCATCATCGCCATTGGTGAAAGCAATCTCTTCCTTTCGCTGGTCCTGACCATGCTCACCTGCCTGGTGTTGGGCATGGGCATTCCCACCATTCCCAATTACATCATCACCTCTTCGCTGGCGGGCCCGGCCCTGCTCGAACTGGGCGTGCCGCTGCTGGTCAGCCACATGTTCGTCTTCTATTTCGGCATCATGGCCGATCTGACCCCGCCGGTGGCGCTGGCCTGCTTTGCTGCGGCGCCCATGGCCAAGACCTCGGGCCTCAAGATCTCGGTCCAGGCCACCAAGCTCGCCGCCGCCGGCTTCATCGTGCCCTTCATGGCCGTCTATACGCCCTCCCTGATGCTGCAGGATGGCGGGGCGATTGCCGCCCAGTTCGGCTATCCGGTCGAAGTCGCCTACATCGTCCTCAAGACCGTGTTGGCCATCGGCCTGCTCGGGGTGGCCGTTGTCGGCTATCTGCTGGGGCCCGTGGGCCGGCTGGAACGGCTTGCCGCCTTTGCCATCTCGATCCTGCTCATGCTGGCCCTGCCATGGACCGATGAACTGGGCTTTGCCCTGGCCCTTCTGCTGGTCGGCCAGCACTGGTGGCGGCTGCGCCAGCCGCCCATGGCGGCGGCGTCCTGATGCTCTGCATCGCGTCTGCCGGAACGGTCATGGCTCTGGCGGCGTCCAGCTTCACGCTGGGTTGGACCCATTCGGTCGAAAAGACCCTCTGGCAGGAGCATTGGGTGGTGGAGGCGCAGACCCTGAAACTGGTCAAGGCCAGCGTCGAGGGGCCGGGCGCCGGGATTGCTGTTCCGCCCGACGCTGTCTGGGATGGGGGGCGCTGGACCTATAGGCCCGCGATCCCCCCTCTGCCCGAGCTGGTTCTGGCGGCCTCCGGCATGACCCCGAGCCCCTGGACCCTCTGTCTTCCCGACGATAGCTGCCAATCACTCGGCGCCGAGGCCGGTGCGCCGGTGCGGATATGGGCCGCGACGGCATGCGAGCCACTCTAGCGCAGGGCCGGAAAGGCCTGCAAACACAGGGGTTTGAATGGGGTTATGCACATCGACGGTTCGACCCCCGAAAGAAATGTCATGTTTCTTTCATGTGGGGTGTTGACGGGCAGAAGGGGGTCCCCTATAACCCCGCTCGTTGACGACGCAAGCGCCCAGCGCGCTTCCACTGACAACGATCCTCAAAGGGCAGAGTTGCTGCCGGTTCGCCGGACAGGAAATCATGTTCCCTGATGGAATCATAGAGAGCACTGCTCTCGCCCGACGTATCAGCCGGTGACGGCGATGGGTCAGCTCTTTGACATTGTGAAGATTGAAGAAAGAGAA
>CBFGTF010000038.1:0-21047 GCA_965651655.1 uncultured Devosia sp.
AGTTAAGCAGCAGCCTTGAGCGCGGCCTTTTCCTGGGCGAAGGCCCAGTCGAGCCATGGGGTCAGGGCTGCAAGATCGGAGGCTTCAATGGTCGAGCCGGCCCATATCCTGAGGCCCGCCGGGGCGTCCTTGTAGGAGCCGAAGTCATAGCCGACGCCGAGCTTGTCGAGGCGGGCGACGATGGCCTTGGCAAAGGCGGCCTGAGCCTCGGCATCGAGCGCGGCGATCTCGGGATCGACGATCGACAGGCACACCGAAGTGTTGGAGCGCTGCTCGGCCTTCCTGGCGAGGAAGTCGACCCAGTCGGTCTTGGCGACCCAGTCGGCCAGGACCTTGAAATTGGCATCGGCGCGGGCCTGCATGGCCTTGAGGCCGCCAATCTTCAGGCCCCACTGCATGGCATCGATGGCGTCCTCGATGCAGATCATCGAGACGGTGTTGATGGTCTCGGCCTTGAAGATGCCTTCGATCAGCTTGCCGCCCTTGGTCATGCGGAAAATCTTGGGCAGCGGGCGGTCGGGCTTGTAGCTTTCCAGCCGTTCGACGGCGCGGGGCGAGAGGATGAGAATGCCGTGCGCGGCCTCCCCGCCGAGCGCCTTCTGCCAGGAGAAGGTGACGACATCGAGCTTCTGGAAATCAAGCTTCTGGGCAAAGGCCGCCGAGGTGGCGTCGCAGATGGTGAGGCCTTCACGATCAGCCGGGATCCAATCGGCATCGGGCACGCGGACGCCCGAAGTGGTGCCATTCCAGGTAAAGACCACGTCGCGATTGAAATCGACCTGAGCAAGGTCCGGCAATTCGCCATAGGGGGCTTCGAGAATGCGGACGTCGGGGAGCTTGAGCTGCTTCTGCACGTCGGTGACCCAGCCGGCGCCGAAACTTTCCCAGGCCAGCATGTCGACGCCACGGGCGCCCAGGGCGCTCCAGAGGAACATTTCCACCGCGCCGGTATCGGAAGCGGGGACAATGCCGATGCGATAGTCGGCCGGAACCTCGAGCAGTTCGCGGGTGAGGTCGATAGCCTGCTGAATGCGGGCCTTGGCGACCTTGGCGCGGTGCGAGCGGCCGGTCAGGGCGCCGGCAAGCGCTTCAACCGTCCAACCTGGACGCTTGGCGCACGGACCCGACGAGAAATTTGGATTAGCCGGTTTTACCGCCGGTGCGGTTTGGGGCATTTCAGCCATTCTAAGCGGCCCTCCCAGGCCTATGCGCCTCTCGTTAGGGAGAGGTGTCCTGAGGCGGGAAATACGCCCGGCAAGGGGGTGGCGTCAATGGGGTTTGTGGAGACACGTCCGAGCCGGTCATGGGCTACCGTGAAATCGGCGGTCAAATTGTGCGCCGGAGCGTCATGGACGGACGCGACCGTTCACCCTTGCCGGCTTGACGCAGCACGACGGGTCCTTGCCTCTGCCTCCGGACGCCTATTTACGCGCCGATCTCACCTGGGGCCTATCGCTCGTCCAGAACGCCCAGCGCAGACACGACGCGGCAGAGATCGACGATGTTCTTGGCCTTTAGCTTGAGCATGCAGCGGGAGCGATGCAGCTCCACCGTTCGCTGGCTTATGCCGAGCCGTGCGGCGATCTGCTTGTTGAGCAATCCGTCCACCACCAGGAACAGGACCTGTTCTTCGCGCAGGGTCAGCAGGTCCCAGCCCTTGCGGGCGGACTGGATGGAAACGTCCTGCATTTCGGCAAACTGGCGCGGCTGGCCGCGTTGCAGGTTGCCCACCAGTTTGAACATGCGGGTTCGATCGCGAGGCGATAGTTGCGAAACTTCGCGTGCCAGGCGCGCGATGTTGCTGACCGTTGTTTCCGAAACATTTTCCATCGCTTGGTCCCTCCGTTGGCAAGGGTGAGACCATGGCGAGCGCGAGCGAAGCGTGAGCCGGCCTATCCGGCCGGGGCCCTGGCGAGCGCAAAGGGAGAGGGTCTATAGGTCCAGCCCGTCATTTCGGCCGGCCGGGCAAGGCCCTGGCAGAAGAGGTCAATCAGCACCAGCGCATCGATCATTTTCTGGGAGACGCGATGGTGATTGTAGTCCGCCACGAATTGCTGCCGGCGCTCGATCGGGAGGGCCCGAACGGCGATTTCCTCCACGGTTCGATCCTGGAAGTAGATGGCTTCGGCGGCGGTCCTGATGGCCATTGCCTCGCCGACGCCTATCTTCTCCGCCATTTGCATGGCGCGAAGGGTCGGCCATATATCGACCAGCGGTTCGACCAGCGGCATGTAGCCCATTTCGGCCGGTCCCATCAGCAGCGCCACGGCCGCGTCATCATCCAGCCTGCCCTCGCAATAGTCCTGCGCGATCGCGCCAACCGGCACCATGCCATATCGGGCGCATTCAGCCGCCCTGAGTGCCCCCATGGATGAGGCGCCATAGACGGCGACTCCTCGGGAGAGAGCCAGCAGGATCTCCTTGTGCCAGACGGATCCGGAGGAGCCGAATACGCCGTCGATCAGCCCGATGGCCGTGGCCCCGTCTTCCACGGCTCCCAGGAGATCGCCTTGCCGGGCAGGTGGACGGATCTGGTAGTGTCCGGCCGGCAGGCTCGCCCCATAAATGCTCGGCCCCGCAAAGATCACCTGCATCTCAGAACGCGACCCCGGCGGCCCGGCGGCCCGGCCGCCAGTTCGTGTTGGCTCCCATGGCTTCCATCTCCGGTCCCAACACACGAACAATGCGGCAGGGCATGTCCATACCGCCCAGATCCACCACAATGGGTTGGTCAATGCCGATGGCGGCCAGGTGACGCGCAATATGCTGGACGGTTTCCTCGCCGCTGCAGGGCGGCACAGAGCAGGCAGAGGGCGCGCGCGCCGGCATCTGGTCGCGGAAGAGGTCGAAACCGGCCTGGTCCAGCTTCTGTCCGAACAGGGCAGGATCGATGTCATCGCGGGCCGAGGCGATGGTGGTGATGCGGGACTGGCTCGCTTCGCAAAGCGCGCGCAGGGCAGCATGCACGGGGTCGGGACTGGCGGCATAGCCACTGCAGATATCGAAGTGGTGACCGGCTCCCCCAAACATGGCGATGACGGCCATGATGACGGATATGCCCGTATCGCAGGTCTGTTCAAACAGGCGAACGGCCAGTCCTCCGGCCTCGATGCGGTCGATGAGTGCATCCACCGCCTGGCTGCCGAGGGCGGCAGGGTCGATACAGCTTCCGGCCATGCTGTCCGGCCCGGCCAGATACCAGAGGGTGGTCGCATCGCGTTCGATCAGTTCACACAATCCGTGCTGCACCGCTTCGGTCAGGGTATTGCCCGAGGCAAGGCCATTGGTTGTGTGACAGATCCCCGGCAGGTCCGAAGACATGTCCCCCAGGGTGACGACAGCCAGGGGTACCCAGACCAAGGCCTGGTCGAGCAGGCCCCGGCCCTCGACCCAGCGTATCGGCCTGTCAGGGTCGAGCGGCCTACCCAGCGGCATCAGGTCCCTGGCCAGATAGACGCTTTCCCCTGCCTCCATGAGGGATCTGGCGGTGGCCATGATCGCCTTGACCCGAGGGCGCTCCGCCACGGCAAATTCCACCGCTTCCATCACCGCCGAAGCCCGGGCTTCATCATCGGTCAGCCCCTTGCCCTGATTGACCGCGAGCGTGCGCGAGTCGGGCCGGATACTGGCAAAGCAGGGCAGGCCGATCCGGTCGAGGCCGGTTTGCCGGGCGATCCTGGTAATGCCCAGTTCGGGAAAGTACGGTCGCATCAACTCGACCGTGTGGGATGGGCTGCGACTGCGCGTTGATGCGGGAAGGCTCATGGGCGCTTCCTCAACGGAAGGCGCAGACCTTCATTGACGGGATCTCGCGCGGTGCGACAAAAGACATCGCCTTGTTCACCCGGGCCGACACTGCCTCGCTGACCACGATCTCCTCATCTTTCCCGGTCCGGGTGTCGGTGATGCGGATGCGGTTGGTGCCCTCGATCCCTTGGATGCTGAAGTGGTGCATGGGGTTTCTCCTTTCGCCACCGATCCTCCCATGCGGCCTATTGCGGAGAAATTCGTATATATACCAATGGCGGGCGCGGTCACCGGAAGCCGGCGCGCCGCATGCCTTCAAGCATGACTTCGCGGGTGGTGTTCTGCTTGAGCGGGATATGGGTGATCCAGTCACCCAGCCGGAAATCGGGATAGCGGCTCAGCCAGTGTCTGCGGTAGCGCGCCGCAGTCTCCATGTCTCCCGCCATCGCGGCGCTCGCGGCGATCAGGCGCGACACCGGCTCGGTATTGCGCATGCTGGTCAGGATGGCATTGGCCCGATCGTACTCGCCCAGGAAATAATGCGCGGAGCCGCGCACCCACAGATATTCGTCCGGTGCATTGGGATTGAGCGCCGTCGCCCTGTCGATGACTTCGAGGGCGCGGTTGAACTCTCCCGAATGCACCAGAAGATCGGCCTCGTCGGCCAGGAGGTCGGCAAGGTGCGGGGCGCGGTCGGTCGCCTTGCCGATATGGGCATGGCTCTCGTCGAGCCGGTGCAGATAAAGCAGGCTGTGCGCCACTTCCCAGTGCCCCACGGGGTTCAGGGGATCGATCTCTGCCGCTCGATTGGCCAGGGTCAATGCGCTTTGCAGGATGTCGTTGTCGGACCGCCCCAATACCAGCCATTCATAGTTGAGCGTCCGGGCGATCATGGCCGTGGCGGTGGCGAAATCGGGGGCCAGGTCAGTGGCGCGCCTGAAGTGTTTCCTGGCCTTGCGAATGGCCGGCAGGTCGTAGCGCAGCTTTTCGACGCCCAGCAGATAGTGCGTGAAAGCGGAGGCTTCACCGGTCTGATGAAAGCGCAGCAATTCCGACCCTGATATGCGGCGCTTCATGCATGACGCCAGGGCCTCCACCAGGGCTGCAGCGCTCGACTCCAGATATCGGGACTCAATGGGCAGCGTGTCGGCCAGCAGAATCTCGCCCGTCGTACTGTCCATGAGCGCAAAGGCCAGCACATTGCGGCTCGAAGAGGTCAGGACGCGGGTGGTTACCAGATATCGCGCCCCGATCTGTTCGGCGGCGGCCATGGGATCAGCCAGGTCCACGGACCGGGCCGTGAAGGGCGCGATGACCGCGAAGGTGCGAAACTTGCCCAGGAAGAGCGTGAGGTCGGAAACCATGGCCCGGGCAAGGCGAAGCTCGGCCGAGGTCGTGGCGCCCGGGATGACGATTGGAGGGAGGATCAGCAGCCGCGGCAGCCCGCCATCGGCTCTGGCCGGCGGCAGTTCGGTCGTGAATGCGCCCCTGAAGGGGTCGGCCGGCTGTGGCTGTGCAGGTGGCGGACCTCCGAGCGCCTGGCCCAGCCGCAACTGCAACTGACCGGCCAGGATACGGGTCTCGCTTTCCACATCCACATTCATCTCGGTCCGAAGGCGGTTGCAGTAGTCGCGATAGTAAGTCGTGGCGTCCCCGATCCGGCCCGAGGAGACCAGATAGATCAGATTGGCCCTGACAACCTCCTCGTTGAACGGCGCATGGTGCAGCATCCGGTTCATCAATGGCTCGGCCTGGCGCCCCCCGATCCTGGCAACCGCCTCGAGGCCGAGCTGGATGAAGCGCTGCGTCATGCGATCGCGTGCGGACCGCAGCAACAGGTCGAGGTCACCAGCCGGAATGTCGATACCCTCGAGCAGTTCACCTGACCACAGGTTCAGCAATTCGGTGATCTCGCCGGGGCTGTCGATCGAGGACTTGGCCAGGAGGCGGTCGACATCGCTGATGACGCCCTCCGCCAAGGCAACCCGATCGGCCGTTATCCGAAGCGTTTCCCGCCCGTTCAACTGGTCCCACTTGCGCACCCGGCTCAGCACATAGCGCAGGTTGGAGAAGGCGTGGCCGGGGCTCGAGTGCTCCCAGAGATGACTTGTGATCGCCGAACGCGCCGCCGCCCGTTCGGGCGTAAAAGTCAGCATGGCGATGAGCAGATAGGCGCGGCTTGGAAAGGCACCGGCGCCGTCATGCCTCGGGTGGCCGAACAATCGAAACACAACGGGCTCCCTCGAGCTCGGATGTCGAACTTCCTTGATATTGCCGACGCGTCGCCGCCTGTAATACAGGCAATGGCAGGAGTGCGCGCCACCACGGGCACTATGCAATTATATGCCGCCAGCACAACCTTTTATTGGTTGTTCCGACAATTGTGAACGAAATGCTCGCTGTCCGGATTTGTTGGGGCGCGCGGGATATTGGACAGGAAGGCGCGTTACTTGCCAGAGGGGCAGCTTCGCGCGTCAGTATAGCGCCGGTCAGCCCGCCACTGCTGCGTTGTGAACACCCCGCACGGCGCGACCTGACGGGTCGTCGATTGCCTTGTCGCCCATCCATGTCATGGAAATGGCGGTGGCGTTTCCCGAGGACTTGCCCTGGGGAACGCAATCGGCAGCACTGTCGCTTCCGAACAGGCCGGCGAAGATCGTGCGGTAGAGCAGCGCTTCTTTGGTCCGTGGCGGATTTTTCGGGAAGTCGCGGGGCGCGCGCTCGAGTTGCGCGTCCGAAACGACGCTTTGCGCATAAGCCTTGAGGCCATCGATCCAGCCATAGCCGACGCCGTCGGAGGACTGCTCCTTCTGCCGCCAGAGCACCCGATCCGGCAGATAGGTCCTGAAGGCCTCGCGCAAGGCATGCTTCTCCATTCGGTCGCTGCTGCACCGCTTGAGGCGCGGGGCGATGCCCATGGCAAATTCGAGGAAGTCACGATCAAGGAATGGCACGCGGGGTTCGACGCCCCATGCCAGCATGGTCTTGTTGGCGCGCAGGCAGTCATAGAGATGCATCATCTCAAGCTTGCGCGTGCATTCCTGGTGGATGCTGTCGTCATCGGGGGCGAAATGGAAGTAGAGATAGCCCGCAAAGGACTCATCGGCGCCGTCGCCGGTGAGCACCACCTTGGTCCCGTCACCGCGGATGCGCCTGGACAGCATATACATCGGCACCGAGGCGCGCACCGAGGTCACATCGCATGATTCAAGATGGTAGATGGTCTGTTCAAGAGCATCGAGTCCCTCCTCGACGGTAAATACCTGCTGGTTGTGGCGCAGGCCCAGGAAGTCGGCCACGTCCCGCGCTGCCTCCAGGTCGGGGGAGTCCGCCAGGCCGATCGAATAGGAGGCTATGTCGGCTGATGGCGCCTGTTCGCGCAACAGCCGGGTTCCGATACTGGCGATGAGCGATGAGTCCAGGCCGCCCGAAAGCAGGAAGCCGACATTTACGTCGGCCATCAGATGCCGCCTGACCGAGGCGGTGAGCGCCTGGCGGAGGTCGTCACTATCGGGCGCAAGCGTCGGGGTCGCATCCGACCAGGGCGGGAAATAATAGCGCACGGGCGCCGGGTCGGTTTCGGTCAGGTAATGACCCGGTGGGAATACCGAATAGGATACGCACACCCCCTCGAGCGCCTTCAACTCCGAGGAGACATGCAGCGCGCCCTCCTGGTCGTAGCCGTAGTAGAGCGAGAGAATGCCGATATGGTCGCGGCCGATGACGAAGCGTTCACCGCCATCGAAGACAGCGACAAAGGCGAACATCCCCCGAAGCCGATCGATGCCCCTGGCTCCCTCGCGTTCCAGGACCGGCAGGATGACTTCGCAGTCCGAAGCGGTCCTGAATGGAAAGGCCGAACAGGACTGGCGCAACGCGGCATGATTGTAGATTTCGGCGTTGGCGATGACGGCCGCGCGACCATCCTGGCTCCGGATGGGCTGACCTCCATTGAAGACATCCACCACGGCAATGCGGTTGTGGCACAGGACATTCTTGCCGATCTCGCAGATCCCCGATGAATCGGGTCCACGATGGTGCAGCAGGTGAGACTGGCGGGCCGCGAGATTTCGCCGCTCCCGCGGCTGGGCTCCGGAATTCAGGATCGCATATATCGAACACACCTTAGCTACCTTGCCTCCTGTTCTGCAGTTCTTGTTCCAAGCCTGGTGCCTCCCAGCAGGAACCAGGCAATCACTGTCGATCCGGCAAGCGCGAGGGCGGCAGCAAGACCGACCATGCGCAGGGCATCGACCGCCGCCTCCGACAGTGCCGAAGCGCCCTGCGGTATCCAGAACGGGGCTGTTGCATAGGCAAAGGGCACGAGCAGCCAGCTCGATGTGCGCTCGAGGCCGGACAGGATGCCCTGGCGCTGCCGTGATGCCCCGCCGAGCCACACATATTGGGCGGCAACGAGCGAGGCCGGCATGATGAAAAAGCCCGCGGCCAGCGCCATGGTATAGACGACCACAGACTGGGTCTGGGACTCGATGGCGATCAGGATCCCGCCGGCAAACTCGATGGCCAGGAAGAGCCGTATCGCGAACGCCCTGGACCAGAAGGGTTGCAGCCACCGCACGGCGATGCTGCCGCAGACCGCGCTGATATTGGCTATGGTCATCGACAGGCCAAACATGGCCTCGCCGGCGAAGGACACGACGACCGGGGCCAGGGCGATTGCGGCCACTTCCACGCAGGCCGTCGACACCGCCAGATAGGGGGCGAATATTCTGATCGTCCTGTCCTGGCGTAGGATGGCCAGCATGTCCCGGGCGGACACGCGCGATGCCTTTTCGGCAGGACTGGATTCCACCCGCCGTTCCAGGCTGGAGATCAGGCGCCATCGCCTGAGCCCCAGAAGCAATGTCCATGCCCCCAGCAATTGCAGGATGACCGCGATCTGGATCAGGTTGAGCGGCACAAAGACGACCAGCAGCAGAGGCGATAATACCCTGGCCGATTGTTCCGCCAGCTGGATACGGGCCAGGCCGCCGGAAAGGTCGATACCCCGTTCCTCCAGCAGCCTTGGCAGGCTGATGGACATTACGGCCATGGCCGAGCACTGAATGCTGCAGGCCAGGGTCAGCAACAGTGACCAGGGGAGGACATCGGCGCCGCTCGTTGCGGCCAGGAGCGTCGCCGTAGCGGCCAGCAAGACGCCGGCAGACACGGCGATGGTCAACATCGCCCGGCCGATACGCTGGATCAGCAGCCCGGCCAGGGGTCCGAACAGCGCAGTGCCTGCCGCCGCGATGACGACGTTACCGCCATAGGCGGAGAACGAGCCGGTTTCCCTCAGGATGAGGATGCTCAGGGCAATGGTGCACACGCCGTACATGGAGGTGCCCACGAACTGCCCCGCCTGGGCGAAGCGCAGGATGGCGGTCTGCTCGCCGGGGACGGTCACGCCGGTCCCCTGGCACCGTGCACGATCCCTATCAGGTCGCAGACGGACTCGCTTTGCACTGTTGCGCCCATATCGTCGAAAAGGTCGGCGAGAAAGCCAAGCGCACAGGTGTATTCGGCCTGACTGGAGGTGCGGCTCCGCGCCTCCTGGGGATCGACATGGGGAAAGAAGGTGCGGATCATCATTTCTTTGAGTTCGACCGCGTCCAGATCCCTGCCGGTGCAGTTCATCTGGTCTGCAATGACGAACTGCCCACCGGGCTTGAGAACGCGGATGATCTCCCGCGCCACGCGCTGCTTGTCGGCATCGGACACATGGTGCAGGGCCAGGCTCGAAAGGACGCAATCCACCGAGCCGGACGGCAAGGGGATGTCGAGGAAGCTGCCGGCGAGCGCCTTGAACTGGTGCAGTCCACAGGCGCTGGTGTGCTTCTTGGCTCTGGCCAGCATTTCTGCCGAGAAATCCAGCCCGATCAGCTGCGCCGCCACGGCAAACTTCTCCGCGCGTTCGCGCAATACCCGGGCCGTGCCCGTTCCCAGGTCGAGCACAACCGCCCCGGGAGCCACGCGCGCCAGTTCGCCCACCCGGCGGACTGTCTGGCGGCGTACCGGCAGGACGTCGAAGTGATCGTCGAAGTCCACGGCCCGGCCGTTCCAATAGGTGCGAGACGCTTCGATGTCGGTCAAGCCACCCGCTCCATCTCGAGCAGTCCCTGGCGCTGCAAGGCGTGCTGCAGGCGGTCCGCCTGCGAAGAGTTGACGAGGGCGAACAGGATGGCGACGAGACTGCGGCTGGTGCCAATGGCAAATTCGGCAATGGCGGGCTCGGCATAGGTTTCGGCCAGGATGCTGCGGGTCGCGGCGCGCCCGATGCCGACGCTCTCAAGCTCGCGAGCCATCGTGGACAAGTCGGGACGGCAATAGGCCCGGATCATTTCGGGGATCGCATCGAGGACAATGCCCTGGTCCGGATCGGACAATTGCTCCCAGACGACATCGAGGAAAGACTTGTAGAAGGCATGATGCCGGGACTCGTCCACCGCATGGTCATGCAGAAGCGCCCCGACCGTTGAGCCCATGTCATGATGCCGGTGGGCATCCTTCAGGGTCGTGGTGATCAGCATTTCGCTCACGATCACGAAGAAGACCTGCAGCAGGGCTGCTCTGCGGTCCTTCCCGTCCGCCTCGATCGAAAGGAAATAGGACAGGAAAGGCGGGCGATCCTGCTGCACCGCCTGTCCTTCGAGGCGTTTTGCGGCTTCGGCCATGGCATTGTATGCCACGAGCGCGTGATAGGCCTCGTCGACATAGATGCGGTGGGCGTCCAGAACCAGTGTTTCGGGCAGGCGAAACCCATAATTCTCCAGGGCAATGTTCGCCGTCACCGTGTTGACCACCACCAGTTCGAGCTTGTGGGTGAAGTTCATGAACCGCTGGAATGCCATGCGTCGCAACGCCATCCGCGCCTCCGGGGCGAGGCCGGCCAGAAGACGATGGCGCAGCACCGGAACATGCCTTTCGGACAGGGCCGTTTCGTCCTCCGCGGCAATTCGATAGGGTCGGCTGCGAACAGAAGCCTTCTCGTCCCATGCACCAAAGGCGCTTCTCGGTTGCTTGGGACAGGCTTGCTGAAGACGCTTGGGACAAGCCAGCGCGAAGTCGCAACCAACAAAGAAACCAATCAATCCACACATGCATCCGCCCTCTATGGCGGGGGCATTACAATGATTTCCCGGGCTGTTTCATATAGGTATAAACATCAGGATGTGAGCAGGATTTCAATTTGCTAACACTACCGTCCACTGCGTCGATGAAGTCAATTTATTGTTTTAGCTGACGCACTTAACGCTCAATTAGGGACGGATGCAAAACATGCGATTTATGGGTAAGGCGCTTGGGCCGACCGGCTATGACGTTATACAGATGCCGCAAAACGATGAGGTTATCCGCAAGAGTTTTGCCAGTCTTCCACAGGACCCATACTATGAAGGCAGGCTGAGGCGCTTTTCTCAATTCATGCTTTTCTTCGAGCATGACCAGTGGCGTTCGGTTAAACTGCAGAAGCGTCCGTTCATCCAGTCAAAGAAGTACAACCAGAAGATCGGGGGCGTCGAGCGCCACTTCGAACCGATCGAAGAGTTCGATCCCAACCCCTATTTCGCGACGATCGCCGAGCGGCTGAATCTGGACAAGAATGACTGCTTTCAGGTGAACTTCCACAACTGGCGCACGCTGGTGGGCGGCGGGTTCAAGGGCAGCCTGGTGCCGGAAGGCGCCCACCGCGACGGCCACCATATTACGTCCGTGACCATCTGGGATCGCCACAATATCAAGGGCGGGGATAGCCAGATACTTTCCATTGCCAGCCGCGAGCTGCAGTTCCAGACGCTTCTGGAAAACGGCAAGTGCCTGATCATG
Organism: uncultured Devosia sp.; assembly: GCA_965651655.1. GTDB lineage: Bacteria > Pseudomonadota > Alphaproteobacteria > Rhizobiales > Devosiaceae > Devosia. The sequence continues at coordinate 11,572 of CBFGTF010000038.1, forward strand.
AGCGATCCGGACGTCATCCATGGCGCGACGGACATCGAAGTCGTCGATGACCAGCAGCAGGGGTACCGGGACACCTGGGTGATCTCCATGAATCCCTGGGAGGACCGCCGATACGGCGTGGAATTCGAAGCAATGGCGAAGGGCGCCTGAGCATGAGCGGCGACACAGCATTTCTCTGGGCTGTACCGCGATCTCGGTCGACCGTCTTTGAGAAGGCGGTGTCGCAGCAATCAGCTTTTCAGGTCCTGCATGAGCCCTTTACGTATCACTATTATTTCGGGCCAAACAAAAGGTCCGGGCGATACGGCGAGGTCAATGGTGCGCGATCGGACACGGCGATGTCCTGCCCGGTCGCGGAGGCCCCAAGAGACAAGGGCCGTTGCCTGCTGGTAAAGGAGCTGGCCTTTCAGGGCGAACCATTCGTCAAGGACGAGACGCTTCGTTCGGCAAAGCACGTGCTCCTGGTCCGCAATCCTCTTGCCACCTATCGCTCGCTGGTGAAGTTGAAGCCCGATTTTACCGAGGAGGAATTCGGGTTCATTTCCCTGCAGCGCGTCATCGATCGCCTGGATGGTCTGGATATCCGCCCCATGGCGATTTTCGACGGCGACCGCTTCGCCGAAGACCCCGATCGGCACATCCGATTGCTCTGCCGTCACATGGATGTCGAGTTTGAGCCGGGCAAGCTCGAATGGGAAAGCGGCAAGATCCGGGACTGGACCTCGGAAGAGGAGCAATCCCAACAGAAGTGGCACAGGACGCTGGAAAACTCCGGCAAGGTTCTTCCCGAAACGGAATCCGATACCGAATCCTTCAACATAGATCCGAGCCACATCGACATACTAACGGACGCGATGCGAATATATCTGGGCTTTAGAAAGGCCAATTGTGTCTGCAAGAAAATATAAGAGCCCGCTGGCGTCCATATTTTCCATTCGTCCGTTCAGCATAGTCTGGCTCTCGACGTTTCTAACGACGGTTGCGTCTTTTTCCCTGCTGCTCTCGCTGACAAGTTTCGTATTCGATCGCACGCAATCCGTTCTGGTTTCATCGCTGGTCTTTGTGAGCCAGTGGGTTCTGGCCGCTGTCAGCCCCTCCCTGATTTCGTATCTGTCCGCGCGCAGGCCGGTCATATCCCTGTTGGCAGTGGCCGAACTGATCTCGGCCGTCATCATTGGCGTGCTGGCCATTCTTTACGCCTACCTGCCCGAAGACCTCTTCGTTGTCCTGATTGTCATTCTGCTCGTACCGCGGGGATTTCTGGAATCCCTGAACAAGTCGTTGCGGGTCGTGCCCATCAAAAGCGTTGTCCCCCACGAATATATCCGGCCCGCCGTCGCCTATCTTGGGATGGCGCAATTCATTGCAACGGCATGCGGCTCCCTGGTTGGTCTTTATCTTTACCAGACCGTTGGTCTTGCGGGCGTTCTGCTGTCCACCTGCCTGGTATTTCTGTTGTCGGCGGCACTGTTCAGCACATTGTCCGGCGTTGAGGTGACGCGGCAAAATCGGGACACGGCCAGCCTTGGCCTGAGACGGTATTGGGGTTCGGTCTTCAGGGTCCTCCGGCGCGAGACCGGCCTTCTTGAGGCATTTGTCTATCTTGGCGCCTGCACGGCGCTGTATCAGGGCTACCATACGGCAGGCCGGAGCGCCTATGCCTCACAATATCTCGCCCTGCCCGAAACCGGCCCGATGCTGGTTCAGTTTGCCGCCAGTACGGCAATCATCGCCGGGGCAGGCTTTTACGCTGCCTTTCATGCGCGATTGCGGGACAAATCCATATCCAGCCTGCTGTTCATGGCGACTGCGGCGGCAATTTTCGTCACCTATATTCCCGGCATGCCGATCCAGATGCTCGCGCAATATGCGCTCTTCATATTCATCTGGGAGATCGGCTTCATGCATTTTCAGACCAGCATGATTGCCAGATGCGATGGTGATGAAGTTGCCTTGATCAACTCCGCCAGCGTGGCAACCATGAATACCGGCATGGCGATTGTCGCCCTGGCCGCTGCTTACCTGGCAGACGTTGTCTCATTGTTCTCGGTCGGGGTGGCAATACTTGTTCTTGCGGCAATGGTGGTTCTTGCCATCAGGCTCTCAGGCGTAAATTCGCAGCGGAGATAAGTAAATGACCCATATTCACTTTGGCTGCATCAATAAAGGCGGGCTCACGCCTGTCCGGGAGGCATTGGCGCTTGGCTATGACGTCTCCATGGTGGTGACCGATGAGCTCGAGAAAAACCTGGAGGATGGAAAGGACCCCGTTGCCGGCCTGATCCACACAAGAAAGGTGTCCAACTATAGCGATGTCGACGAGTTGACCGATGCGCTTTCTGCCTTGCATGCAGAGCGCCCCATAGACGCCGCCATACCGATCTTTGAGATTTCATCCCTGCCATTGACCGCAGCGGCCGGCCGGCTTGGCATTCCTTCCACCTCGGCCGAGGCCGTAAGGACGTGCCGGGACAAGGCCCTGGTCAGGAAAGTGCTCGCCGAACGGGGCATCAGGACGGTGAACTCCTCGGTGGTGGACAGCGCAGAAGCGGCGAAGGCCTTCGGCGAACTGCACCGCTATCCCTTCATTCTCAAGCCCAACCGCGGGCTGGGCAGCGTGTCGGTGACCAGGGTCGAAGGGCCCGACGACGTCAACGAATTCTTCGCGCAGGCGATCGGCGAACGGGCAAGCCTGGCCCGTTCCACGCGCGATGAACTTGAATCCGATGCGCGCATCGTTGCCGAAGAATATATTCCAGGGACCCTCTATTCGGCAGAAATCGGCATGTCGGGCGGGCAATTCATACCGTTCGCGATCTCACGCCGCAAAAAGGTCCCTGAAAATGAGACTCTCGAACTAGGGTCCACGATTCCCGGAGAGGATGACAGACAGCAGCAGGCCATCGACCTTTCCTATATCGAACAGGTGGCGCGCGCGGTCGGGCTCGATAGGGGCATTTTTCATATCGAATACATCCGGTCGGGCGATGGACTGCCCAACCTTGTAGAGATCAATCCCAGAATTATGGGCGGGACTATTCCGAGGCTTTATGAATACGCCACGGGATCGAGCATATTTCCCATATTGTTCGATATCTTCCTGGACAAGCAGGACATAGTGGCCCCGGTCATACGCAGAAAAGCGGTTTCGCGCGTCGTAGGGGCGATCAGTGCAGGGGTGGCGTGGGAAGGCCTTCCGGCCCATTGGTTGTCGGAATTTGAAAGCCGGCTCCTCTACGCCAATCTCGACGTGGTCGCCGGCAGGGACTATCCCAAGTTCAAAAGCAATTTCTCTTCTCTGGGGCAGATCCATGCCGCCTATGGCCTGGACGAGGCTGCCGATCAGAAGATCGATGATATTCTGGCAGAGATTTCCCGAGCCGTCAGAATAGACTTTCTGGGCGTTTGAGCCCCGCGATACTGCCTGCCTCCGCGTCGTCTGCTGGGGCGGGGGCGAGCTCATCGGGCACCGGAAAAGCCCTGTCCGGCCACTGATCCATCCCCTTTCGTTCAATCAGCCCATGCCGGCGTCGCCGTGACGACAGGTGCTGCCGCCCGGCCAGGTCACAAGCAGGAAGGCGTGTGCAGGCGGCAAGGCGCATGGGGGCGATAGGCACGCCCTTCGCCAGGAAATCGCAGTCGTGGCTGGCACTTCGGCGCCAAAGGCATTAGCGTGGAGATCCTTCCAGATTCACCACCCCGAAAATCGAGACGACCATGGCTGAGTCCACTCTGTTTGCCCGTTTTGTTGCCCTTGTCGGGGGCGCAGCCGTTGCCATTCGCCATTCCGGTGAGGGTCCGAAGCCACCGGCTTATGGCGCGGCGCCGGCCATTCCCGATGCCAAGCCGCAGGGCAGGATTCCAACGCTGAAAATGCCGACGGCCAAGGGCTGGGAAGGGGACCACAAGCCGACCGCCGCCGCCGGGCTCAAGGTCAATGCCTTTGCCAAGGGGCTCGACCACCCGCGCAACATGCATGTCCTGCCCAATGGCGATGTGCTGGTGGCCGAATCCATGGGCGAAAGCGGGGGCGGGCCGCGCACCCTTTTCGACCATGCCATGCATGCCACCATGCGGCGCGCCAAGGCCTCGGGTGTCAGCCCCAACCGGGTAACGCTGCTGCGCGACGCCGATGGCGACGGCGTGGCCGAGGAGCGTCATGCCTTCATCGAGAATGTGCGGCAGCCCTTCGGCATGGTGCTGATCGGCGATACGCTCTATGTCGGCGCCTCCGATGCGGTGCTCGCCTATCCCTATGCGGCGGGCGACACGAAGATCACAACGCCGGGCAGGAAGCTGATGGACCTGGTCCCGGGCGGTCACTGGACGCGCAATCTCATCGCCTCCAAGGATGGCAGCAAGCTCTATGTGGCGGTTGGTTCGCTGAGCAATATCGGTGACGCGGGCATGGCGGCGGAAGAAAACCGCGCCTGCATTCACGAACTGGACCTCAAGACCGGCCAGTCGCGCATCTTTGCCGGCGGGTTGCGCAATCCGGTCGGCATGGCCTGGGAGCCGATGAGCGGGCATTTGTGGACCGTGGTCAATGAGCGCGACGGGCTGGGCGACGAGACGCCGCCCGACTACCTGACTTCGGTGGTCGATGGCGGCTTTTATGGCTGGCCCTATTGCTACTGGGACCGGGTGGTCGATGATCGCGTGCCGCAGGACGCCGCCAAGGTCGCCTCGGCCAAGCAGCCGGACTATGCCCTGGGCGGGCACACGGCCTCGCTGGGCCTGTGCTGGCTGCCCGAGGGCATCCTGCCGGGCTTTCCCGCCGGCATGGCCATTGGCCAGCATGGCTCGTGGAACCGCTCCAAGCTCTCGGGCTACAGGCTGGCCTTTGTCGCCTTCGAGAACGGCAAGCCGGTCGGCATGCCGCGCGACATCCTCAAGGACTTCCTCTCGCCCGACGAGAAATATTCCTATGGCCGCCCGGTGGGCGTGGCGCTGGCCAGTGACGGCGCGGTGCTGATGGCGGACGATGTCGGCGATGTCATCTGGCGGGTGACCGGCGCCTGACGACCGGCTTTGATGGCGAAGAACGGATCGGGGGTCGGCATGATGCCGGCCCTTTTTTGTTGCCGATTTGCTTTGACGGCCGGCGCGGCTGCGGGCCGGTGGACTCACGCTATCTTAAGCGCATTGGGCTATTTTCTTTGGATGATTGACCGGATCGGTCCATCAATTGGCACCAGTTCAAGAGATTTGCCGTGATGGCGCAGGATCAGGCCAAGTCAAACGGGGAAGCGGACCAGCATGCCGGGCGCCTGGTTCTTGCCTATCGCTGGGCGGCGCCAATTGTTGGTGTACTCAGTCTTGGCTGGGCGCTGTTTTTCGCCCTGCAGTCGAACTGGGCACTGGCCGGGTCGCAGATGGTCGTCGCCCTGGTCGCGGTTCTGGGCCTGGTCCTGGCCAATAGCGGGCATTTTGCCAAGGCGCTGCTGCTGACGCAGGCGGTGTTCCTGGTCTGCATCGCCCTGCTCTGCCTGCTCTTTGATGTTCCGAGCGCCGAGGTGCCCAGGGTCTCCCATATCTTCATGCTGGTCGTGGCGCTGGTGGGCTATCTCAATTTCAAGCGGCAGCCCTCGACGGTGCAATTGGTGCTGGTGGCCCTTTCGGTGGCCGGCTTCGTGGCCCTCTCCAGCAGCAGCTATGCCCTGCCCTTTGCCTATCCCATACCCGATGACGTCCGGATCTATGGGTCCTGGCTCAATGCGGCCACGGCGACGTTGATGCTGGTGGGCTGCGTCTATGTGTTCCAGCTCGAACTGGAGCGGGCCGACCGCCGCGGGCAGGAGCTCAAGACGGCTCTGTGGTCCCGCCAGTTCGAACTGTTCTACCAGCCGCAGGTCGACAGAGGCGGGCGGGTCGTGGGCGCCGAAGCGCTGCTGCGCTGGAAGCATCCCAAGCGCGGCTATGTATCCCCGGGCGAATTCATTCCCATGGCCGAGGAAGCCGGGCTGATGGGCGATATCGGGCAATGGGTTCTGGAAACCGCCTGCCATACATTGGTGCAGTGGAGTTGCAGCCCCGAAACCCGGCTGCTGACGCTGTCGGTCAATGTCAGTGCCAGCCAGTTTCTCGACGAGGATTTCGAGCATGTGGTGGTGCAATTGCTCGACCGGTTCGACATTGATCCGACCCGGCTCAAGCTCGAGGTCACCGAAAGCGTGATGATGACCAGCACCGACGAGGTGGCGGCCCGGATGCAGGTGCTGCGCGGTATCGGCATTGGCCTGGCGCTCGATGATTTCGGCACCGGCTATTCGTCTCTGGCCTATATCCGCCGCCTGCCCTTGTCCCAGCTCAAGATCGATCGCAGCTTCGTTCAGGAAGTGACCGAGAACGAGCGCAGCGCCGCGCTGGCGCGCAGCATCGTGCAATTGGGGCGCGATCTCGACCTGTCGGTGCTGGCCGAAGGCGTGGAAACCGCCGAGCAGTTCGCCTTTCTCAGCGACAGCGGTTGCGAGGAATTCCAGGGATTCTATTTCGGCCGGCCCGTGCCGCTGGCCGATTTCGAGGCCACGCTGGTCCGCAAGGCCGCCTAGGCTGGACCGCCCATCCCGGACGCCGTGCGATGGCTCATGGCCATGATGGTCAGGAACGGGTTGAAGCCGCCATTGGTGGGATGGGTCGAGGCATCGCAGATATAGAGATTGTCGTGGCCCCAGACCCGGCCATCGATGTCGGTGACCGAGCCTGAAGGGTCGGTGCCCATGCGGCAGGTTCCGGCCTGGTGCTGGCCGGCCGAGAGCGTCATGACCGGGGCCGGGCCCCAATGCCGGTTTGCGCCGGAAGCATCGAGCCAGTCAAAGGCCTTTTGCTGCATGTAGAGCGCGGTGCGCAGGCTTTCGGGGTGCATGCTGCCCGAAAGCCGGGCCACCGGCAGGTCCCAGCGATCACGCGTGGCCGCCGAAATTGTGACGCGGGATTGCGGGTTGGGAATCTCGTGGATCGGGCCGGTCAGGCGCAGCACTTTTGCGAAATTGTCGCGCATGAAGGTCACGGCCTCAGACCCCCAGCGCCGGAGATCCCCGGGCAGGCAGGATTTCCAGAAGAGCACGGGCGGCAGGATGAAGTCGTCTGCCAGCAGGCCACCGCCGACAATGCCGGGATTGCCATGGCTGAACTGGGTGGTGCCGATGGTGACGCCCGGCCCCTTCGAGCCATGCACGGTGTGATCGAACAGGCCATAGGCCTGGGGATAGACATGGCCCTGCAAATGCCGCCCGACCTGATCGGAATTGTTGCCCAGCCCCTCGGGCTCACGGGACGAGGGCGAATTGAGCAGCAGTCGCGCCGTTTCGATGGCGCTGGCCGCCAGCACCACGTTCCGCGCCCGGATCGAGATTGTGGCCCCATCGGGATCGGCAAGGCTCACGCCCGTGACGCGGCCACCGGCATCGGTGTCGATCCGGGTCACCATGACACCGGTCACCAGTTCGCAGCGTCCAGTGGCCAGGGCGCGCGGGATGAAGGTGTTGTGGGTGCCGTTCTTGGCATTGCTGGGGCAGGGAAAGCCGACGCAGGAGCCACAGCCGATACAGGCGCCACGACCGTCGCGCGGCACGCTGTTGATGGCAAGGGGCGGCGCGATCGTGGAGAGGCCCAGCCTTGCCGCGCCTGCCGCCAGGGTCGCGGTCTGCGGGGCGGCGGGGAGGGGCGGCATGGCATAGTTCTGGTGCCGGGGCGCGTCATGATCATGGCGGGCGGCATTGCCGGAAATACCCAGCCCGGCCTCGACACGGTCATACCAGGGCGCGAGGTCTTCAAGGCTGATCGGCCAGTCGACCAGCGAGGAGCCCTCCGGCACGCCATAGAGGCTCGCCATGCGGAAATCGTCGCGATGAAAGCGCCAGGCCATGGCGCCATAAAGGATCGAGCCGCTGCCCACCGCCGAAGCGATGTTGTGATAGAAGGGCTCATGCGGCGCCACGACGTGCTCGGCGCCATCGCCGTCAACCAGGACGCGCGGATTGCCGGTGAGATCGGGGCCGGTATTGTGCCCATAGAGCGAGAGCCGGTGATTGCGCAGATGGTCGCGATGGCCGCTATTGGCATAATCGCGGTCGAGGCCGCGTTCGAGCAGCAATACAGAATGGCCCGCTTCGGCCAGCACCGCCGCGGCAACGCCGCCCCCAACCCCGGCGCCGACAATTATGGTGTCATAATCAAGTGTGCCGGAATGGCGGCGCGGCAGCGGCGGAGGCTGTGTTGCCGGTCCCGAAGGCCCTTCGGGCATATGGTGCTCATAGCCCAGCATGGTCCAGGAAGCGGCATCGGGATTGCCGCCATTGCCGGGGTCGGCGTAGACCCCTTCTGCCACCAGTTCGCACAATCGGGTGAACCAGGCTTCGCCCTCGTGCAGGGCGAGCAGCGCGTCCTGCTGTTCGGTGCCGAGACCGAGAAAGCCGTCGGCCTCCAGAGCGGCGAGGGCCGCCTCGATGGCGACGCGATGGGAAGGGTATTGGTCAAAGTGCCGTTTGATGAAACCGGGGGCGCCCAGGGCGAGGCCGTCGCCGTGCGGCGCAGTGCCCGGAAACAGCCGGGCGATGACGGCATGGAGCATCTCAGCTGTGTCAGCCATTGCGGACGTGCCCACCCAGTTCGTCCTCGATATGGGCGCGCACGATGTCGTCAAAGCTGGTTTCGGCCCGGAAGCCCAGGCCCAGCGCCCGCCTGGCGTCGAAGTTCTGCGGCCAGCCGGCGACGATCCGCGCAATGGTCTCGTCCGGCTCCCGGCGGATCAGGCTGACGGCGCGCGCGCCGCCAAACCGTTCCAGCGCCGCGATCTCCTCGGCAATCGTGGCCGAAAGCCCGGGCATGGTCAGGTTGCGCCGCTGTCCGAGCGGTTCGGTGTCGAGATTTGCAGCATGGAGCAGAAAGCCGATGGCGGCGCGGGGCGAGGCGAACCAGTGCCGCACCGTCTCGGCCACCGGCAGCACCGCCTCCACCCCGTTGAGCGGCTCGCGGATAATGCCGGAAAAGAAGCCCGATGCCGCCTTGTTGGGGGCGCCGGGGCGCACCACGATGGTGGGCAGGCGTATGCCGATGCCATCCACAAGGCCGCGCCGCGAATAATCGGCCAGCAGCAGCTCGCAAATGGCCTTCTGGGTGCCATAGCTGGTGAGGGGCGTGTGGGCCATGTCGTCGGGAATGGCCGCGGGCAGGGGCTCACCGAAAACGGCGATGGACGAGGTGAAGACGAGGCGCGGGCAATAGGGGCCGTGCTGGCCTTCCTGCCGAATGGCGTCGAGCAGCAGGCGGGTGCCATCTAGGTTGATGCGATAGCCCTTGTCGAAATCGGCCTCTGCCTCGCCCGAGACGATGGCAGCCAGATGAAAGATCAGGTCGGGCCTGGTACCCACCAGCGTTTCGGCGGTTCCGGGCAGGGAAAGGTCGGCGGCCAGCGCCGAGACCGGAAAGGGTGCTGCCGGGATGGCGGGCGCCACCACATCGACCAGGGTCATGTC
>CBFGTF010000039.1:0-20842 GCA_965651655.1 uncultured Devosia sp.
TCGGGCAGGAGATCGCTGGGCTTGGACACATGGAAGGCGCCCGAGGCGATGAACAGGATATGGTCGGTCTTGACCGGTCCATATTTGGTGGCGACGGTCGTTCCCTCGATCAGCGGCAGGAGATCGCGCTGCACGCCTTCGCGCGATGGCCCGCCCTGCACCCCACCCTCGCGGGCGGCGACCTTGTCGATTTCGTCGATGAAGACAATGCCGTGGTTTTCCACCAGCTCGATGGCCTCGGCCTTGAGCTGGTCCTGGTCGAGCAGCTTGTCGGCCTCTTCGGCGATCAGCGGCTCATAGGCGTCCTTGACCTTGGTCTTGCGCTTGACGCCACGCCCGCCCATGGCCTGCTTGAACATGTCACTGAGGTTGATCATGCCGATGCCGCCATTGGGCATGCCGGGGATTTCAAACCCGCCAGCGCCCGGCGAGGGCTGCATCTCGATCTCGATGTCCTTGTCGTCGAGTTCGTTCTTGCGCAGCTTGGCCCGGAAGCTGTCCCGCGTCGATGGCGTGGCCGAGGTGCCGACCAGGGCGTCGAGCACCCGTTCCTCGGCATTATGATGGGCCTGGGCCTGCACATCGCGGCGGCGCTTGTCGCGGAGCACCGTGATGCCCGCTTCGACAAGATCGCGAACAATCTGCTCGACGTCACGGCCGACATAGCCGACCTCGGTGAACTTGGTGGCCTCGACCTTGACGAAGGGCGCTTGCGCCAGGCGTGCCAGGCGGCGCGAAATCTCGGTCTTGCCGACGCCGGTCGGCCCGATCATCAGGATATTCTTCGGGGTCACCTCGCGCCGCAATTCAGGCGGCAACTGCTGGCGGCGCCAGCGGTTGCGCAGCGCCACGGCCACGGCACGCTTGGCATCGGCCTGACCCACGATGTGGCGGTCGAGCTCGGAAACGATCTCGCGCGGGGAAAAATTGGTTTCAGTCATGATTGTACTCCAGGTGCCTTGCTGTCGGACCCGTCGCGGTCCAGGAAGCGCACCATCAGGTGTTCGTCGATAAAACGACCGTTCACGAAGAGATAGCGCGGCTCGGTGCCATAGGTTTGGAAGCCGAGCCGCTGGTAGAGCTTGATGGCCGGCAGGTTTTCCGACCAGACGCCCAGATGCACCTGCACCACATGGTGGCGCGCATGATCGAGCAGATGCTCGACCAGTGCCTGCGCCATGCCGGTGCCACGATGGTCCGGCCGCACATAGACCTGGATCATCCAGCCGCGATGCCGCTCCTTGGCGCCTTCATTGCGCAGGAAGGCATTGATGCCGCCCAGTGACCCATCCGGCAATATGGCGCCGAAAATGGTGAGCGCTTCGAGCGTCTGCACAATCTCGGCATCCGATTTCAGCGCAAAGCCTTCCGCTGTTGAAACAAAGGCCTCGGGGTGGTTGGCCAGCGCTTCATGCCTTATGGCCCGATAGGCCGTCATATCACCTGGCGTCAGGCGCCGGATCGAATAGCCCAGGCTCACCGGTCAAGCTCGATGGTTTCGACCGTTACATTGCTATTGGTATAGACGCAGATTTCCTCGGCGATCTTCATGGCGCGGCGGGCAATGTCCTCGGCATCAAGCTCGGTCGCCTGGTGCAGCGCCAGCGCGGCGGAATGGGCATAATTGCCGCCAGAGCCGATGGCGATGACGCCATGGTCGGGCGTCAGGACGTCGCCATTGCCGGTCAGGACCAGCGTATCGGTCTTGTCGGCCACGATCATCATGGCTTCCAGCTTGCGCAGGTAGCGGTCGGTGCGCCAGTCCTTGGCCAGTTCGACCGCGGCGCGCATCAACTGGTCGGGATATTGTTCAAGCTTGGTCTCGAGCCGCTCGAACAGGGTAAAGGCGTCGGCGGTCGAACCGGCGAAGCCGCCGATCACCTTGCCACCGGCAAGGCGCCGCACCTTCTTGGCGCCATGTTTCATGACCGTCTGGCCCATGGAAACCTGGCCATCGCCGGCGACCACCACCTTATTGCCCTTGCGGACCGAAACGATGGTCGTCCCGTGCCAGCCGGGATTGGAATTGTCACTCATTGGGGGAGATACTCCGAACTGTTGGCTGATATTTAGGAGCCTGCGGGCGGATTGCAACAGACCCCCACCCAACCTCTCCCTGAACAGGGGGAGGGGCGCACCTGCGCAGGCCGGGATTGTGCGGCAAGCTCGATGGGCTCCGCCCCCTGTTCAGGGGGAGGCGGAGTGGGTGTGTGACCTAAACCCAATCTTCACGCGAACCTGCCTATCTGCTAGGGAAGCGCCGAATTTCGGAGACAGCCCATGCGCACCGCAAAAATTGCCCGCAAGACCAACGAGACGGAGATTTCGCTCTCCATCAATCTCGATGGGACCGGCAAGCATGCCATGAAGACCGGCATCGGCTTTTTCGACCACATGCTGGACCAGCTCTCGCGGCACTCGCTGATCGACATGGATATCACCTGCAAGGGGGACCTCCACATCGACTTCCACCACAGCGTGGAGGACGTGGGCATTGCCCTGGGCCAGGCGATCCGGGAGGCCCTGGGCGACAAGAAGGGCATCCGCCGCTATGCCAGCTGCGACCTGCCCATGGACGGCACGCTGACCCGCGCGGCGCTGGACGTGTCCGGCCGCGCTTTCCTCGTCTTCAAGGCCGAATTCAGCCAGGGCAAGATCGGCGAGATCGATACCGAACTGTTCCGCGAATTCTTCCAGGCGCTGGCCACCAATGCGGGGATCACCCTGCATATCGAAAACCTCTATTTCGACAATAACCACCACCTGGCCGAGTCCATGTTCAAGGCCGTGGCCCGCGCCCTGCGCGAGGCGGTGGAAATCGACCCGCGCATGAGCGACCAGGTGCCGAGCACCAAGGGAACGCTTTAGGGACCGGTGGAGGTCCATATTCCCTTCTCCCCTCGGGGGGAGAAGGTGGCCCGAAGGGACGGATGAGGGGTTCAGCATCGTGTCCTGGCCGATGGGCATCCACCCCTCACCCCTGAGGGGAGAGGGGACGAAGGAACGAAGGAACCGTAACCCTTCCCCCGCTCCCCGTTTTGCACTAAGTGGACCCCATCCAGCCTTGGGAGTGTCCCGATGACCCTTTATGCCATCCTCATGCCCAGGCCCGGCGCCGGCGCCCTGCCCCAGGCCGTGGCGGAAAAGTTCTCGTGGTTCGCCGCGCTGCTGCCGCCCGTGCATGCCCTGACCCATCGTCTCTGGGACCAGCTGGTGCTGTTCATCGCCGGGCTGGCGGCCATCGTCCTTGCCGAGCGCTGGATCGGTGCCGACGCCGCCATCTGGCTCTATATCCTGCTCGCCATCGCCTGCGGCCTTGCCGCGCCGGGTGCGCACCGCCGGGCACTGCGGCGTCGCGGCTATCAGCCGGCCGGCCATCTCTATGCCGCCGATGCCGACCTTGCCCGCCTTGCCGCCCTGGAGACCAAAGCGTGACCTCGGTTGCCATCATCGACTATGGCGCGGGCAATCTGCGCTCGGCCGCCAAGGCCTTCGAACGCGTTGCCGCGAGCCTGGACAAGGGGGCCAAGATCATCGTCACCGACGATCCCGAAATCGTGCGCCGGGCCGACCGCATCATGCTGCCCGGCGTCGGCGCCTTTGCCGATTGCAAGGCGGGGCTCGATGCCGTGCCGGGCATGGTCGAGGTGCTGGACGAGCGGGTGATCAGGGGTGGGGTGCCGTTCCTGGGCGTCTGCGTCGGCATGCAGCTCCTCGCCAGCGAAGGCCGCGAAAAGGTCGTGACCCAGGGTCTGGGCTGGATTCCCGGCGCCGTCGAAAAGATCACCCCGTCCGACCCGGCTCTGAAGATCCCGCATATGGGCTGGAACACCATTTCGGTTCTCAAGCCGCATGCGCTGCTGGCCGGCATCGCTGATGGACCTCAGGGGCTCCACGCCTATTTCGTCCATTCCTATCACCTGAAAACGGACGATGCTGCGCATCTGGTCGCCACCACCGATTATGGTGGGGCGCTGACCGCCTGTGTGGGCCGCGACAATATCTTCGGCACCCAGTTCCACCCGGAAAAAAGCCAGGCGCTGGGCCTGAAGCTGATCGAGAACTTCCTGGGGTGGACGCCGTGATTGCGGCAAACGCCGCTCTTCCTTCTCCCCTTGAGGGAGAAGGTGCCCCGAAGGGGCGGATGAGGGGTCTGCGATCTATCGGTCATCCTCGCTCTCGCGGCATCCCACCCCTCACCCGTCTCGCGCTGCGCGCGATCCACCCTCTCCCTCAAGGGGAGAGGGGAGCATCGGAGTTCAATCCATGATCCTCTTCCCCGCCATCGACCTCAAGGACGGCCAATGCGTGCGCCTCAAGCTGGGCGACATGGATCAGGCGACCGTCTTCAATGACGATCCGGCTGCGCAGGCAAAAAGCTTCGAGGACCAGGGGTTCGACTATCTCCATGTCGTCGATCTCAACGGCGCCTTTGCCGGCGAGAGCGTCAATGGCGCCGCTGTCGAAGCCATCCTCAAGACGGTGAACTTCCCGGTGCAGCTGGGCGGCGGCATCCGCACGCTTGCCCATATCGAGAGCTGGCTCGACAAGGGCCTGGCGCGCGTCATCCTCGGCACCGTGGCCGTGCGCGATCCGGCGCTGGTGAGGGAGGCGGCCAGGAAATGGCCCGGTCAGGTGGCAGTGGGCACCGATGCCAAGGGCGGCATGGTGGCTGTCGAAGGCTGGGCCGAGACCTCCGAGCTTTCGGTGATCGAGCTGGCCAAGCGCTTTGAGGGCGCCGGCGTCGCGGCCATCATCTATACCGATATCGACCGCGACGGCATTCTGGCCGGGATCAACTGGAGTTCGACGCTGGAACTGGCCCGCGCCACCTCCATCCCCGTCATCGCCTCGGGGGGCCTGGCCTCCATGGACGATATCGAGCGCATGACCCGGCCCGAATACCAGGTGCTTGAAGGCGCCATTTCCGGCCGGGCGCTTTACGATGGGCGCATTGATTCACGTGAAGCACTGGCGCGGCTGAGGACGGCATGAGCACGGACCGGCCGGCGCGTTTTTTCTGGCGGGCCTATCTGATTGCCCTGGCGGTGATCCTCTTGTTCGCGGCCGCGCCGCTGATCTCGGTCTATTTCACTTATCTGGTGGCCGATGCGCATGGCTGCGTGGTCAACGAGGCGACGGTCAATACCTGCATGGTTCTCGGCATGGATTGGGGTGGGCTGCTCTACTTCACCGGCGTCATGGGATGGTTCATGCTGGCCACCATCCCGCTGGGCGGCGGCGCGCTGATCGTCTGGCTGGTTATTCTCCTCATCCATCGCATCGCCTGGGGGCGGATGCAGAAGGTTTCCGTTCCATGAGCCTCAAGACCCGCATCATTCCCTGCCTCGACGTGGCCGGTGGCCGCGTGGTGAAAGGCGTCAACTTCGTTGATCTGGTCGATGCCGGTGATCCGGTCGAGGCGGCCATGGCCTATGACGCGGCCGGCGCCGATGAGTTGACCTTCCTCGACATCACCGCCAGTCACGAGGGCCGCGACACCATTTTCGACGTGGTGGCGCGCACGGCCGAACATTGCTTCATGCCCGTGACGGTGGGCGGCGGCGTCAGGACCATCGAGGATATCAGGAAGCTCCTGCTGGCCGGGGCCGACAAGGTGGCGATCAATTCCGCCGCCGTGAACGACCCCGATTTCATCGCTCGCGCTGCCGACAAGTTCGGCAATCAATGCATCGTCGTTTCGGTCGATGCCAAGCAGCGGCTTGATGCGCGCCTGGGCGGCGACAATCGCAGCGAGTGGGAAATCCATACCCATGGCGGACGCAAGCCGACTGGCATCGACGCAGTGGAATTTGCCGCGCGCATGGTCGAACTGGGGGCCGGTGAATTGCTGGTGACCTCGATGGACCGCGACGGCACCAAGTCCGGCTTCGACCTGACGCTGACCCGCGCCATTGCCGATTCGGTCGAGGTGCCGGTGATCGCCTCGGGTGGCGTCGGTACCTTGCAGCACCTCGTCGATGGGGTGATCGAGGGCCATGCCAGCGCCGTGCTGGCCGCCTCGATCTTCCACTTCGGCACGTTTACGATTCCCGAGGCCAAGCAATATCTGCACGATCACGGGGTGGCCGTTCGTATGGACGGCGCGGCTTAGGTCGTAGTGACGGCGCTTCGGATTTTTGCTCTAAGCCATACCAACACACGATGTCACCCCGGCGCAGGCCGGGGTCCATCCTGGGATCTCAAGCTGGATTCCGGCCTGCGCCGGAATGACATTGAGGATGAGGAGCCTTCCCGGAATGAACCTTGAAGAACTCGAAGCCCGCATTGCCCAGCGGGCCGCTGCTTCGCCGGATGAAAGCTATACCGCCAAGCTCATTGCCCGCGGCATCAACAAGACCGCGCAGAAGCTGGGCGAGGAGGCGACCGAGGCCGTCATCGCCGCGGTGACCGGGGACCGGGCCGAGCTGACCAAGGAAGCCGCCGACCTGCTCTATCACCTGCTGGTCGTGCTGCGCGCCGCCGGGGTCCCGCTGGCCGACATAATGGCCGAACTCGATGCCCGCACCGCCCAGTCGGGCCTCGCCGAAAAAGCCTCCCGCAAGGACGACAGATAATGGCCCGCCGCTCCAATCCCGCGCTCAACCCCTATCGCCACTTCACCAAGGCCCAGTGGAGCGAGCTGCGCGACGGCCAGCCGATGACGCTGACCGGCGAGGATATCGAGCGGCTGCGCGCCCTGACCGATCCGATCTCGCTGAGCGAGGCCGAGGAAATCTACCTGCCGCTCTCGCGCCTGCTCTCCTATTATGTCGAGGCCATCCAGGCGCTGAACCGGGTCTCGACCCGCTTCCTCAATGCACCCAATGACAAGGTGCCCTTCATCATCGGCGTGGCCGGCTCGGTCGCGGTGGGCAAGTCGACCACCTCGCGCATCCTCCAGGCCCTGCTCTCGCGCTGGCCCTCGAGCCCCAAGGTCGACCTGGTGACGACGGACGGCTTCCTCCATCCCAATCGGGTCCTGGAGGAACGCGGCCTGATGCAGCGCAAGGGCTTTCCGGAAAGCTATGACCGCGCCCGCTTCGTCAATTTCCTGGCCGATATCAAATCGGGCAAGGGCAAGGTCGGCGTGCCGGTCTATTCGCACCTGGTCTATGACGTGGTGCCGGGCGAGGAAGTGATCATCGACCATCCCGACATTCTCATCGTCGAAGGTCTCAATATTCTCCAGCCGGGCGACCTGCCCAAGGATGGCGCGCCCATCCTCTTTGCCTCGGACTTCATCGATTTCTCGATCTATATCGACGCCGATGTCGAGGACCTGCGCGACTGGTATCTGACCCGCTTCTTCCGCCTGCGCGAAACCGCCTTCCGGGATCCGACATCTTTCTTCCGCCGCTTTTCGGAAATGAGCGAGGAAGAAGCCGGGCAGTTCGGGCGGATGATCTGGGAAACCATCAACCTGCCCAACCTGCTGCAAAACGTCCTGCCGACACGCGGCCGCGCCGACCTCGTCCTCAAGAAGGGCAAGGATCACCGGGTGGAAGAGGTGAAGCTGCGGCGGCTTTAGCGCGTCGTTGCTATTGGCTATTGGCGATCACGCAAAACCCGTTTCCGAAGGGATCGGCACAAAAGGCCACCGGGCGCGGTCCCATGTCGAGCAGCAATTGCTCGACCTGCCCGCCGGCCTCCTTGATCTTTTCGACCATCGGCATCAGGCGCTCGACATGGAAGTCGAGATGGACCGGAGTCCAGTGCCGCGCGTAGCGGCGGGTCTCGCCTTTTGTGGGCGAGCTTTCGGTGCCCTCGGCCTTACCGTGGATACACATGCTGACATTGCCCGCATTGAGCACGGCCATGGTGGCAAAGGGCCGCGCGACCTCCTCGAACCCGAACACGACTTGATAGAAGGCCAAGCCTGCATCGAGCGATGGCACATCAATGCTAACATTGACGGTGATGTCCTGCGTCATTCTGTTCCCCCGTTTGCGGTTCTACACCGGTACGACGAAGGGCTTTGGGCGATTTCGACAGCGAGCGCTTAATACGTCCCCTGCTGCGGCTGGCTGAGGATGATCAGGTTTCCATCCGGATCGCGCAGCTTGGCGGTCTTGAAGAAATCGCCGATGGCCTTGGCGACCGGCTTGAGCCCATGCAGTTCGAGCCGGGCCAGTTCATCGGCCAAGTCGTCCACGATGAGCATGACCACGCTGGCGCCGGCGCGATCCTCGTCCGTCATCACATGCACCCAGCCACCGCCGGGCAATTTCCATTCGGCCACATCCACCATGGTGCGCGCATCGGCCGGACGGCCGAACAGATATTCGTACCAGATCAGGGATTTGCCCAGGTCTTCCACGGCGATGCCGGCCAGCACATTGGTCAGGGTCATGCAGGGGTCCGTCTCTGTCTTGCTTTTCCGCCTGGCACCGGATGCCCCCGAAAGCCGCGATCCTGCTTTCGGTCCGGTGCCCTTGGCCGAATCGTAACACAGCCGATCGGTTCCCGGCAGCGGTGTTGGCGCGGCGCGCGGGCGCTGCTATAGCCGGGGCATCGTGAGGAGAAGCGGCATGGACAGATTGCGCATCATCATTGCCGGCGCCGGTGGGCGCATGGGCGCTGCCAATATTGCTGCGGTAGCCGCGCATGACGGTGTCGAACTGGTCGGGGCGCTGGACCGCCCCGGTTCGGCCTGCATCGGCAAGGATGCCGGAACACTGGCCGGCCTCGAAGCGCTGGGCGTACCCGTCAGCGATGACGCCTCCGCCCTGCTCGCTGCCGCCGATGCCATTATCGATTTCACCGCCCCGGCGGCCAGCGTTGCGCTGGCGCGGCGGGCTTCCGAGAAGGGCCTTGTCCACATTATCGGCACGACGGGCTGTTCGGAGGCCGATGATGCCGCCATTGCCCAGGCTGGTGCCGCGGGCGCGCGTATCGTCAAATCGGGCAATTTCTCTCCCGGCATGGTGGCGCTGGCCGTACTCGTCGAAAAGGCCGCAAGGGCGCTCGCCGACTACGATGTCGAAGTGCTCGAAATGCATCACAATCTCAAGGTCGATGCCCCCTCGGGCACGGCGCTGATGCTGGGCGAGGCAGCAGCGCGCGGCCGCAATATTGCGCTCAAGGAGCATTCGGTGCGCGTCCGCGACGGCCATACCGGCCCGCGCGAGACCGGCACGATCGGCTTTGCGACGCTCCGCGGCGGCAATGTCATCGGCGATCACTCGGTGATCCTGGCCGGTCCGTCCGAACGGATCGAACTGACCCACAGGGCGCAGGATCGCACCATCTATGCCAATGGCGCGGTCCGGGCGGCGCTTTGGGCAACCCGGCAGGCTCCGGGGCTTTATTCCATGGCCGACGTGCTCGGCCTCAATCAATGATCGTCGCCCTGCGGGCGTCCAACCAAGAACTCGACACAAGGAACAAAGACATGAGCGGCACGCTGATCCTGGTTCGCCACGGCCAGAGCGAATGGAACCTGAAGAATCTCTTCACCGGCTGGCGCAATCCGAACCTGACCGAGCAGGGCATCGAAGAAGCCCGCGCCACCGGCAAGGCCTTGAAGGCCGCCGGCATCGTGCCGGACCTCTACTACACCTCGGCACTGCGCCGGGCCCAGCACACCCTGGACCTGATGCTGGAAGAGATGGGGATCGACAATGTCACCATCACCCGCAACACCGCTCTCAACGAGCGCGACTATGGCGACCTGGCCGGCCTCAACAAGGACGATGCCCGCGAAAAATGGGGCGAGGACCAGGTCCATATCTGGCGCCGCTCCTTCGACGTGCCCCCGCCGGGCGGCGAAAGCCTCAAGGACACGGCGGCCCGCACCCTGCCCTATTACGAGACCGAAATCCTGCCCCAGCTCAAGGCCGGCAAGACCGTGCTGGTCGCGGCCCATGGCAATTCGCTGCGGGCGCTGGTCATGGCCATCGAGGGCCTGACCCCGGACGAAATCCTCGCCCGCGAAATCGGCACGGGTGAACCCACGACCTACAAGATCGGTCCGGATGGAAAGCTGGTGGAGCGCGTGACGCTGTAGGAGCAACGCGCACCGAATCGGCACCTCCCCTTGACGGGGGAGGTAGCGGCACTGGGCCCGCAGGGCCGTAGCATAGCTGGTGGGGGTGCAAATGAGCACGGTGCCCGGCAGTCCCCCGCCCTGCTTCGGAGCGGACTTGGCAAGCCAGGTCCTGCTCAGCTTCCCTCCCCCAAGGGGGGTGTAGAAGGAGCCGCCGCTTCACGGATTCACGTGAAGCAATTCATCAATGCGCTGCCGAGACGACCCCGGCTTCCCAGCCCAGGATCGCCCGCTTGCGCGGCACGCCCCAGTGATAGCCGGTGAGCGCGCCGGACGTGCCCACCACCCGGTGGCAGGGCACGACAAAGCTGATCGGGTTCTTGCCGACGGCCGCTCCGACGGCGCGCGAGGCGCTGGGCCGCCCGATCTGGTTGGCAACCGAAGAATAGGTCACCGCCTTGCCGCAGGGGATCTTGAGCAGCGTCTCCCAGACCTTGACCTCGAAATCGGTGCCGATCAGCACCACCCGCACCGGATGGTCGGGTGACCAGTGCGCGGGCTCGAAAATGCCTGCCACCAGCGGCGCAATGCGGGCATCATTGCGGGAAAAGCGCGCATTGGGCCAGCGATTGGCGAGATCGGCAAAGGCGTCTTCGATGCTCATGTCCTCGTCGGCAAAGCCAAGCCCCGAAATGCCATATTCGGTGGCCGTGACCACGGCGAGGCCGAAGGGCGAGGGCGCCACGCCCCAGACCATGTCAATGCCGGCGCCGCCCGCCCGGAACACGCCCGGCGGCATGGCCTCATAGGTCACGAACAGATCATGCAGCCGCGAGGTGGACGACAGGCCGACTTCATAGGTTGTGTCGAGGACGCTGGCCTGCGCCCGCAACAGGCTCTTGGCGTGGTCGAGCGCGACCGCCTGGGCAAAGCTCTTGGGGGTGAGGCCGCACCAGCGGCGGAACAGATCGGTCAATTGCCGCTCGCTGAGGCCCAGGGCGCGCGAAAAGCGATTGAGGTCGGTGGCGTCGGGGCCGTTTTCGCTGAGATACCGGATGGCGGCGCGGATGGTGTCGTAATCGCTCGCCGGCGCAATCGTCCTGTGCTGGTTCATGTCCGGGTCTTTCATTGTCTGATCCGGCATGGTTCTAGCGCCCGGCGCCCATGGGAGCGACCCGGATTTGACAATGGCGTCTCAGGCGCTGCGCCGTGCTTCCCGCAGGGCGGCGCCAAAGGCCTTGGCAAAACTGGACTTGTCGGCATTGCTGAGAAAGCCCCCCAGTTCCAGCTCCCGCGTACCCTGGCGGAGGAACACCCCGGTGGTGCGCTCGAAACTGTCCCGCTTGAGTCGCAGCCGTACCTGCTTGGGATCGAGCCGCAGCAAAGTCCTTTCGGTCCCCGGCGCGCTGGTGGCAATTTCGAGCTGATCGGCCCAAAGCGTTACCTGCTGGCTCACCCGCCGCCGCCGCGCCTGGCCAATTCCCGTAATCGCAAGGCCCATGGCGGCCACCCCGAAGGCAACGAGTCCGGGCAGGACGAATTCTGGAATGGACAGGAGGAAGGGCATGCTCACAATGGCGGCCAGCACCAGGCCGATCCAGCCGCCGACCATGCGGAAGGACCGCTCGGGCCGCAGGGTGGCCGCAAACAACGGACTTGTGGTGGTGACTTGCATCGCTCGTCCTCTTGCCTGAAATACTGGCAGAGATTCGGGGCCGAGAGAATGGCGAGAGCCAAAAAAGTGAAAATGCTGGGCAAGGCGGATGCCGAGGCGATCTTTGCCCGCTTTCACCAGATCGAACCCGAGCCCCGGGGCGAGCTCGACTACATCAATGCCTTCACGCTTCTGGTGGCGGTGGTGCTCTCGGCCCAGGCCACCGATGTGGGGGTGAACAAGGCCACCAAACGCTTGTTCGAACTGGCCCCCACGCCTGAAGCCATGGTGGCCCTGGGGGTCGAGCAGATCACCGAGCTGATCAGGACCATCGGGCTCTATCGCGGCAAGGCCAGGAATGTCTTCGCGCTGTCCCAGATGCTCATCGACCGCCATGGGGGCGAGGTGCCGGCGGATCGCGAGGCGCTGGAGGCGCTGCCCGGCGTCGGGCGCAAGACCGCCAATGTGGTGCTCAACATCTTCTTCAAGCAACCCACCATTGCCGTCGACACGCATCTCTTCCGTGTCGGCAATCGCACGGGTCTGGCGCCGGGCAAAACGCCGCTGGAGGTGGAAAAGGCGCTGACCAGGCAGGTGCCGGAGCGCTTCATGCTCCATGCCCATCACTGGCTGATCCTGCATGGCCGCTATATCTGCAAGGCCCGCAGGCCTGAATGCTGGCGCTGCCCGATTGCCCAGTGGTGCCTGTTCGAGCCGAAGACGCCGCTGCCGAAAGGGTCTTAGCCTGGTCACCCCACCCTCGTTCCCTCCCCCTTGTGGGGAGGGGAGGGTAGCGCAGCCAGGTTGGGTAGATCAGACACGCCAGGGACGGCCCGATACTAGCTCCCATATCCACGTGCCATTGCCGCGGCGAAGATGGGGATCAGCAACAGCACCCCTGCCTGCAGGTGGATGAAGCGGCGACTGGCGGCGATCTCGGAAGCGGGGGGTGCATAGTCTGCCCCGCCTTCGCCCGCCTTGACCCAGCGGCGAATGGCCATGGTCGGGGGGATGGTGAGGAGGCCCATGACCACGAAGGCCGCCATCTTTCCCCAGAAGGCGTGGTTGCTCCAATAATAGCTTTCATCCACGGCGCCGAAGAACACGCGCACCAGGCCCACCACGACCACCAGCCCGGCGACCCCGCCATAGGCCGCGTCGATCCGCGCGACTTGTCTGAGGCGTGGACCCGACAGGCCTGGCCGCACCAGCGCGAACTCGGCTGCGAACAGGGCGACAAGCGCGAACACCACCAGATGGTGCGCCGAAGCAAGCAGCAGATCCCAGTCCATTTCATTCACTTTCATGTTGACAGTGATTACACTATTCGCCAGTATGTTATCAATGTCAACATCATCCAACAGTCCCTATCATCACGGCAATCTGCGCCAGGCCTTGCTGGAAGCAGCCCTGATCATCCTGGAAAAAGAGGGCGAGGCCGGCCTGGGACTGCGCGACCTGGCGCGGGCCGTTGGCGTGTCTCCGGCCGCCCCCTATCGGCATTTCGACAGCCGCGCCGCGCTGCTCGAGGCGCTCGCCGTTACCGGCTTCCAGCGCTTTGCCGCCCGCATGGAGGCGGTTGCCGCCAGCCAGCCGGACGATCCGATGGCGGCCATGGGCAAGACCTATGTGGTCTTTGCGTTGCAGAACGCCAATCTCTTCCGCCTGATGTTCTCGCCCCAGCTCAAGAAGGATGCGCGCCCCGGCCTCTCCATGGCCGCCGACGCCGCCTTCGACACGCTGCGCCACGTTGTGGGCAGCGATGTGGGCACCGGCCGCATCAAGGCGCTGGCCGCCTGGGCCAAGGTCCATGGCCTGGCTGTGCTTCTGCTTGACGGGCAGATCGCCATTCGCGCCGGAGAGGACACTGAAGCCCTGATCGGGGAGATCATTTCGAGCCTGTGACCGGTGACCCAGGCGCCGGGGCAAAAGAAATTGCCCCTTCAGCCATCATGCTCTAAACCGACTCACGGCCTTTTCTGCAACGCCGGACCTCCCGAACATGACCCAGACCCGCTTCGACGTGCTCACCATCGGCAACGCGATCGTCGACATCATCGCCCCGGTGGAAGCCGGCTTCATCGAACGCGAGGGCATGACCGAAGGCATCATGCACCTGATCGACACCGATCGGGCCGAAGATCTCTATGCCAAGATGCCGGTGGGCCGGCAGCAGATTTCGGGCGGCTCGGCCGCCAATACCGCCGCTGGCGTCGCCTCGCTGGGTGGCCGCGCCGCCTTTGTGGGCAAGGTGGCCGACGATCCGCTGGGCGATGTGTTCGAGACCGATCTCTCGGCCATTGGCGTTCACTACAACACCTCGCGCCTCAAGAACGGCGCGCTCACGGCCCGCTCGATGATCTTCCTTTCAGAGGATGGCGAGCGCACCATGAACACCTATCTCGGCGCCTGTCACGAACTGACCGAGCGCGACATCCATCCCGACGAGATCGGCGGCTCGGCCATCACCTATATGGAAGGCTTCCTCTGGGACCCGGTGGAGGCCAAGAAGGCCTTCGTGCTGGCCGCCCATTATGCCCACAAGCATGAGCGCGCCGCCGCCTTCACCCTCAGCGATCCGTTCTGCGTCGATCGCTACCGCGCCGAATTCCTTGATCTCATCCGTTCAAAGACCATCGACTATGTCTTTGCCAATGTGCATGAGCTCAAATCCCTCTACCAGACCGACGATCTGGGTGAAGCCGTGCGTGAAATCGCCAAGGACAGCGAAGTCGCTGCCATCACCATGGGCGCCGATGGCGCCATGGCCGTGTTCAACGGCGAAGTGATCTCGGTCCCGGCCTTCCCGGTCGACAAGGTGGTGGACGCCACCGGCGCCGGCGACCTCTTTGCCTCGGGGTTCCTGCTCGGCCTCGCCCGCGGCCAGAATATCGAATCGGCCCTAAAGACCGGGTGCCTGGCGGCATCCGAGGTGATCAGCCATATCGGCGCACGTCCGCAGCTCGATCTGGAAGAGCTGACGCAGAAGCATGGGTTGGCGGGGTAAGGGCCGGGTGAACGGTCGCTCTACCTAGCCCGCTTTGTCGGTCTGGCGCAGGTCCTGTGCATTTCGTTCGAACCCGGCGATGACCATGTTGGGATTTCACGACGCGCCAACGACGAATCCGTGGCAATTCCGCTTTCTGAGCTCAGCGCGCGATATATGAATTCTGCCAATCCGGCACAGCTGACTGAAAACAAGCAATGGGCAGCACCTCTGAGGCCCAAAGATGGGGCAGCGCGAAGGCTGATCAAAGGTGCCAAAGACCTGAGATTAGTCCTGTCCCGGCAGAATGAGCCCAACTCTCCCGCAGTCTAGGCCTCAAGCCACGCTCACCCGTTTCCCTGCCATCTCGGCCAATATCGCCGCTGCCGCTGCTGCCGGATCGGGCGCGGCGATGATCGGGCGGGCGACGACGAGGTGGCTGGCGCCGGCGGAAAGGGCATCGCTCGGGGTCATGGCGCGCTTCTGGTCGCCGAGGGCAGCGCCGGCGGGGCGGATGCCGGGGGTGACAATGGCCATCTGGCGTCCGACAATGGTGCGCACCATTTCGGCCTCGCGGGCCGAGGCGACGACGCCGCCAATGCCGGCCTCCTTCGCCTGCTGGGCACGCAGGGCCACCAGCCCCGCCGCGTCGCGGGCATAGCCGGCGTCTTTCACGTCATTGTCGTCCATCGAGGTCAGCACGGTGACGCCCAAAACGCAGAGCCCCGAACCTTCGGCGGCCTTCTGGGCGGCGCGCATGGCCTTGGGATAGGCATGGACGGTCAGCATGGTGGCGCCGGTTTCGGCAATGGCGGCAACGCCCTTTTCGACCGTGTTGTCGATGTCGAGCAGCTTGAGATCGAAGAACACCTTCTTGCCGGCCGCCAGCAGCGCCTTGCCCAGCGCATAGCCATCGGCGCCGTAGAAGCACTGATAGCCGATCTTGTAGAAGTCGACGCTGTCTCCCAGCATCGTCACGATCTCCTCGGCGCGCGCGCGTGAAGAAACGTCGAGGCCCACGATCAACTGGCCAGCCATGGTGATTATCCTTTCGCTGATTTGTTCTCCGCTCGCATATGTCGCGCACAAGAGCAAGCAGAATAGAGGTGCCATGGCGGCATAATGCTGTTGCGCGGCGATGCTATGGCATCATATCAAGCCGCTTTTCCTCAGGGTTCGGGGCGATCGCGTGCAGCAGAAATCTTTGTCCGCCATGGTGGCGTGGATGCGGCTCGATCAGGCCATCCGGGCCTTCGAGGCCGATCTCAAGCGCCGCCACGCCATCACTGCGCTGCAATTGGCGGTGCTGCACATCCTCTCCGAGCGCCCGCATATTCCGCTCGCCGCGCTGCGCAAGGCGCTGGTGGCCCATCCGGCAACCCTGGGCCAGGCCATCGATGATCTGAGGCGCAAGGGACACTGCCGGGTCACCCCCGACCCCGATGATCGCCGCGCCCGCAATGTCGCCATCAGCGAGACGGGGCGGACCCTGGTGGCCGAAACGCCCCTCGCCGGTCCCATGCGCCTGCGCCATGTCGAAGGGGAAAGCGAACGGCTCGATGGGCTGACTGCGGCCTTTGGCGATGCGCTGGACTTGTTCGGGCTCAAGGATTGGACCGGGCGGTAGGCTGTATCGCCATTCACCTGATGCAGGTCTGCAAATGCCAGTTTTCTGCGCTTCCGGTGCTCACGTACCAAACGTACGCTGCGCTCCGGGTCTCGAAAACCGGCATTTTCGCCTCCGCCTGAGCTGAATGGCGATACAGCCCGGGCTAGCCCGCCCAGCCCGGCGCGATCTCTTCCATCGGCGTCCAGTCGGTCAGCAATTGCCTGGCCGCGAGGTCAAAGACAAAGCCATTGCCGCCGCCGCTGACGCCAATGCGGCTCTGGTCCTCGTCGCGGGAAATGCGCCGGTTCCCGATGCGGCATTTGAGTAGTGTGCCCACGGCCCCGTGCCCGCAGATGATCGCCGGCACCCCTTCGGGCACCGAGGCCAGGGCTGTGCGTATGGTCGCCACGATGCGTGCCTGCGCATCAATGGCGCGCTCCCATCCCTCAATGCTCTGCTGGGGGTGGGCGAAGAAGCGGTCGGCATGGTCCTCGAACAGCGCCGGTGGCAGGAAGCCGGTCGAGGAGCGGTCATTCTCGCCCATCTCGTGATCGGAGAGCACCAGCGTGCCCGCGGCGGCGGCCACCAGCTCGGCCAGTTCCAGCGCCTTGGTCTCGCGGCTCGAAAACACCATGGCGCCGACCGGCACCACGCCGCGCGCGGCAAAGGCCTCGGCCCGTGCCCTGCCTTCACCGGACAGGCCCCAGAGCGGTACGGGCACGGCAGCGTCCATGCGCACCTGGGGATGGGTGAGGTAGAGTGCGCGCAATCCTAGCCTCGGCTGAAATGGGTCAGTTCATGCACCATCTGCTCGACCTTGCGGACAATGGCGGGCTCGGTCAGGTCGCCCTTGTCATCAAACGCCGCTTCGGCCGGACCGATGCCGAGCAGGGTCGGCACGATCAGCGTGCCCACCTTGGTCAGACTATCCCTGAGATGGCTCAAGGACCATATGGTGCCATACTTTCCCGACGAGACCCCGCCAATGCCGAAGACGGCGTGGCGGAAGGGACTGGGCTTCTGACGGCTGAGCCAGGTGATGGTGTTGACCAGAAGCGGCGGCACCCCACCATTATATTCGGGGCTGGCGATGAAGACGATGTCATGGCTGCGCCACATCTCGGCCAGGCGCCCGGCGGCTTCGGGCACGTGATCGGGTTCCAGGTCCTCGTTGAAGATCGGCATGTCGAAATCGGCAAGGTCGATCTCGGTGACCGCCACGCCGGCTTGCGCAAGCTGGCGCCCCATATGCTGCTGCAGGATACGGTTATATGAGCCCTTGCGGATGGATCCCGAAAGGGTGAGTGCCGTCTTCATGCTGTCTCCCGAAACTGTTTTGTCGAA
Source organism: uncultured Devosia sp. (assembly GCA_965651655.1). Lineage (GTDB taxonomy): Bacteria > Pseudomonadota > Alphaproteobacteria > Rhizobiales > Devosiaceae > Devosia. Next base: position 17,582 of record CBFGTF010000039.1, read on the forward strand.
CCTGCTATGCCCCGCTCGTCGCTGCAAGACATTTGGCAGGAACGGGCCGTGACACTAGGCTGGTTCCGACAACACAGGAGTATCTCGATGGCCAACATGATCTTCATCAACCTGCCGGTGCGCGACCTTCCGGCCTCCATGGCCTATTTCAAGGCGCTCGGCTTCGATCACAACCCGCAGTTCACCGATGAGACGGCGTCCTGCATTGTCATCAGCGACGCGATCTACGTCATGCTGCTGACCCATGACAAATTCCGGGAATTTTCCGGCACGCCCATTCCCGACGCCAAGACCGAGATCGGTGCGCTCTATGCCCTGTCGCGTGACAGCCGCGAGGCCGTCGATGCCATCGCCAATGCGGCGCTCAAGGCCGGCGGCAAGGAACAGCGCGATCCCCAGGACTATGGCTTCATGTATGGCCGCGCCATTGCCGACCTCGATGGCCATGTCTGGGAATATACCTGGATGGACATGAGCCAGATGCCAACCGAGTAGGACCTCGCCTCCATAATGCATCGGGGCTAGTCTGCGGTCCCGATGCCACGCCGCATGGAGGAACGCTGCCATGACCACGAGAATGATCATCACCCATCTTTCGCACGATATCGCAGCGAAAAAGAGCTTCGTGTCCTTTGCCTGGGCCGACGATCCGAGCAAGCGCCTGGGCCTTGAAGTGCCCTATGGCACGGCACTGGAGGATATCGAAGGGGCGGCGGAAAAGGCCGTGGCGGAGTTGATCACCGAGTTGCAGACGGCCGAGCGGGTGCTGCCGGGGGCGTGAAGCCCGGTTTGTCTCCTTTTTGGGAGACAAGTGGGGGCCGGAGTACGCTGGAAATCCGTGCCACTCGACCATAGGTCTCGTGGCCTTGCCCGCCCTACGAGCATAGCTCTTCGGGCCTTGAGGCGGGAAATCGCTCCACCGGAGCGATTTCACTTCCGCCTCAAGCCTCAAACATTTTCTTGAGTTTGTCGAAGAAGCCACCCGAATTGGGGCTGGTCTCATCGGTTTCGAGCTTGGCGAATTCCTCGAGCAGTTCGCGCTGCTTGCGGCTCAGATTCTGCGGCGTCTCGATATCGAGCTGCACATAGAGATCGCCGACATCCTTGCTTCGCAGCACAGGCATGCCCTTGCCCTTGAGGCGCACGCGCTGCCCCGGCTGGGTGCCGGCGGGCACCTTCACCTTGGCGCGGGCATTGTCGAGCGTGGGCACTTCGAATTCCCCGCCAAGCGCTGCCGTGGTCATCGAAATGGGCACCCGGGCATAAAGATCGGCGCCATCGCGCTGGAACAATTGATGCGGCTTGATCGACACGAAGATGTAGAGATCGCCCGGTGGGCCGCCGCGCAGTCCCGCTTCGCCCTCATTGGCGAGCCTTATGCGCGTGCCATCCTCGATGCCCTTGGGCACGTCGACCGAGAGGGTGCGGTTCTGCTGGCGCCGGCCCTGGCCACCGCAATCGGTGCAGGGCTGGTCCATCATCTGCCCCCGGCCCTGGCAGACCGGGCAGGTGCGCTCGATGGTGAAGAACCCCTGTGCCGCGCGCACCTTGCCATGGCCATTGCACTGCCGGCAGGTATGGGTGCCCGTACCCGGCTTGGCGCCCGACCCCTCGCAGGTGTCGCAGGTGGCCAGTGTCGGCACGTCGATCTCGACGGTGCGCCCGTCAAAGCTTTCTTCAAGGCTGATTTCGAGATTATAGCGCAGGTCCGAGCCGCGCATCCGCGCCGCGCCGCCGCCTCCACGCCGCCCGCCACCGGCTCCACCCATGAAATCGCCGAAGATATCCTCGAAGATATCGGACATGGAGGAGGCAAATTCCGGCCCGAAACCCGGACCGGTGCGAGGCCCGCCATTCTCGAACGCGGCATGGCCGAACCGGTCATAGGCCGCGCGCTTCTGCGGGTCCTTGAGCGTGTCATAGGCCTCGTTGATTTCCTTGAACTGGTGTTCGGCCTCTTCATTGCCCGGATTGCGATCCGGGTGAAACTGCATGGCGAGCTTGCGATAGGCGCTCTTGAGGGCCGCGTCGTCGGCGCCCTTCTGGCAGCCGAGCACCTCGTAGAAGTCGCGTTTGGCCAAGATGAACTCTCTTTATCGATCGCGCCGGTCTGGTCGTCGCGGTGGATGAAATATGGAGAAGCCGGCGGGACCGGCAGTGTTGCCCCGCATATGGGCAAGCGCGTGGGTCTTAGCAAGGGTAGGCGGGGCGATCAACGTCGATCCAAAGATTCACGTGAAACCCAAAGGCAGGCCACAAAAGCAGAAGGCCCGGCGTCGCCACCGGGCCTTCAGTTCGTTCAGTCTGCTTACGCCGACTTCTTGTCGTCGTCGCTGTCCTTGACCTCTTCGAAGTCGGCGTCGACCACGTCGTCGTCCGCATCATCGGCAGTGCCATTGGCCTTGGCTTCGGCTTCCGCCTGGCTGGCCTTGTACATGGCCTCGCCCAGCTTCATCGAGGCTTCCGCCAGGGTCGCGGTCTTTTCCTTGATGGCCTCGGCGTCGTCGCCATCCAGCACGCCCCTGAGATCGGCAATGGCCGTCTCGATGGCGGCCTTGTCCTCGGCCGAGACCTTGTCGCCATAGTCAGAAAGCGACTTCTCGGTGGAGTGCAGCAGCGATTCACCCTGGTTGCGGGCTTCGACGGCTTCGCGCTTCTTCTTGTCGGCCTCGGCATTGGCCTCGGCGTCCTTGACCATCTTTTCGATATCGGCATCCGAAAGACCACCGGAGGCCTGGATGCGGATCTGCTGCTCCTTGCCGGTGCCCTTGTCCTTGGCCGAGACATTGACGATGCCGTTGGCGTCGATGTCGAAGGTCACTTCGATCTGCGGCACGCCGCGCGGTGCGGGCGGAATGCCGGCCAGGTCGAAATTGCCGAGCAGCTTGTTGTCCGCCGCCATTTCACGCTCGCCCTGGAAGACGCGGATGGTCACCGCATTCTGGTTGTCTTCGGCGGTCGAGAAGGTCTGGCTCTTCTTGGTCGGGATCGTGGTGTTGCGGTCGATCAGGCGGGTGAACACGCCGCCCAGCGTTTCGATGCCGAGCGAGAGCGGGGTCACGTCGAGCAGCAGCACGTCCTTGACGTCGCCCTGCAGCACGCCGCCCTGGATGGCGGCGCCGAGCGCCACGACTTCATCAGGGTTCACGCCCTTGTGGGGTTCCTTGCCGAACAGCTGCTTGACCGCTTCCTGCACCTTGGGCATGCGGCTCATGCCGCCCACCAGCACGACTTCGTCGATCTGGCTTGCGGAAACGCCGG
>CBFGTF010000040.1:0-20650 GCA_965651655.1 uncultured Devosia sp.
GTCAGCCGCGACAGCGTCACCTCCGAATAGCCCCGGTCATAGGTGCCCATCAGCGCTTCGCTGCATTGGGCATAGCCGGTGACTATGGGCAATTCGCTCGACAGGTCCACATCGGCCAGAGCCCGCTCGATGGCCTCGTCGAGACTATATTGACCCTCGTCCCGCCAGCCGGTCAGGTCGATCATGCGGGCGCGCACGCCAAGCTGGTTGAGCAACAGGCTGGTATTGAAGGCCGAATGCGCCTCGCCCAGCGAGGCCAGCATTTCGCGCACCGTCAACAGGTGCTGCTGGAGCTGGAAATGGCCGAACGAGCATAGCCGCGACAGGTCGATCAGACAGGAGCGCACGCCCTCGACGCGTTCCCGCGCGAAACGGTTGGCGCTCTGGCGCGCACCCTCGTCGGCAAAGATGCGGGCATTGTGCTCGAACATCTTTTCGGCGACGGCGCTGAGGGCATCGCCCCAGACCCAGCCGCCTTCGGCGCTGGCGAACAGGGCATAGACGCCCGGCTTGCCGGACTTCTTGTGCTCGAGCAGATCGTCGGTAATCCCCGCATAGGCCGAGACCACGAAAATGCGGTTGTAGAGTTCGGCGCCCTTGCGGCCGCCGATCAGCACGGTGTCGAGCAGTTCCTGGGTGCGGGCCATCGACGTGCCGCCGATCTTCTCGACGGTATGGCGCGGTGTCTCGTTGGTCATGAAGTCTCCAGCCGCCCCCATATTCGGAGGGCGGCGCCATCGCGTTGGCGGGGGTTGGACATTGCCGGCCTCAGCCGATCTTGCCCGTCTCGATGCTGATCGGACCCCTGGGGTCACGTGAACTCAGGAAGGCCGGACGCGGGTTCTTGGCCGCAAAGGGCTGCCCCACCCGGTTGGACCAGGCATTGTAGACGAAGAAGGCATTCGAGCGCGGGAAGGGCGTGATATTGCCATTCGATCCATGCATGGTGTTGCAGTCGAACAGCACCACGGTCCCGGCCTTGCCCGAGGCGTAATCGATGCCGTGTTCCCTGGCCATACGCGTCAGGCTGTCGTGCGAAGGGACGCCGATTTCCTGCTTCTTCAGCGAGGTCTTGTGGTTGTCCTCCGGCGTCTCGCCTGCACAGGCGATGAAGTTCCGGTGCGTGCCGGGCATCAGCATCAGCGGACCATTGAGCGCGTCATTATCCGTGAGCAGGATTGAAGCGGAGATGGCGCGCATCCGCGGCATGCCGTCCTCGGCGTGCCAGGTTTCGAAATCGGAATGCCAGTAGAATTCCTTGCCGGTAAAGCCCGGCTTGTAGTTGAGGCGCGACTGATGGAGATAAACATCGTCATCGAGCAGGAAGCTGACCGCACCGGCAATGCGCCGGTCGCTGGCGAGCCGCGCGAACAGCGCGTTCTCTTCATCCAGCCGGAAGACGGTGCGCACCTCGTCCGAGCCGGGCTCGGTGATGACATTGTCCTCGGCGATGCTCGCCTCGCCCGAACGCATATGGGCGGACTCCTTTTGCAGCGCGGCGATCTCGGCCGGCGAAAAGACATCCTTGAGGATCAGGTAGCCGTTCTTTTCGAAGCTCTCGGTCTGCGCGCGCGTCAGCGGCGCTTCCGGGGTCCACTTGCCCCAGACCACGGGGTCCTTGCGCTCCTGCCATTTCTCTGCCGGCAGGCGCGTGGGGTAATCATCGTGATTGGCGGTGTCGAACGCTGACTGGGTCATGGTGCTCGCCTTTCAATTGGTGTGTGTGTTTGGAGAGACGCTCAGGCGTCTTCGGGAGCCGGGGCGTATGAGCCATCCTCGCGGTGCACTTCATTGCCGGTGACCGGGGGATTGAAGCAGCAGGCCATCACCATCTCGCTCCTGGCGGAGAGGCGATGCTTGTCGTTGAGGTTGAGCGCATACATCACGCCCGGACGGATCTGATGCACAGCGCCCGTGTCGAGGTCCTCGATCTGGCCTTCACCCGAGATGCAATAGACACTCTCGAAATGGTGCTTGTAGTGGAACTCGTGGCTCGTGCCCGCATGGATGCGGGTGATGTGAAAGCTGAAGCCCATATTGTCGCCGGCCAGCAGAAGCCTCGTGCTGTCCCAGCCATTGGAATGGACCAGGCGCTCGCCCAGACGGGCGGATTCTAGGTCACGTACAATCATTGCGTTTGTCCTTATTCGGCGGCCGCGCGGTGGGACCCGAGGACCGCCTCGAAGGCGCCCTCCATGATGTCCACTCCGGCGGTCAACTGGTCGAGGGAGATGGTGAGCGGAGCCAGGACCTTGACCACTTCGTCATGGCTGCCAGAGGTCTCGATGATCAGGCCCTTGGCAAAGCAGGCCTTGCAGATCGCGGCGGCGCTTTCGCCCGAACCGGCATCGATTCCCACCATCATGCCGCGCCCCCGCGTGGTGAGGCCGTGGTCTTCGGCAATGGCATTGAGCCGGTCGCCCAGATAGCGGGCCTTTTCGGCAACCGCCGTGCGGAACTGGTCATCGGCCCAGAATTTCTCCAGTGCCGCGGCGGCTGTCACGAAGGCATGGTTATTGCCGCGGAAGGTGCCGTTGTGCTCGGCCGGCTTCCAGATATCGTGCTCGGGCTTGATCAGCGTCACCGCCAGCGGCAGGCCCATGCCGGAGAGCGACTTGGCCATGGTGACGATGTCGGGGTCGAGGCCCATGCCGTCGAACGAGAAGAACCCGCCGGTGCGGCCGCAGCCGGCCTGGATATCGTCGATGATGAACAGCGCGCCGTGCTTTTTGGCGATGGCCTGGATCTGGGCCAGCCATTCCGCGGAGGCGGCATTGAGCCCGCCTTCGCCCTGCACGGTCTCGACGATGATCGCCGCCGGGGCGTCGATGCCACTGGACGGGTCGGACAATTGGCGGTCGAGCAGGTCGGCCGTATTGATGTCGGGGCCATGATAGCCGTCATAGGCGGCGCGCGTGACGCCCGTAAGCGGCATGGCGGCGCCACCGCGATGCTTGCCATTGCCCGTGGCGGCAAGTGCGCCCAGCGTCACGCCGTGAAAGCCATTGGTGAAGGCCACGATATTGGTGCGACCGGTGACCTTGCGGGCCAGCTTCATGGCCGCCTCGACGGCATTGGCGCCAGTGGGGCCGGTGAACTGCATCTGATGCTTCATGCCGCGTGGCCTGAGGATCAGGCGCTCGAAGCGCGACAGGAAATGCTCCTTGGCGTCGGTGAACATGTCCAGGCCATGGGCGATACCGTCGGCCGAAATGTAGTCGATCAGCGCCGCCTTCAGGTCCGGGTCGTTGTGGCCGTAATTGAGCGTCGAGCAGCCCGCCAGGAAATCGGTATAGGCCTTGCCATTTGTGTCGAAGATCGTGGCGCCGAGGGCTTTGTCGAACACCTTGGGAAAGCTGCGCGAATAGGAGCGCACGCGGCTTTCGACGCGCTCGAAGGTGGTCAGGGGGGTGATCGCTGTCGTCGTGGCCATAAGAAACGTCTCCTGGACGTTGGAAGTCAAAGTAGGGGGGTGATTGAGGCGGCCGCTAGGGGCCGGAAAGCGCAGAAATCCGGTCCGGGCTGAACGGGCCGATGCTGACGGCATATTCGCTGTCATGCCGGCCGCCGAAATGCGCATCGCGCAGAAAATGCTCGATCTGGCGCATCTGCGCCCCGAGACGCCGCGCTATCGAGCCGAACAGCGCCCAGGACGGTTCATTGTCCTCGGTGATCGTGCACTCAAGCCTCGTGACATTTCGGCATGCCCGGCGCGCCAGAACATCGGCAATCAGCCGCCGGCCCAGGCCCTGGCCGCGAGCGGCATCGCTGACGCAAACCTGCCAGATGAACAGCGTGTCCGCCTGCTCGGGCAGGATATGCCCCGAAACCCAGCCGACGACCGCGCCATCCTGTTCGGCAATGGCGCAGGTGGAGGCGAAATGCGTGCACTGCAGGAGGTTCGCATAGAGCGAATTGTCATCGAGCGATTCTGTCGCCTTGATCAGCGACCAGACCTTGGCGCCATCCGTGCCTTCGGGCGCGCGGATCGCCGCTCTGGGCGCTTTTGCCGACTGCCTGCCCAGGGCGCCCGCATCGAACAGCACTGAATTGCCATAAATCATGACGGCGAAACTTAGTCATATCTAACTAAATTTCAACCCGAAAATTCGCCTGTGCATGGCAATGGGCCTTGCCAGAAAAGTATGGAACCCCGAAAAATATAGACCAATCAGTATGTTGAGGGTAGGCGAGAGGGGCGAGATATGCTTTGAGGATTGAGGAATCCGGGCGCTCACTTCAGGATTGTTTCGTATACACTAACATTATGCTATTGTGGCGGCGTCGGATGATCTTGGGTTCGGCTCTCGGGGGCGATACAATGAGTTGATATTCACCAGGTGGTGCAGTGGAAGACCGGACCAAACTTGCCCTGACGGCGATGCGCAAGATTCTGCGCGCGACCGAGCGCAACTCCAAGCAGCTGCTGCGTGAAACGGGGCTGACACCATCCCAGCTGATCTTCATGCAGCTTCTCGATGGCGAAAGCGAGCAGACGGCGGGCTATGTCGCCGGCCGCATGGGGATTACCCAGGCGACAACCACGGCCCTGCTGCAAAAGCTCGAAACCCTGGGCATGATCCAGCGCCGCCGCGGCGAAAAGGACAGGCGTCAGGTACTGCTGTCGCTGACCGAGGCAGGGCGCAGGGTACTCGATATCGCGCCCGAGGGTGCCCATGCCCAGTTCCACCAGCAATTCCTGGCGCTGCAGGATTGGGAGCAGTCCATGCTCATTGCGGCGCTGGAACGTGTAGCGGCCATGCTGGGCGATGACGATCCGGGAGTGGCCGCCGTGCTCGACGCTTCCGAAATCCTGACGGAACGGTTTGCGGCAACCGACAGTGCCTCGACCAGCGCGCCTGCCGAAACGGTTCGGGGACAGGAACTCTAGGTCCTCGGGTAGAACGCAATAAAAACCCCGACGTCCGAAGACGCCGGGGTTGATTGGTCGGAGTAGAGTGATTCGAACACTCGACCCCCTGCTCCCGAAGCAGGTGCGCTACCAGGCTGCGCTATACTCCGTCAATGTCGCGACATGCCGGGAAAACCGGGCCGGCAGATTGTCCGGCCCCGTCGCGATGTGGCGGCTTTATAGCTGCGGTCCCTGCGCGGTTCAAGCGCTTCTCGTAACCTTTTATCTGCCCCTGGACTGTGTTGCGTGGTCTCGCCGAACGGTGTAGGAACCGCGCCAAGTTGGGGCGTCGCCAAGTGGTAAGGCAGCGGTTTTTGGTACCGCCATTCCCAGGTTCGAATCCTGGCGCCCCAGCCAGAAATTTCCGGCGTCGGGCGACCCGCCGGCAGTGTCTCCGCTCGAGAAAGGGTGGGATGCTGGACGACGCGGTCGCACCGGAACTGTGCAGCACCTCGATTCGCTTGCTATAGCTATCCACCGAGACGCTCATCACAATAGTCGGGCGGCAGGTTCGAGCAGGTCCATGGTAAAATCAAAGCGACAAGCTGCAGGCACGCGTCCCACAATGATGGATGTGGCCGCCGCAGCTGGCGTGTCCCAGGCAACGGTCTCCCTGGTGTTGAGCGGCAGCAAGATGGCGCGGCTGACCGATGCGACGCGCCGGCGCGTCACCGAGGCTGCCGAACAGCTCAACTACAAATTCGTGCGCCGCGGCCCCCGGACGGCAAGCGCAGGCAAATCGACCATCCTGTTCATCGCCGACGAGGCCTCGACCGATCCCTGGATGTCGCTGGCCTTCGAGGGCGTGCGCGACAAGGCGCTCGAATTCGGCGTCAATGCGCTGATGGCCGTCAGCCATGGCGATGCGGACATGGAAACCAATATTCTCCTCGGCATGCGGGACCAGTCTCTGCTGGGTGTTGTCTATGGCACCATCCTGACCCGGGCCGTCGGGCTGCCGCCGGCCTTTGCCGCACATCGGACCGTGCTGGTGAACTGCTATGACGAAGAGGGTGCGCTACCCGCAGTGCTGCCGGCTGATCTGCTGGCAGGCCGGGTGGCCACCGAACACCTGATCGGCCTCGGGCGCCGGCGGATCGGCATGATCAATGGGCAGCAGGGCCTGGACAATCCGCGCGACCGGCTCAAGGGTTACAAGCAGGCACTGGCCACCAATGACCTGGTGTTTGAACCGTCCCTGGTAAAGCCCGGCAATTGGGAGCCCTCGTCCGGGTTCGAGATGACCATGGAACTCATGGCCATGGATGCCCCGCCCGATGCGATCTTCTGCGCCAATGACCTGATGGCCATGGGCTGCATCGAGGCTTTGAAGCAGCTTGGCCGCAGGATACCGGAGGACGTGGCCGTGATCGGGTTCGACGATCGCGAAATCGCCCGCTTCCTGCATCCGCCGCTGACTACGCTGGTGCTGCCGCAATATGAAATGGGGCAGACTGCCGCCGAATTGCTGCTCGACAGCGCCGGCGGACTGGACGCCCGCACGACACGCATCAAGGTGGAATGTGAGTTGATCGTTCGGGGGTCTACCCGGCCAACGGCGGACATGGACGCCGAGCAGGTGGCGGCGCAGTAGAGGTGCTACCGCGCCGCACGATTGGCTCGCGTCAATCAGTCGGACGAACGGGCATTGCGGAACCGGTCGAACGCGACGGCGATCACGATGAAGGAGCCGACAAAGGCGCCCTGCCAGAACGTGCTGATGCCCAGAAGGATCAGGCTGTTGCGGATCACCTCGATCAGGAGGGCGCCCACGACGGCGCCGAAGGCGGTGCCCACGCCACCGGCCAGATTGGCGCCGCCAATGACGGCGGCCGCAATGACCGAAAGTTCCATGGCCTGTCCCAGATTGGTCGTGACCCCGCCCAGCCAGCCGACTTCGAGCACGCCGGTAATGCCCGCCGTGACGGCGGAAAACACATAGACCGAAACCTTGAGCTGCTTGACGGCAATGCCGGTCAGCTTGGCGGCCTGTTCATTCCCACCCATGGCAAAGATGTGTTGGCCCCAGCGCGTCCATTTGAACAGGAACCCGGTCAGCAGCGCGAGTGCGGCGAGAATGATCAGCGGATTGGGCAGGCCAAATGTCGATCCTCCGCCCAGGCCCAATAGGGTGGCGTGATCCGGTCCGAACTCATAGATCATCTTGTTGTTCGACAGCACCATGGCCAGGGAGCGGGCCACCGAGAGCATGCCCAGCGTCACCACGAAGGCCGGCATGCCGGCATAGGCGATCAGCACGCCATTGACCACGCCGACCGCCACCGAGACCAGAAGTGCCGCAGGGATGCCCACCCAGATCGGCATGCCCGAGGACATCAGTACGGCGACGGTCATGGCCGACAGCACCACCGTCGAGCCGACTGAAAGGTCGATGCCACCCGAGGCAATGACGGCGGTCATGCCAAGGGCGATGATGCCGACAAAGGCGAAGTTTCGCGACACGTTGAACAGATTTCGCTCGGTAGCGAAGGTGTCGGTCAGAAGTGTCAAGGCCAGGCAGGCCAGCACGGCGGCCATGAACACCCAGAAAATCTGGTGGCTCGCCAGGCGCGAAAGGGGGCTGCGGTGTTCGGACTGGTCGATGACGTCGGCCAGGGTGTTGGATTGGGACATTGTGGTCTTCCTTCTGGGGCCGCTCAGGCCATCTCGATCGCGCCGGTGATGAGGCCGGTGACCTCCTCGGCTGAAGAATCGGCGGCGCGCTTGCTGGCCACCAGGCGACCGCGGCGCAACACGGCAATCTTGTCGGCAACCTGGAACACGTCGGGCATGCGGTGACTGATCAGCACCACGGCGATGCCATGGTCGCGCAGGTGCCGGATCAGGTTCAGGACTTCGGTTACCTGTCGCACCGAAATGGCCGCCGTCGGCTCGTCCATCAGCACGATGCTGGCATCGGAAAGCAGGGTCCGGGCAATGGCCACGGCCTGCCGCTGCCCGCCGGACATGCGCTTGACCAGGTCGCGTGGCCGCGTTTCGGACTTCAGCCGTGCGAACAGTTCGGCCGCCCTGATGCGCATGCCCTGATAGTCGATGATCCTGATCGGGCCGATCTGCCGGGTGAGTTCGCGACCCAGAAACACATTGGAAGCGGCCGAGAGATTATTGCACAGCGCCAGATCCTGATAGACCACCTCGATACCGGCTCGCTGGGCGTCGAGCGGCTTGTGGAACTCCACCTTCTTGCCACCGAGAAACAGGTCGCCGCTGGTCGGCGCGAAATTGCCCGCGATCACCTTCACAAGGGTGGATTTGCCCGCGCCGTTGTCTCCCATAAGGCCAACGACTTCCCCCGGCTCTATGGTCAGCGACACATCCATGAGTGCATGGATGGCGCCGAAGCTTTTGGTAATATTTGCTAATTGCAGCGCGCTCATGCGCCTCCCCTTCTGCCTTCATCTGTGCGTTCAGCCCTCTCGTCCCGGAAAGGAACCAATGCACTCTACCCTGAGCAGCGGCTTCTTGCGCCTTTTCACCGGCGCAGAAGACCGTGCATTTCACTCTTGACGATCAATGTCGATGTGCGCTTATATTATCACATAATATGATCAGTCCACAGGAATTTGATCAGTGAAGCGGTCCCGGTCGATGCGTTCGACGGGGCTGCAGGGGGAGGTTCGTTGTGCTTGCCTGCATGAGCGGCATGGCGATCGCCGGCGAGCTAGGACCAAAGCCCGGCTCGTCGGTTCAATCACACGGGAGGAGTGCAAGTTTTGAGGTACGTAAATCACATCGCCGCTGCGGTGGCAGTGCTGGCCCTGGCCGCCGGTGGCGCGCAGGCGCAGGACAAGAAGACTTTGGCCATCGTGGTCAAGGGCCTGGACAATCCGTTCTTCGAACAGATCAATCTGGGTTGTCAGGACTGGGCGGCCAATAACCCGGATTCCGAATATGAGTGCCTGTATACCGGTCCGGCCTCGAGCGCCGACGAATCCGGCCAGGTGCAACTGGTCGATGACCTGATCACCAGGGGCGTGGCCGCGATTGCCATTTCCCCGTCCAATGCGCCGGCCATGGCCAATCGCCTGCGCGAAATTGCCCCCGACGTTCCGGTCATGACCGTGGATGCCGACCTGTCCGAAGCCGACCGGTCGCTGCGTGCGACATTCCTGGGCACCGACAATTACCTGATGGGCGTGATGATGGCCGAGCAGGCCCAGCGCCTGAAACCCGAGGGCGGCTCTGTCTGCCTGCAATTGGGCAATGTCGCGGCCGACAATATCAATGCCCGCGCCGCAGGCTTCCGCGACACCATTGCCGGCGCCAAGGGCACCGACCGTCTGGCCGGGCAGGGCGGCTGGAGCGAAATCGAGGGTTGCCCGGTCTTCACCAATGACCAGATCGACCTGGCCAATCAGCAGATGGCGGACGTGTTCACCGCCAATCCCGATCTTGATGCCTTCATCCTGATCGGCGGCTGGGCGCAGTTCGCCCCCCAGGCCTATGCCCAGGTCACCGACCAGGTCATGGACCGCCTCAACAGCAATGACCTGATCATCGTGGCCGGCGATACGCTGCCCCCGCAGGTCCAGGCCTTCAGTGAAGGGCGCAGCCATGCCCAGATCGGTCAGCGGCCGTTCGAAATGGGCCAGCGCTCCCCCGATGTCATGATCCAGTTGATCAATGGCGAAGCGGTGGAAGACCCGATCTATACCGGGCTTGATGTCTGCACCCGCGAAGAGCCGGGCTTCTGCGCCCAGTGATCTCTCACGTCTGGACATGGCGCCTCGGCGCCATGTCCGCGATGCCTTGTGTGAATAGCGTTCAAGAGGACATCTGCAAGTGAGGCTTCTGGTCACCGGCATCACCGGGAAGGTCGGCTCCAATCTCCTGCCCGCAATAGCCGCGGCGGAGAAGTTCGCCGGCTGGTCCATCCGCGCGATCTGCAACAACCGGATTATCGAGCATCCCAGGGTCGAGATCGTGCGCGCCTCGCTCTCGAATGCGGCGGCCATGCGTGCCGCCATGGAGGGGGTGACCCATGTGCTGCATATGGCGGCGGTCAAGGAATCCCCCGACCTGGCCATGGATGTCGGGGTCAAGGGCATGTTCAACCTGCTCGAGGCCTTCCGGACCACGCCCGGCACGCGGCAATTCCTGCTGCTGAGCGGTGACTGCTCGGTCGGCCATGTCTTTCAGGACTACGAGGTGCCGATCACCGAGACCGCGCCCCGCCGCGCCTATCCGGGCTGCTACGCGCTGACCAAGGTGCTCGAAGAGGTCATGCTGGAGCAATATGGCATCCAGTACGGCATCAATGGCAGCTGCCTGCGCGCGCCCTGGATCGTGGAAAAGGACGATTTCCGCTATGCGCTGAGCTTCACCGACCAGTTCGGCGGCCCACCCTGGAGCGAGCTGCTCAGCGCAGAGGACATTGCCCACCATGCCCGCCAGGCCAGCGTGCCGCTGCTGCGCGATGCGCGCGGCGCACCCCTGAGGCGCAGTTTCATTCACGTCGATGACCTGGTGGCCGCCATCCTGACGGCGCTCGATCATCCGGCCAGTGCCGGGCAGCTGTTCAACATCGCAATGGACGAACCGGTCGATTACGGCCAGGTGGCGCATTATCTGCGCACGAGCCGCGCCCTGCCGGTCGCCGAGATCAGCACCCCTTTTCACAGCAACTGGCTCGACAACGCCAAGGCTCGCCTGACGCTGGGCTGGAAGCCGCGGGTCGACCTGCACACCCTTATCGACCGGGCCTGGGACTATGTCCGCGCGCCCGACGACCCGCGCATCATCTGGTACCCCGGATAGACGCGCGATCAAGCCATATCCGCCGCCGGGCGAGGGATCTGCCAGAGAGCAGGCCCGATCCGGCGGGGGATGTCACCGTTCCGCGGCACGCTGTGTTGCGGGACATTCATGGAAGGCCGAGGTGCGGTGCAGGACACACCCTCGGCATGGGAGGATTATTATGAAACTCAAACTTGCCGTTTCAGTCGCCGCCTTGGCCGCCGTTCTGGCCGGCCACGCCGTCGCACAGGACAAGCCGCAACTGGCCTTCGTGGTCAATGCAGCCTCCGATTTCTGGAAGCTGGCCGAGGCCGGCGTGGCCAAGGCGCAGGGCGAACTGCCCGGCTATGAGCTGCAGTTCCGCTATCCCGCACAGGGCACCGCCGCGCTGCAGAATGCTCTGATGGACGATCTGGTCGCCGCCGGCACCGATGCCATCATGATTTCCTCGGCCGACCCGAAGAACTCCATCGACGCCTTTAATCGCATCGCCGCACAGGTGCCGCTGTTCACCACCGACAGCGACGCGCCCGAGAGCAACCGCATCGCCTATCTGGGTTCGTCCAACACCCTGGCGGGCGTGCAGGCTGGCGAGATCGCCGTTTCCGCCTTGCCCGATGGGGCCAAGTGCATGGGCTTTGTCGGGTTCCTGGGTGCCGACAATGCCATCGAGCGCATTGCCGGCTTCCGTCAGGCGGTCGAAGGCAGCGGCATCGAACTGGTCGATGTGCGTGGCGACGACGTGGATTTTGCCCGTGCCCGCTCCAATGTCGATGACGTCCTGGCGGCCAATCCGGACATCAACTGCATGGTCGGGTTCTATTCCTACAACCCGCCCAAGATCTACGAGGCGCTGCAGGCGGCCGGAAAGCTGGGCGAGATCACGGTCATTGCCTTCGACGAGGATCCGATCACCCTGGGCGCCGTTCGCGAGGGCAGCTTTGCCGGCACCGTTGTGCAGGATCCCTACCAGTGGGGCTATCAGGGCATGCACCTGATGGCAAAATATCTCGAGGGTGACACTTCGGGCGTGCCGGATGACGGCCTGATCATTGTTCCGACCAAAGTCATCGACGCATCCAATGTCGATGCCTTCGAGGCTGAACTCAAGGAGCGTATCGGCGGGTAATCCTCCCAGCCAGCGCAGCCGCACCGGGTCGGTCTTTGACCCGGTGCGTGCCTGTCCAGCAAAGAGTATGTTGAGCGGCGGCCCCCGTGCCATTGCCGCTTTTTGGGTTGCCCGAATATGAAGTCCCATGATGCGATGCCGCACCCGCTGCTGGTGCTGGAGAACATTTCAAAGGTCTACCCCGGCGTGGTGGCCCTTTCCAACGTCACCCTGTCCGTCAGGGCCGGCGAAGTCCTGGCCCTGATCGGTGAGAACGGCGCCGGCAAATCGACGCTGATGAAAATTCTCGGCGGGGTGATCGCCCCCAGCTCGGGCCGGATCATCATCGACAATGTGGTCCATGACCACCTCTCGGTGCCCCAGTCGCAGGCGGCTGGGATCGCCTTCGTGCACCAGGAGCTCAACGTCTTCGACAATCTCGACGTGGCGGCCAATATGTTCCTGGGCCGTGAACTCCGGACCGGCCTCTTTCAA
Source organism: uncultured Devosia sp. (assembly GCA_965651655.1). Classification (GTDB taxonomy): domain Bacteria; phylum Pseudomonadota; class Alphaproteobacteria; order Rhizobiales; family Devosiaceae; genus Devosia. Next base: position 12,273 of record CBFGTF010000040.1, read on the forward strand.
TTGCTCGACCTCAAGGCCATGCACGACGCGGCCCGTCCGCTGCTTGCGCTTGTGGGCGCCACCTTCCGCCCCGAAACGCCCGTCGCCGAGCTCTCCCTGGCCGAACGCCAATTGCTCGAGATCGCCAAGGCCCTCTCCATCGATGCCCGCGTCGTCATCATGGATGAGCCGACCTCGTCCCTGACCTTGTCCGAGACACGAACGCTGATGAAGGTCATCGCCGATCTCAAGGCCCGGGGTATCGCCGTCATCTATATTTCCCATCGCCTGGGCGAGGTCGAGGACTGCGCCGATCGCGTTTTCGGCCTGCGCGATGGCCAGGTCGCCGGCGAACTTGACCGCGACCAGATCAATCACGATGCCATGATCCGCCTGATGATCGGACGTGACCTCAAATCCCTCTACATGGCGCCGAGCCGCCCGGCGGGGGATGTCATCCTGTCGCTCAATGGGGTGCGGATCGGCGCCAATCCCCGGGCAAAAGTCGATCTCGAGCTGCGCTCTGGGGAAATCCTGGGCGTGGCCGGACTGGTCGGGGCCGGCCGCACGGAACTGGCCGAGGCCATATTCGGCATCGCACCGGTGCTGGAAGGCCAGGTGCTTCTGGCTGGCAACCCGTTCCGCGCAACGGCACCGCGCGATGCCATCGAGGCCGGTCTCTATCTGGTGCCCGAGGACCGCAAGCGTACCGGTTTGGTGCTCGAAAGCTCGATCTGCGAGAACATTTCGCTTGCCGACCTGCGCTCGGTGAGCCGCAGGGGACTGGTTTCCCAGGGGCTCGTGGAGGATCGGGCCGAAGCCCAGCGCAGAAAGCTCGATATCCGCGCCGCCGACGTCCTGCGCAATGCCGCCGAGCTCTCTGGCGGCAACCAGCAGAAGGTGGTGCTGGGCAAGTGGCTGTCCATGAAGCCCCGGCTCATCATCTTCGACGAGCCGACGCGCGGCATCGATGTCGGCGCGAAATGGGAAATCTACAAGCTGATGCGGGCGCTGGCCGAGGCCGGGGTCGGCGTGATGATGATCTCGAGCGACATGGAAGAAGTCATCGGCGTCTCCGACCGTATCGTGGTGCTGCGGGAGGGACAGGTCACTGGATCGCTGCCGCGCGCCGAATTCTCCGAACACAACGTGCTCAGGCTCGCCGTCGGCGCCAACTAGGGACCAGTACAATGCAGAAGAAAGACATGGGACTGGCGGTCCTGATCATCGTGGTGGGCGCCATCGTCTATATGCGCAACCCGCTCTTCCTTTCGCCCATCAACCTGGGCAATACCGCGAACCTGATCGGCCTGTTCGGTCTCTTCGCCATCGGCCAGGGCTTCGTCATCATGACCGGGGGCATCGATCTGTCCGTCGGATCGATGATTGCCCTGTTGGGGGTGATCTTCGTGGACCTGGTCGGCCGGTTCGGCGTGCCCTGGCCGCTGGCCATGGCCATCACGGTCCTGGTGGGTACGCTGATGGGCCTGGCACATGGATTGCTCATCACCAGGCTCAAGATGCAACCCTTCGTGGTCACGCTCTGTGGCCTCCTGATCTATCGCGGCGTGGCGCGTGGCTATACCGGCGAGGCCACGGCAGGCTTCCCGTTCGGGGCCAGCTATCCCGAACTGGAATGGCTGACCATCGGACGCTCTTTCGGCATTCCGCATTCCTTCTACGCCATGGTCATCATCGGGGTGATCTGCTGGTTCGTCCTGCATCGCTCGGTCTACGGGCGTCACCTGCAGGCCGTCGGCAAGAATGAGGACGCCGCCCGCTATTCCGGGGTACGGACCGGGCTGGTCATCACATCGGCCTATGTCATCTGCGCCGTGCTGACCTCGATTGCGGCAATCTACTTCGCCATGTTCACCCGGTCGGTGCAGCCGTCCTCGCATGGCAATTTCTACGAGCTCTATGCCATTGCCGCTGCCGTCCTGGGTGGCTTCTCGCTGCGCGGCGGCGAGGGCTCAATTATCGGGGTGATCCTGGGGGCGGTGCTGCTGCAGCAATTGCAGAACCTGGTGAACCTGCTCGGGATTCCCTCATCGCTCAATTTCGCCGTGATGGGCGGCGTCATCCTCGTCGGCGTCCTGGCCGACCAGCAGTTCAACCGCTACCGCCAGAAGCGGCGGGCAACGCGGGCTCTGGATGCGCTGGGCAAGGAGACAGTGGCGCCCGGGTGAGGGCAGGATGTCTCGGGGCTCCGCTCGTCAAGACCGGTGTCGATCGTCGCTTTGTCTGGCCAGAAGCCCCATCGGCACCTTGACCTGCACCAGTGCGGACGCCTCGGACCCCGAGCCCTGCAACTGGGGCAACAAGGCCCTGGCCAGCTCCCGGCCGACATCATTGAGGGAAAGCTCGAAGCATGTCAGGCCGGGCCGGAGGTGACGAATGATCGCTTCGTCGCGAAACCCGATGATCGCCAGGTCCGGGCCAGGGGCCAGGTTCCGCTCGGCCATCCGCCGATAGATCCCGATCGCGGCTGCCTCGAACAGCAGCACGATAGCCGTGGCGGGTTCGGGTCGATCCAGCAACAGGTCGACCAGCTCATAGCCATCTTCTTCGCCCAGGCCCGTCTGGAAAACCAGTTGAGGATCGAAGGCTATGCCGTGCTTGGCAAGCGCGGCCGCAAATGCGTTCTTGAAGACCAGCCCGAAATTGAGATTGCCGAAAGGTGTGGTAACGGCGATGCGCCGATGGCCCTGGCTCACCAGGCGGTCCACAGCTTCCTCGGCGACCCCCTCGAAGTCGAGATCGACCCAGGAAAATTCCTGCCGCGAATCCGTGCGCCCCAGGGTGACGAAGGGAACGCCCGATGATTGCAGATAGTCGATGCGCGCGTCCTCGTGTTCGGTGCCGGACAGGATCATGCCATCCACCAGGCGGCGCGAAACAATGCGGTCCAGATAGGCGAACTTGTCCTGTCGGCTGGGGCAGGGCAGGACCAGCAGATCGAGCCCATGCGGGGTCAGCTCGGTCTGCATCCCATCGAATACGCCCATGAAGAAGCTGTCACCGATCGAAGCCGCCTCGCGGTCGAGGTCGATCATGAAGCCTATCGACCCGGTGCGGCCCGAGGCCAGGGTCCTTGCGGCCTGATTGGGCTCGTAGCCAAGACGCTCTGCCGCTTCGAGCACTTTGCGGCGCGTCTCTGGATTGACGCCGGACTTGTTGTTCAAGGCGCGCGAAATCGTCCCGGACGACAGCTGAAGCTCACGCGCCAGCCTGGAGATTCCCCTCATTTTCTCAGCCTCGCTGGTTCCAACTTCGCTGTTGACACAGGATCGCCTTCCCGCATAGCGTTGCAATCGCTTACGACAAACTAGAAAAATAATCTACTAGAACGTAAGCGTTTGGGAGGATTGCAGTGAAGCGTGCCGTGCTGGTGGGTTGTGGTGTGATGGGTGCGGGCTGGCTCAGGGCCCTGGCAGAGCCCGATATCGCCAGTCGGGTGGCGCTGGTCGCGCTGGTCGATGCCAATATAGAGGTGGCGCGCGCCGCTGCTGACAAGCATGGTTTGGCGGCGCTGCCTGTCTACGACACCCTTGAGGCCGCACTTGAGGCGAATGCGGCGGACATGGTGTTCGACGTGGCCGTCCCCGGCGCGCGCAAGCAGATCGTCATGCAGGCCCTGGGCCATGGCTGTCACGTGCTGACCGAGAAGCCCATGGCAGATACGTTCGAGAATGCGGCGGAACTGCTCGCTGTGTCGCAGCGCTCGGGCCTTGTGCATGCGGTTACGCAAAACCGCCGATTCAAGCCAAGCATCCGCCGTATCCGCAGGTTCCTGGAGACGGGCGCGATCGGGCCGCTAAGCGCCCTGCATTGTGACTTCTTCATCGGCGCCCACTTTGGTGGCTTCCGAGACGAGATGGACCACGTGCTGCTGCTGGACATGGCCATTCACACTTTCGATGCGGCCCGGTTCATGTCCGGCAAGGATGCCAGGGCCGTCTACTGCCAGGAAACCAACCCGGTCGGTTCCTGGTATGCGCATGGCGCGGCCGCCAATGCCATATTCGAGCTGGAAGACGATGTGGTCTTCACCTATCGCGGCTCCTGGGCGGCCGAAGGGGCCAATACCAGTTGGGAAGCGGGCTGGCGGGTCATCGGCAGCAAGGGGACGCTGCTCTGGGATGGCGAAGACGGCATCTCGGCCAGGGTGGTCGATGGGAATGAGGGGTTCCACCGCCCCCTGCGCGAGGTGGCAATTGCGGACTGGACCGACGCGTCCGTCACCCGCGAGCATGTGAGCGTCATCATCGATTTCCTTGACGCCATCGATACAGGCAGGCCGCCCCAATCCCCGGCATCAGACAACATCAAGAGCCTGGCCATGGTGTTTGGCGCCATCCAGAGCGCCCAACTCCGCCAGCGCGTGACCATCCCAGCATGAGGAACTTCTGAACGTGAGCGACCCTGCCAAAGCCATTCGTATCGGGACCATGGTGAACGCCACCGGCGGGCACACCGCCGAGCGCATCGCCGAAATTGCCGATCTGGGCTTCGAAAGTTTCGAGCCATTCTTCTGGCAGACCACAAATGGCCAGGACCTGTCGGAACTGGGCAAGCGCTGCAGGGACGCCATCGGGGATCGCGACATCACCATCTCCACCATCGGCATGTTCGGCAATCCGCTCGAAGACCAGGAGATGGACCGCCAGACCCTGGAGGGGTGGAAGGACTGCATCGACAATGCACACCATTTCGGGGCGACCTGCGTGGCGGGCTTTACCGGCCGCATTCGCAATCGCCCGCTGCCCGACAGCCTGCCGAAATACCGGCAGGTCTGGTCGGACCTTGCCAAGCGCGCCGCCGACAAGGGGGTCCGCATCGCCTTTGAGAACTGCGCCATGGATGGCAATTGGCAGTCAGGCGACTGGAACATCGCGCACAATCCCGACGCCTGGGAGCTGATGTTCAACGAAACACCGCACGACAATATCGGCCTGGAATGGGAACCCTGCCACCAGATGGTCTACCTGATCGATCCGCTGCCGCAGATCAGGAAGTGGGCCTCCAGGATATTCCATGTGCACGGCAAGGACGCCACCATCCGCTGGGACGTCATTCGCCAGCACGGCATTTTCGGCAAGTACCCCTTCGTTCATCATCGCACTCCTGGCTTTGGCGACAGCAACTGGACCGCCATCATCTCCGAACTGCGCCAGGCCGGCTGGTCGGGCTCCATCGATATCGAGGGCTGGCACGACCCGGTCTATCGCGACGCGCTGGAAATGACCGGGCAGGTCTTTGCGCTCAACCATCTCAAGCAGGCCCGAGGGGGCAGTTTCGTCGACATTACTGCGCAGTACGAGGGGGGAGATCCTGCCTTGCGCCGCGCCAGTTGAAGGAAGTTGCCGGTCTGGAGGGGCCGGCATCTGAACCGTGCACAAGCACATTCCGGAGGAGGAACAATCATGAAGACGAAATTCGTCGCCGAAGCATTGGCTTCGGCTGCGCTGGGCGTCATCGCCCTGGCGGCGGTCGGCATCTTGCCGGCCAATGCCCAGGAGACCACCCTGACTTACCTGGCCAGCCAGGGCTGGGTGCTGGATGCCGAGCGCGATCTGGCCGCAAAATTCCAGGAAGAGACCGGCATTGCCATCGACTTCCAGATCATCCCGTCCGACCAGTACTTCAACCTGCTCAAGACAAAACTGAATTCCGGCGAGGGTCCCGACATCTTCATGGGGCAGAGCGGCGTGACCGATCTGTCGATCAACTACAATGTCAGGGAAAACGCCGTCGATCTGTCCGCCGAACCCTGGGCAGATCGCATCGACCCGCTGGTTGCCGCGCAGGCAACCGTCGATGGCACGCTCTATGGCCTGACCTTCTGGGATACTTTGGGCAATTCCTGGGTCATCAACTACAGCAAGCCCATCTTCGCCGAGCACGGGATCGAGGTTCCCAGCTCCTATGCCGAGTTCAAGGCCGCCTGCCAGACCCTGCTCGATGCCGGCATCCAGCCCATCTACGAGCCGATCTCCGATGGCTGGCACCACGTGCTCTGGTTCCCCGAACTCGGCCCGCAATTCGAGCGGGACAATCCGGGCCTGGCCGAGGCGCTCAACGCCAATGAAGCGACCTTCGCGGGCAACCAGACCATGCTGACCGCGCTCACCCAGCTCGACGAATTGTACGAGATGGGCTGCATGGGCCAGAACGCGCTGGCCGACGCCAATTCGGACTCGCCCGCCAGGATGGCCAATGGCGCAGTGGCCATGGCCGTGCAGAACACCGCCTTTGCCAGCCTTGTCGCCAATGATTATCCGGACGTCAGCGCCGATGATATCGGCGTGTTTCTGATCCCCCTGGCTGACAACCAGATGCTGAACCTCAATCCGGCCGGACCGACCAAGTTCATCTATACCGGCTCGGGCCATATCGACGCGGCCAGGCAATATCTCGATTTCCTGGCCCGCCCCGAGAACGTCCAGTACTTCATCGATACGCAGCCCGAAGTGGTGACCATGCCATTCCCCGAGGCCGAGAGCGAGTTCACGGCCGAAGTCCAGGCATTCATGGACTCCTATGCGGAAAATCGCGGGACCGTCTACCAGACCGCGGTGACCTATGTGAACCCGCAATGGATGGACATCGGCCGCGATCTGACGGCCATGTTTACCGGTGCGATGGAACCTGCCGACGTGCTGACAAGCATCGACCAGCGCCGTGCTGACCTTGCACGCGCTGCCCGGGACCCAAAGTGGCAGTAGGCCTCATGCACTGACAGTCAACCGGTGCCGGGAGGCGCGGCCCCGAAAGGGCATGTGCCTCCCGGCCAGGGAAGGTGGGAATGATGCGTGGTATTTATCCGCTATACTTTATCGTGCCGGCACTGCTGCTTTACGTGACCTTCTTCATCGTCCCTAGTCTGGCGGGCATCGGATATTCGTTCACCGACTGGAGCAGCTACAGCACGGATCTGAGCTTTGTCGGGCTGGACAATTTCGAGAAGATATTCTCCCCCAGCGAGCGTTACGTCGTCTATCTCGCCAATACGCTGATCTTCGCGGTCCTGACCATTATCCTCAAGACGGTGCTGGGCCTTGGACTGGCCGTGCTGCTGCACGACGGCGTCAAGCGCTTCGTCAATCTGTACCGCGTGCTGATCTACCTGCCGGTGGTGCTGCCGACACTGATCGTGGCCCTGATCTTCCGGTCCATTCTCAATCCCGCGACCGGGCTGTTGAACTCCGTCCTGCGCAGCATCGGCCTGGACGCCATTGCACTGCCGTGGCTCGTCGATCCGCGTATTGCGCTCTATTCGGTCATCGGGGTCGACACCTGGAAGGGCGTTGGCTTCATCACCATCATCCTGCTGGCCGGGCTCCAGACCATTCCCAAGGAATATTATGAAGCCGCGCGGATCGATGGCGCCGGCGCCTGGGCCCGCTTCCGGCACGTGACCATACCCATGCTCATGCCGGCCATCCTGGTGGTGACGGTGCTCAATGTCCTCTATGGCCTGAGGGTTTTCGAGATGGTCTATGCCCTGACCAATGGCGGCCCCGGCTACGCCACCGAAGTGATCTATACCGAAATATTCAAGGCCTTCTCGCGGGGTCAATGGGGGCTTGGGACGGCGCTGTCCAGCGTGCTCTTCGTCATCCTGGTCGTGGCCGGTTACTTCGTCATCCGGCTTCTTGAACGCAAACCGGTGCAGTAGGGGGTGATTGTGTCCAACAGAGCAATCAAGGCGACCGGCGCCCATTCAATCGCCATCCTGGCCAGCCTGGTCATGGTGATCCCGGTCTATCTTATCGCGGTCAATGCCTTCAAGACCTCGCCCGAGGCCGCCTCCATGGGCATCGGCCTGCCCTCCGAGCTGGCATTGGGCAATTTCGCCACGGTGATCGAGCAGGGCAAACTCTGGACCAGCTTCTGGAACAGCATGCTCTACGCCACTGCTTCGACGGCATTGGCCACGCTTGTCTCGGCCATGGCCGCCTTTGTCCTCTCGCGCGCCCGCACATCGGTGCGACGAGGCCTCTATCTTTTCATCATCATGGGCATCGCCCTGCCCATCAACTTCTTCACCCTGACCGCCGTCATGCAGGCGACCGGGCTCAACAATACCAAGCTGGGCATCATCCTGCTCTATGCGGCCACCCAGGTGCCGTTCTCCCTGTTCCTGATCTACGGCTTCATGGAATCCATACCCAAGGAGCTGGACGAAGCGGCAATCGTGGATGGCTGCAAGCCGTTTTCGCTGTTCTTCCTGATCATCCTGCCCCTGCTGACCCCGGTGCTGGCGACGGCTGCCATCCTCAATTTCCTGAGCGTGTGGAGCGACTTCATCTTCCCGCTCTACTACCTGAACAGCAGTTCGAACTGGCCCATGACGCTGGCGGTCTACAACTTCTTCGGCCAGTACCAGCAGGACT
>CBFGTF010000041.1:0-19818 GCA_965651655.1 uncultured Devosia sp.
CCCTCACTCCAGGTTCACCTGCTCCATCACCCCAGCCGCATGGATGCAGACAATGTCCAGTCGATCCGGCCCCAGATTGGTGAACTTGTGCGGCACCCCGGCCGGCGCCACGGCAATATCGCCCGGGCCCACCTCGAACCGCTCATCGCCGATCACCACCTCGGCGCGTCCCCGCCGCACCACCCAGGTCTCGGCATAGGGATGGGTATGCAGGCCCGGCCCCTGGCCCGGCTCATTGTCCACCGCAAAGAATGAGATCGGCGTCCCATAGGCTTCGCCCTCGAAACGGATGGTGCGGCTGGTGCTGGGCGGCCTGTCGGCGGCGCGAAGTAGATGAGCCATCTGCTATCCTCCTGTTGCTCTGGCGACGAACCACGCCCTCAACAATCGACATGGCATGGCCGCGATTCTGGACGATTAACAGCCCGCGCGGAACCCGATAGCCTGAACGCCGAATCCGGCCTTGGCCAAGGGAGCATATCGATGACGGAATGGTGGCGCGGCGGAGTGATCTATCAGGTCTATCCCCGCTCGTTTCAGGACAGCAATGGAGATGGCATCGGCGATCTCCCCGGCATCATCGATCGGCTGGATCACATTGCCAGCCTCGGTGTCGACTGCATCTGGCTATCGCCCATAACCATGTCGCCCCAGGCCGACATGGGCTACGACGTTTCCGACTACATGCAGGTTGATCCGCTCTTCGGCTCGCTGCGGGATTTCGACCTGCTCATGGAGCGCGCCCACGCACTGGGTCTCAAGGTCATCATGGACCAGGTGGTCAGCCACACGTCCGACCAGCATCCATGGTTCGCCGAATCCAGCATCTCGCGCGACAATGCCAGGTCAGACTGGTATGTATGGGCCGACGCCAATCCCGATGGCACCCCGCCCAATAACTGGCTCTCGGTGTTCGGCGGCTCGGCCTGGGAATGGCATACCGGCCGCAAGCAATATTACCTGCACAATTTCCTCACCTCCCAGCCCGACCTCAATTTCCACAACCCCGCCGTGCAGGATGCGGTGCTCGAAGTCATGCGCTTCTGGCTCGATCGCGGGCTGGACGGCTTCCGCCTCGACACCGTCAATTACTATTTCCACGACGCAAAACTGCGCTCGAACCCGCCGCTCAAGTCATTGAAGGGCAAGCCGGCCACCAACCCCTATGACATGCAGAGCCACAAATATTCCAAGAGCCAGCCCGAGAATATCGACTGGCTCAAAAAGGTCCGCGCCCTGCTCGATCAATATCCCGGCGCCACCAGCGTCGGCGAAGTGGGCGACGACGAACGCGGCGTGGAGCTGATGGCCCAGTACACGTCCGGCACCGACATGCTGCACATGTGCTATTCCTTCGATTTCCTCGGCCCCAAATTCAGTGCCAGGCACTTCCGCACCAAGGTCGAATCCTTCTTTTCCGCTGGCGAGACCGGCTGGCCCTGCTGGAGTTTTTCCAACCACGACGTCATCCGCCACATGACCCGCTGGGCGCCCCATAGCGCCTCGCCGGCCGATCTTTCGCGCCAGGCCGCGGCCCTTGTCCTCACCCTCAAGGGCTCCGCCGGCCTTTATCAGGGCGAGGAACTGGGCCTGCCCGAAGCCGACATTCTCTATGAGGAACTGACCGATCCGCGCGGCATCCGCTTCTGGCCGGGCGACAAGGGGCGCGATGGCTGCCGCACGCCCATTCCATGGCAGCACGGCATGCCCCATGCCGGCTTCACGACCGGCACCCCCTGGTTGCCGGTCAAGCATGCGGCGGCGGCCCTCAGCGTCGAGGTCCAGGACGCCGACCCGGACTCGACGCTCAACTACTATCGAAAATTCCTCGCCTGGCGCAAAACCCATCCGGCTCTGGTCACGGGCGACATCGCCTTCTTCAAATGCGACGAGCCGGTGCTCGCCTATCGCCGCTCCGCCGGCAACAAGGATCTCATCTGCGTCTTCAATCTCTCGGCCGAACCGCTGAGCGTCAAGCTCTCCAAGGTGGACCTCGCGCTCGAACCGGTCAGCAACAATGCCTCGCTCGATGGGTCCATGCTCACCCTGGGCCCCAATGGCTTCGCAATTCTCCCTGCGCCAGCAGGCGAGGGGAAGGTGAGCTTCAAGGCGCAGCATTGAAGGCGTTCTGCACACCCTCCCCCTTGCGGGGAGGGTGGCAACGCTAGGCTCGAAGAGCCGTAGCAGAGCTAGGGAGGGGAGTGATCAGGTGTCGCCCTGACGCACCTGTGCCCTCCGCTCCTGCCACCGGATCAGCATGACCACCGCTGGAATGGCAAAGCTCAGCATCAGCAGCCGGATCACATGGTGCGCGGCAATGAACGCCGTGTCATAGCCCAGCGCGATCCCGAGCGCGCCCATGCCTTCGAGCGCGCCGGGCGACAGGCCCAGCCAGATCTGCCCGAACGGCATGTCCACCAATTGCGCCACGCCCAGCGCCATGACCGTGACAATGCTCACAGTCATGGCCGTGGCGATCAGCCCGCCCTTGGCCGCGGCCATGAATTCGGCCCGCGATATGCCCACGAAGCGCGACCCGATCAATGCTCCGGTGAGGATGAATGTCACCGTCACCAGTGGCACCGGCATGGCCTCGGTATAGAGCCCACCAAGCTTGGCCGCCGTCGCCGCCGCCATGGCGCCGAGCACCAATCCGGCTGGTACTTTCATGCGGATGAACACCAGCCCCACTGCCACGCAACCAATTGCCAGAAGCACCAGTTGCAGCGGGCTGAGGTAAGAATAGTCCACTGTGGCCGCAAAATGGTCGATGGGCAGGAACACTGCCCCGATCGGCACGGCGATGGTCAGCATCAGGATGCGGATGACCTGGATGATGACGATCTGCCGCGCATTGCCCACACCGGTCGCTGCGATGCCCAGGACGAAGGACAAATGCCCCGGAAATGAACTGAGATAGGCGGTGCCGGTGTCGAGCCCGAACACCCGTGTCAGCATCCAGCCGGTCGCCGCCACGATGATCACCAGTTCAATCGCCAGCGCCGCCAACGAAATCGGCCAGCTTCCAAGAAGGGTCAGGCTGTCCGGCGCCACGCTCGCACCCATCGACATGCCGATCAGCACGAAGACCACGTTGCGCATGCCATCGGGCATGGCCACTGGCGCTTGGCTCATTGCGGCAATGGTGACGGCCAGGGCGCCACCCATCAGCCAGCCTGCGGGCAGACCAAGCAGCGTTGCCACCCCACCCCCGGCCGCCGAGATGGCCAGGGTCAGGAGGACGGAAAGAATTGAGCGCGGAGAAATTCTTAGGGCAGGCATTGCCTGTCCCGCGTAGCGCATATCCGCCGATCAGTGAAGGTTGATGCCAACAATCAATGCGCGGGACAGAGTCTCATCCCGCCGGAAGCGCCTTTTCCACCAGCCGCACCCAATAGCTCACGCCCACCGGAATGGCTTCGTCGTTGAAGTCATAGGTATCGGTGTGCAGTTCGGTGCTGTCGCCATTGCCGAGGAAAATATAGGCTCCCGGCCGCTCATTGAGCATGAAGGAAAAGTCCTCCCCGCCCATCGAGGGCGCCACCGCGTCGTCCACCCGCTCGAACCCGACAATGTCCCGCGCCACCGAGGCGGCAAATTCGGTCTGCTCGGGCGCATTGACCGTCACCGGATAACCGCGCGAATAGCGCATGGTCGCCGAGGCGCCAAAGCTTGCGGCAAACTGCGGCACGAACTCGCCGAGTTTTGCCTCGATGAAATCCTGCACGTCCCCGTCCAGCGTCCGCACCGTGCCGGTAATCTTGGCGGTGCGGGAAATGACATTGTCCGCTTCCCCGGCCTCCACCATGGTCACGCTCAGCACCGCACTTTCCAGCGGGTCGAGATTGCGCGACACGATGGTCTGCAAAGCCGTTACCATTTGCGCTGCCACGATGATCGGGTCGATGGTCTGCTGCGGCCGCGCCGCATGGCCGCCCTTGCCGGCAATATCGATATAGAAGCGGTCGGTGGCCGCCATGATGCCGCCGGCGCGAATGCCGAACGTGCCTACCGGCATGCCCGGCCAATTGTGCATGCCATAGACCTCGGCAATGTCGAATGTGTCGATCAACCCGTCGTCCAGCATCACCTTGCCGCCGCCGCCGCCCTCTTCGGCCGGCTGGAAGATCAGCGCCACCCGCCCGTCGAAATTGCGCGTTTCCGCCAGGTATTTCGCCGCGCCAAGCAGCATGGCGGTATGCCCGTCATGACCGCAGGCATGCATCTTTCCCTCGGCAGTGGAGGCATGGGGCAGCCCGGTCTTTTCCGTCATGGGCAGGGCATCCATGTCGGCGCGGAGGCCGATTGTCCGTGTGCCGGTCCCGCGCCCGTTGATGACCCCGACAACGCCCGTGCGCCCCAGGCCAGTCACCACCTCGTCGCAGCCGAACTCCCGGAGTTTTTCTGCCACGATGCCCGCTGTCCGATGCACCTCGAACAGCACTTCCGGATGCGCATGCAGATCCCGCCGCCACGCGGCGATCTCGGGTTGAAACTCGGCAACGCGGTTGAGAATAGGCATATAAAACTTCCGAAGCAGGGTTACAGGACAATGTCTCTGTCCTTGTTCGTGGCGTCAACCTTAGCGCATTTCGGCCGGCAAGGGCAGAACGTCGCGCTTTGCGGCCACGGGCATGCCGGAGCGCGGCCGGATGCACGTGCTGCGGGCCGGGATCGCTGTGTTCGAATGGCGCAGCGGTACCGCTTTCCAAACTTTGTCCCGGGACCGAACCGAATTTCCCCATCCGCGCCTTGCCCCTTGGCGGCGATTTTGCGATTTGAGGGCGCAAGTTCCGGGAGTTGCCATGAAAATCCTCGTCGCGGTCAAGCGCGTGGTCGATCACAATGTCCGCATCCGTGTCCGCCCCGATGGGACGGGCGTCGAGACCAATGGCGTGCGCATGTCCATCAATCCGTTCTGCAAGCATGCGGTGGAGGCCGCCGTGCAACTGGCCGAAGCGGGGCAGGCAGACGAAGTCGTGATCGTGTCGATCGGCCCCAAGGCCTCCAATGATGTGATTCTCACCGCCCTTGCCATGGGCGCCCATCGTGGCATCCTGATCGAAACCGATGAAGCGCTCGAAACCCTCGCCATCGCCAAGCTGCTGGCCAGGGTGGTTCAGGAAGAGCAGCCCGATCTGGTCCTGCTCGGCAAGCAGGCCGTCGATGATGACAGCAATCATGTCGGCCAGATGCTGGCTGCCCTCACCGACCGCCCTCAGGCGACGTTTGCCTCGGAGATCAAGCTGGGCGGCGCCGAACTCGAAGTCACCCGCGAGGTCGATTACGGCCGCGAGACCATTGCCCTCCCGCTCCCCGCCATTGTAACCGCCGACTTGCGCCTCAACACCCCCCGCAACGCCGCGCTCCCCATGGTGATGAAGGCACGCTCCAAGCCCCTGGTTGTTCGTCCGGCAGCCGAATTCGGCGTCGACCTGGCGCCTCGCCTCGTGGTCGAAAGCGTGTCGCCGCCACCCGAGCGCGTGGCCGGCAAGACCGTCGGATCGGTGTCGGAGCTCGCCGCCATCATCGCTGCCGACGTCAACGAGATGGAGGCGATCTGATGGCCGTCCTGGTTCTTGCCGAGCTCGACAATGGCGTCCTCTCGCCCGCCACGGCGCGTATCGTGGGCGCGGCAGCCCAGCTTGGCGCGGTCGATCTGGTGGTGCCTGGCCCGCGCAGTGCCGCCGAGGCGGCTGCGATGATTGCCGGTGTTGTAAAGGTGATTGTCGCGGCCGAGACCGTCCTGGCCGATGGGCTGGTCACGCTATTGGCGGGCCTGGCCCCCGATTATGAACACCTTGTCGCGTCCGCTTCCACCACCGGCAAGGATGTCATGCCGCGCCTTGCCGCAAAGCTCGACATCCAGCCGGTGACTGACATTGTCGCCATCCATGGCGCCAATCGCTTCACCCGCCCCATCTATGCCGGCAATGCGCTGCAAACGGTCAGCGATGGCCAGGCAAAGCACGTGCTGACCTTCCGTGCCTCGGCCTTCCGTCCGGCTGGCGGCGGCAATTCCGCGCCCATCGAAGTGCGCGACACGCCGGTCGCCTCGGCGGCCCGCTTCATCGCCGCCCACCGCACCGAGAGCGACATTCCCGACCTGGCTACGGCCCAGATCGTGGTTGGTGGTGGCGTTTCGGTCGGCTCGGCCGAGGGGTTCAAGCTGGTCGAACAACTGGGCCGGACGCTCGGTGCGGCCATCGGCGCCACCCGTGCCGCCGTCGATGCCGGCTATGCGCCCAATGACTGGCAGGTCGGCCAGACCGGCAAGATCATCGCGCCCGACCTCTACATCGCCATCGGCATTTCCGGCGCGCTCCAGCATCTGGCCGGCATTCAGGGCGCCAGGAAGATCATCGCCATCAACACCGATGCCGAGGCGCCCATCGTCAAGATCGCCGACGTGGCGCTGATTGGCGATCTCTTCGACATCATCCCGCAATTGACTGCCGAACTGGAAAAGCTGGGCCTCAAACGCTGACGCTCGGGCCTGCTTCACAATTGCAAAAATCCCCACCGGGCCTATAAAGGCCGCGCCTTTCCACCGGACCTCCAAACCATGTTCGAACACCTCACCAAGGCCCCCGGCGACAAGATTCTGGCGCTGATGGGTGAATATGCAGCCGACCCCCGCGCCACCAAGATCGATCTCGGCGTCGGCGTCTACAAGGACCAGACCGGGGTAACCCCGGTCATGACCTCGGTCCGCAAGGCCGCCCAGCGCATTCTTTCGAACGAAAAAACCAAGACCTATCTGGGGATTGCCGGCAACAAGGGCTTTGGTGCCGCAGTGCTTGATCTGGTGCTGGGCGACAGCATCGATCGCGCCCGCGTCCGTATTGCCCAGGCGCCCGGTGGAACCGGGTCTCTCTGGGTGCTGATGCAGCTCATCAACCGTGCCCGCCCCGGTGCGACCGTACATGTCTCCGATCCCACCTGGGCCAACCACAACCCTATCGCAACAGGTGCCGGCCTCAAGATCGCCACCTATCCCTATTTCGATCCGGCCACGCGCGGCGTGAAGTTTGCCGAAATGCTGGCGGCAATCGACAAGCTTGGGGCAGGCGATGTTGTGCTGCTGCATGGCTGCTGTCACAACCCCACCGGCGCCAACCTGAGCAACGAGCAGTGGGATCAGGTCGCTGCGAGCCTGGCCCGCACCGGTGCATTGCCGCTGATCGATCTGGCCTATCTCGGCTTTGGCGATGGCATCGAGGCCGACGCCTACGGTACCCGCAAGGTTCTCGCCACCGTCCCCGAAGCGCTGATTGCCTTCTCCGGCTCCAAGAATTTCGGGCTCTACCGCGAGCGCGTCGGTGCCGCCATCCTGGTCGCCCGCAACGGTGACGAGGCCGAAACCACCAATTCGCAGCTTTTGAACATCATTCGCGGCGCCTATTCGCAGCCCCCCGACCATGGCGCTGAAATCATCCGCACCATTCTCGAGGATGCGGACCTGCGCGCCGAATGGGAAACCGAACTGGCCCAGATGCGCAACCGCATGATCATGCTGCGCGTCAAGCTGGCCGATGCCATTCGCGAGCGCTCCAATTCCACCGATTTCGACTTCGTCGCCGACCATCGCGGCATGTTCTCGCTGCTGGGGCTCAGCAATGACGCGGTCGAACATCTTAAGGCCGAAAACGGGGTCTACATGACCGGGGATAGCCGCATCAATGTCGCCGGCATCCCCGAGGATCGCGTGGGCGATCTGGCCGAGGCCTTCTTGAAGGCCGTCCGCTAGGTCAACTGCTTGCGGACCCGCGCCGCGATGGTTACATCTGGTCTAACTGACCGGATCGATTAGAGTTTTAGGAGGGAACGATGAAGTTCTTCGTCGACACAGCAGATACCGCCGCCATCAAGGATCTCAACGATTACGGGTTGATCAACGGCGTCACCACCAATCCGTCGCTGATCGCCAAATCCGGCCGTGACTTCAAGGAAGTCATCAAGGAAATCTGCGCGATCACGCCCGATCCGGTCTCGGCAGAAGTCGCCAGCCTCGAATATGACGGCATGGTTGCCGAAGGCGAGCACCTGGCCAAGATCGCATCCAATGTGGTCATCAAGCTGCCGCTGACCCTCAATGGTCTCAAGGCCACCAAGTACTTCAAGGAAAAGGGCATCGCGACCAACGTCACGCTCTGCTTCTCGGCCAACCAGGCCCTGCTCGCGGCCAAGGCCGGCGCGACCTATATCTCGCCCTTCATCGGCCGCCTTGATGACATCAATCTCGATGGCATGGAACTGATCGAAAACATTCGCCAGATCTATGACAACTACCAGTTCGAGACCCAGATTCTGGCCGCCTCGATCCGTTCGGCCAATCACGTGACCCAGGCCGCGCTCGCCGGTGCCGACGTGGCGACCATTCCGCCCGACGTCATCAAGAAGCTGGCCCTGCACCCGCTGACCGACAAGGGCATCGAAGGCTTCCTCAAGGATTGGGCCGGCACCGGCCAGTCGATCCTTTAGCCTGTTTCCCTTCTCCCCTTGAGGGAGAAGGTGCCCCGAAGGGGCGGATGAGGGGTCAGCGATCCCTCGATGGTCATCGCATTCGGAGCGGCCCCCTCACCCGTCTTGGCCTTTGGCCAATCCACCCTCTCCCTCATGGGGGGAGAGGGGAGGGACACCGCGATTGAAAGCGCACACTTCATGGCCGATACCGACCTCGCCGCCCAGATCAAGACCGCGCTTGCCGATGTGGAAATCCCCGGCGGCGGTGATCTCGCCGGATATGGCGGCCTGTCCGAGATCATCGTCACCCCCGGCGCCATAGCCTTTGCCATTGCCGTCGCCCCGGGCATGGAAGCGGCCTTCGGTCCCGCGCGGGACGAAGCCCACAAGCGCGCCCAGGCGCTTGGCGGCGCCCGCAAGGTGATGGTGTCGCTCACCGCCGAGAAAACCAACGCCCCAAAGTTCGGCCACGGCGCCGCCCAGCCCCAGGGCAAGACTCGGGTCAATGGCGTCAAGCGCATCATCGCCGTCGGCTCCGGCAAGGGCGGGGTCGGCAAGTCGACCACCGCCGTCAATATCGCGCTGGCCCTCGCCGCAGAGGGTTTGCAGGTCGGTGTACTCGACGCTGATCTTTATGGACCGTCAGTCCCGAAGCTGCTCGGCATCGAGGGCAGGCCGGCCATTCGCGACGATGGCATCTTCACCCCCCACCAGGCTTTCGGCCTCAAGGTCATGTCCATTGGCTCCATGCTGGTGCCGGGCCAGGCCGTGGTCTGGCGCGGTCCCATGGCCACCTCCGGCCTGCGCCAGCTGCTGCGCGAGACCGATTGGGGGCACCTCGATGCGCTGATCATCGACCTGCCGCCCGGCACGGGCGACATCCATATCGCCCTCTTCCAGCAGACCATTGTCGATGGCGTGGTCATCGTCTCCACGCCGCAGGACCTGGCGCTGATCGACGCGCAAAAGGCCATCGACATGCTGCGCCGCATGTCGGTCCCGGTGATCGGTCTGGTCGAAAATATGAGCTTCTTCATCGCGCCCGACACCGGCCATCGCTACGACATTTTTGGCACCGGCGGAGCCGAGAAGGCGGCCGCGGCCCTCGACATTCCATTCCTCGGCCCCATCCCGCTGGTCATGTCGATCCGCGAGGGCTCGGATGCCGGAGCCCCGCCAGTCGCCGCTCACCCCGATGGGCCGGAAGCTGAGGCCTACCGCGCAATTGCCCGCAGGCTGGTCGCCCGCGTGTCTTGAGTGGTTCAATGCAATTCTGAGGCACGTACACCATTTGTATCGATTGCTGAAATCGATTGCATAAACTCCCCCCTGAATGTTATCCGGCTTCCCCACAAGGGCGGAACGCCTGAACGGAGGGGATATGTTCTCGTTTGATCGCCGGGATTTCGGTTCCGACTTCACTTTTGGCGTCGCCACTGCCGCCTATCAGATCGAAGGCGGGCAGGGGGACGGTCGCGGACCCTGCATCTGGGACACCTTCTCGGCCACGCCGGGCAATGTCCACAACGGCGATACGGGCCTGAATGCCTGCAATCACTACGAGCTCTGGCCGCAGGACCTCGACCTGATCCGCGATGGCGGTTTTGACGCCTACCGCTTCTCCTTCGCCTGGCCGCGCCTCATCCCCGAGGGCACCGGTGCAGTCAATCAGCCCGGCATCGACTTCTATGATCGCCTGATCGATGGCATGCTCGAGCGCGGGCTCAAGCCCTATGCGACGCTCTATCACTGGGATCTGCCCTCAGCTCTCCAGGATCGTGGCGGCTGGATGAACCGCGACATCGCCGGCTGGTTCGCCGATTACGCAACCCTGGTCGCCAACAAGTTCGGTGACCGGCTCGAAGCCACCGCCACCATCAACGAGCCTTGGTGCGTGGCCTTCCTCAGCCACTTCCTGGGCATCCACGCGCCCGGCTACCGCGACCTGCGGGCTGCTGCCCGCGCCATGCATCATGTGCTCTTTGCCCATGGCACCGCCATCGATGCGCTGCGGGCCGCCGGCACCAAAAATCTTGGCATCGTGCTCAACCTCGAAAAATCCGAGCCCGCCAGCGACAGCGAGGCAGACAAGGCCGCCTGCAATTTCGGCGATGCGGTGTTCAATCGCTGGTATCTGGGCGGCGTGCTCAAGGGCCAGTACCCCAAGGAAATGACGGACTGGCTCGCGCCCCATCTGCCGGCCAACTATCAGGACGATATGGCGGTGGTCTCCCGCCCGCTCGACTGGCTGGGCATCAACTACTACACCCGTGGCCTCTACAAGGCCGCCTCCGAGCCCGGCCGCCCTGTCGAGCAGGTCAAGGGTCCGCTCGAAAAGACCGATATCGGCTGGGAAATCTACCCCCAGGGCCTGACCGACCTCCTGGTGCGCGTCTCCAGCGACTACACCAAACTGCCCATCTACGTCACCGAAAACGGCATGGCCGAAGTCGAGGGCGACAATGATCCGCGCCGGGTGAAATATTACGAGGACCACCTCAAGGCCGTGCTCGCCGCCCGGGCCGCCGGCGCTGACGTGCGTGGCTATTTCGCCTGGTCGCTGCTCGACAACTACGAATGGGCCGAGGGCTACAACAAGCGGTTCGGCCTCGTCCATGTCGACTACGAGAGCCAGAAGCGCACGCCCAAGGACAGCTATCGGTCGTTCCAGGGCCTGCTGCATAATTCGCGCTGATGCGCTAAAGGTCCGCGTCACCACGACGCGGACCCACACCCATGGCCCTGCAGACCACCGACCTGACCTCATCCCTCACCCGGCTCGAAAGCCTCCTGGGTGCGGTCGACGACGCCATGGCGCTCTCCGAGCTCGATGGTTTCCTCTGCGGCGTGCTTGTCAGCCCTGATCCCATTGCGCTGGATGAGTGGTGGCCACTTTCCTTCCTCTCGGATGGGCGCGGTGTTGTCGACACCGGGCGGCAGGAACTGGCATCCCTGATCCGGCAACGCCTGGCCGCCATGGAACGCGAACTGGCCGATGGCCGCTATGCGCCGCTCTACGAGGTCGACGATGAAACCGGCGAAGTCGCCTGGCCCCTATGGCTGGCTGGTTTCGAACAGGCCATGCAATTGCGCTTCGAGGCCTGGGATGACTTGCTGCGGCACCCTTTTCAGGATGTGCGGGGCGAGGCCGCGACCCGGCTTGCAACCGCGCTATTGCTGGCCCAGCCCAATTTCGGACCCGACGACACCGCAAGCGATGCTGACTGGGCCGACTATGATGCAGCCATCACGGCGGCACCGGAAAACCTGGCCATCGCCGCCATGCTGTTCTACCAGGCGCATCTGCGCGACTGATCCTTCAGGCCACGTCCGGCAACCGCGCCGCCATCAGCGCCTGGGTCAGGGCGTGCCGGGGTTGGGCAAACAATTGCTCGGGCGTGCCCGCTTCGACGATCCGGCCCTTTTCCATCACCAGCACCCGGTCGGCCATGGCTGCGACCATGTCCAGGTCATGGCTGATGATGAGATAGCTCAGGCCATGCTCGGCCCTGAGGCGGGCGAGCAGGTTCAGCACATCGCCGCGCAGCGAAACGTCCAGTGCCGAGACCGGCTCGTCCAGCACCAGCAGGCGCGGCTTGGTGACCAGCGCCCGCGCAATGGCCAGGCGCTGTCGCTGGCCGCCGGAGAACTCATGCGGGAACCGCCCCAGCATGTCCGCGTCCATCCCCACCGTTTCCACGGCCTCGCGCAGTCGGGCCTCTCGGTCCTGGCGCGATATCTGGCCCAGAAGACGCAGCGGCTCCCCCAGCGAGTCGCCCACGCTCATGCGGGGATCAAAGCTGCTGAACGGGTCCTGGAACACCAGCGACAGGCCTGCCCTCAAATGCGGCGGCAGATCACGCCCGTGATAGGTGGCGCCATCGAGCACCATGTGTCCCTCGCTGGCGCTGTCGAGCCCCACGATCATCCGGGCCAGCGTGGTCTTGCCACATCCGGATGGACCCACCAGCGCCACGCACTGGCCCGCACCGATCTCAAGGCTGACCTGGTCAACCGCCCGCAGCGGCGGGTCGCGCCAGGGCCAGATGCCGCCCTGCGGATAGACCCGGCTCAGCCCCTCGACCCGCAGCAGCGGCGCACCCTGCCGGTGCGGCAGTGATGGCCGGCGCTCCATTCGGCTCGCCGCCAGCAATTTGCGCGTATAGGCGTCCTTCGGCGCCCCCAGCACGGCCTTGGCGGTCCCCTGTTCGACCAGCCTGCCGGCCTGCATCACGCCGACGCGGGAACATAATGCCGCCACGGCCCGGATATCGTGGCTGATGAACAGCAGCGTCATCCGGCGTCGTGTGCAGATTTCGGCGATCAGGTCGAGCACCACGCGCTGGGTGATGACATCGAGCGCCGAGGTCGGCTCGTCCGCGATCATCAGTTCCGGGCGGCTCGCCAGCGCCATGGCGATCATGGCGCGTTGCCGCTGCCCACCCGAAAGCTGGTGCGGAAACCGCTCCCCGTGTCCCGGTTCCAGCCCCACTTCGCGCAGCAGGTTGGGCAGGGCGATCTGCGCCGCCTCCCCGATGCCGGAAAGCTCGATAGCCTCTTCGATCTGCTCGCCAATCCGCATCAGCGGGTTCAGCGCCGTCATCGGCTCCTGGAACACCATGCCGATGCGCCGGCCGCGCAGACGCGCCAGTTCGCGCTCGTTGTCGGGCAGGGGGCTGCCGTCGAACCGGACCTCCCCGGATACCTGTGCCGTCTCGGGCAACAGGCCGGCAATCGCCAGCGCCGTCAGCGATTTGCCCGAACCGCTCTCACCGATGATCCCGAAACGGTCCCCATGCTCGATGACCAGGGAGAGCTTCGAGACGGCCGGGCGTCCGTCAAAGGCAATGACCAGGTCCCTGATCTCAACCAGCGCCATGGTTCAGCCCCTCCCGCTTGAGACGCGGATCCATGGCGTCGCGCAATCCGTCGCCGGCAATATTGAGGGCAATGACGATCAGCACGATGGTCAGCCCCGGCACGAGGCTGAGCCAGGGGTGGATAAGGAACAGGCTCTGCGCATCGCGCAGCATCAGCCCCAGGCTCGTGGCCGGCGGCTGTGTCCCCAGCCCGATATAGCTCAGTCCCGCCTCGGCCAGGATGCCCAGCGAGAGCTGGATCGTGCCCTGTACGATGAGGAGGCTCATGATGTTGGGGAACAGATGCCTGAGCGCTATGGCGCCATTGCCCAGTCCCGCCAGACGCGCCGCGGCGACATAGTCCTGCGTGGCAACGGCCAGGGCGCCGCCGCGCGCCACGCGGGCGAATACGGGGATATTGAACACGCCGATGGCGATGATGGCATTGGTCTCGCCCGGTCCGGCCAGCGCCGCAATGAGTATGGCAACGATCACGGCCGGAAAGGCAAAGGTCAGGTCGGATATGCGCAGCACCAGCCATTCCACCACCCCGCCCCAGGCCACGGCCGCCAGACCCATGGGGACACCGACGCAGACCCCGATCAACACGCCCGCAAAGGCCACGAGAAAACTGGTCAGCGTGCCGCTCATCACCAGCGAAAGCATGTCGCGGCCCAGATGGTCCGTCCCCAGCCAGTGCTCGGCCGACGGACCAAGAAAGCGCCGTGCAATGGCAACCTGCTCGATGGGATAAGGCAGCCACCACAGCGAGACGAGGCCGAGCAACGCAAAGCCCGTGGCTGCCACAAGGCCGATGGCAAGGCTCGGATGCTGCCTTATCGCCTGCCAGGTCATGCGTTTCGCCCCTTGAGGCGCGGGTCGACCAGCGCATAGCAGAGATCGACAACCAGCATGGTCACGGTCGTCGCCAGCACCAGCACAATGGTCGCGCCGCGCACCAGCACCAGGTCCCGCTCGGAAATCGCCGTGAAGATCAGCCGCCCCAGCCCCGGCAGGTAGAAGACATTTTCCACGATGATGGTGCCGGCGATGAGATAGGCGAATTGCAGACCCAGGATCGTCAGGACCGGCAAGAGCGCATTGCGTACGCCATGGCGCCAGATCGCCTCGCCCTTGGTCAGCCCCTTGGCGCGTGCCGTGCGGATGAAATCCTGTTCGGTGATGTCCACCAGCGCCGTGCGCATCACGCGCGCCAGGATCGAGGCCTGCGGCAATGCCAGGGCCAGCCCCGGCAGGATCAGCCCGCGCAACGTCGCCCATGCGTCTTCCTGCCAGGGCACGAAGCCCCCGGTCGGCAGCCAGCGCAGTGTCACCGCAAACAGCAGTGTGAGCAGCATGCCGAACCAGAAATTGGGAATGGCGACGCCCGTCTGCGCCAGCACCATCAGCGCGGTATCGGTCGTCTTGCCACGCTGCATGGCGGCCAGGATGCCGATGGGCAGGCCCACCACCACCGAAATGATCATCGCCAGGATCGAGAGCGGCAGGGTCACGGCCATCCGCTCCGCGACCAATTGGGCCACCGGCAGGCGCTGGGTATGCGAAAGGCCAAAATCGCCCTGGAGCATGCCCAGGACCCAGCTGATGAACCGCTCATGGGCCGGCGCGTCGAGCCCCATCTGCACCCGCAGGGCCGCCACGGCCTCCGGCGTCGCATTGATGCCGAGAATGAACCGCGCCGGGTCGCCCGGCAGCAGGTCGAGGAGAACGAAGATGATGAGGGCGGCGACCAACAGGGTCGCGGCAAAGCCTGCGATGCGGCGCAGGAGAAAGGGGGTCATGCCGTGGTGCTCGCTGAAGCACCGGGCCGCCCTCGGACTTGATCCGAGGGCCATTTACCACCTGCGCAAGCCTCAAGTGGCCCTCGGGTCAGGCCCGAGGGCGGCAGAGCGGGCGTGACACCTGCCGGGTCCAGTAGGGTGAGATCACTCCACCCAGCGGATATCCCGCAGCACCACGCCTTCGACCGGGGCGTTCTGCCACATGCCCTCGAGCTTGGCGTTCCAGACGCCCGTTTGGGCCAGCTCGAACAGGTACCCGTTGACGGCGTCATTGGTGATGATGGTCTGGATTTCCTGGGCAATCCGCTGGCGTTCACCCTCGTCCGTCGTGGCATTGAGCGTCTCGTTGAGGGCCTGAACATCAGGATTGTCATAACCGAAGTAGTAGTCGGGGTCGGCATAAATGCCAATATCGAACGGCTCGACATGGCTGATGATGGTCAGGTCGAAGTCCTTGTTGGCAAACACATCTTCCAGCCACTGCGCCCATTCGGCGTTGATCAGCTCCAGTTCGATCCCCACTTTGGCGAACTGGCTGGCAATGATCTGGCCCGAAAGGCGCGCATAGGCCACCGGCGGCAGTTTCAGGGTCGCTGAGAATCCGTCGGGATAGCCTGCCTCGGCCAGCAGCGCCCTGGCCTTCTCCACATCGTGCGGATAGGTGCCGGTGAGGTCGAGATAATAGGGGTGGTGCGGCGCAAAATGGGTGCCGATGGGCACGCCATAGCCATAGGTCGCGCCATCGATGATTTCCTGCCGGTCCAGCGCATGAGCCATGGCCTGGCGGACCTTGAGGTTGTCGAATGGCGCCTTGCGATTGTTGGTGGAGAGGATGGTCTCGCCCTCGGTCGAGCCCACCAGCACCTTGAATTGCGGATTGCCTTCGAACACCGGCAGGGCCTCGGCGGCGAAATTATTGGTCCCGTCCACGTCGCCCGCAAGCAAGGCATTGGTCATGGTCGCGGTATCGGAGATGAAGAGATAGGTCGCCTTGGTCAGCGCCGGCTTTTCGCCCCAATAGGGGCCGTATTGTTCAAGCACCACCCGGCTGCCCCGGTCCCATTGCACAAAGGCGAAGGGCCCGGTGCCGATTGGCTCGGCGCCATTGTTGTCGGCGCTTTCGGGCGCCACGATCACCGCATCGCCGCGTCCCAGGTTGAACAGGAACAGCCCATCCGGTCGCGCCAGGGTGAATTCCACCGTCACAGGGTCGACGACACTGACCCCCGATATGGGCGCATAAAGCGCCTTCTGGGCATTGACGCTGTCCTCGGCCAGCAGACGGTCGAAGGTGAACTTCACATCCTCGGCATCAAACGTGGTGCCGTCATGGAAGGTAACGCCCTCATGCAGGGCAAACCTGTAGCTGAGCCCGTCATCCGAGATGGTCCAGCTCTCCGCCAGGCCCGGCTGCACCGCCCCGGTCTGGTCGATGCGCACCAGCCCCTCGAAGACATTCTGGTACACCACCACGTCAATGGCCTCGGCGGCACCGGCTGTCGGGTCGAGGGCTGGAGGTTCGAGCGCCACCCCGATCCGGATCTCCGTGGGCTGGGCCAGGGCGCTGCTCGTTGCCAGCAACAGGCCGGCCATCGCCAGAGCCAGGGATTTGCGTGAATGCATCGTGTTCCTCCATCGGCGCCCACATGGCACGGATCATCATATAGAAAAGCTGCGCCCCTGCGCAGTGCAGACTATTCGGCTTCCTGCGCCACGGGCTGTTCGTCGACCAGGTCGGCGGGGATCCGCAGGGTGAACAGCATGCCCTCCGCTCCGGCCGGATCGACCGAAAGCGTAACCGCATTGACGGCCAGCAGCGACCGGGTCAATGCCAGCCCGACGCTTGAGCGCACCGGTGCCAGCATCTGTCCGTTCCTGCCCACGCCATCCCGGAACACCACGAAGCGCTCGGCCATGTCCACCGCATGGGCGGAACTGTCCCGCACATGGATGGCAATGGAGCGGTCGTCATGGCGCTGCGCCGAGATCACCACCGCGCCACCCATCGGGGTCTGGTCGATGGCGCTGGCCAACAGGTTCAGCACCGCCTGGGCCAGCGAGGCGCGGTCGGCGGTCACCCGCGGCAGCATCTCGGAAATGGCATTGCGCACGATCACGCGCGCGCCATTGGCCTGGTCGCGGATGCGGACCACGCAATGTTCCAGGAGGTCGGTGAGGTCCAGGCTCGCACGTTGCGGCAGGTAGCGGCCATCGCGCAACCGCGCATAATCGTCCAACTCGTCCACCAGCGCGGCAATTTCCTGCCCGGCCTGCGCGATGTCATCGGCATAAGCTTCATAGCGCTCATTATCCAGGGCGCCGAAGGCCTTGGAGCGGATGATATCGGAAAAGCCTATGACCGTGTTGAGCGGGCGCCGGACGCCCCGGCTGATCCGCCCCAGCAGCGCCGGATCGATATCGACCGGACCGCCGATACGCGCAGGCGTGGTCTGGCGCGCATTGACCAGTCCGAAATAGCCCGACACCACGCCGGCCTGTCCAAGGGCAAAGAGCAATATATCGGCCTTGCCGTCCGCCGAACGCAGTGTCAGGCAGGGCCGGGCGGTCTCGGCGAAGCGGGCCGGGCGCTCGAGGAAAGCCCGGAGCGCCACCGCATCGTCCTCACCCACCAGCGACGCAATCGCCCGTCCGTTCAGCGGCTTGCCGCCGGTCAAGAGGGTGATCGCCGGTGCATTGGCTGCGCTGACCATGCCATTGCGTGTCGCCTCGATGAAGCCATCGCCACGAATGTCGGCAAAGGTCTGGGCGAAGGCCTTGACGGCATCTTCATGGCCGGTTCGCACTTCGGTGGTGCTGGCCGAGAGCATCAGTGCCGGGCGGCCGTGCCAGGATATGGACTGCAGCCGCGCCGTCACCGGCACCAGCGTGCCATCGCGCTGCACCAGGTGGTTCACCGGGCCGGCATCCTGGCCCTCATTGCCCATGACCGGGAAGATGGCAGCCAGACCCGCCTGGCGGAGGCTTTCCACCGAGTCATACCCCACCATTTCGGTGATGGCACGGTTGGCGAACAGCACCTGCTGGTCGCGAAAGACCATGATGCCGAGCGGCAGCCGGTTCAGCACCAGCGTTTCCCCGCCCAGATTGATCAGCGCTCCCGATCCGGCTGCTGCCGGCGGCGCCGGTGCGGGCGCTGGCGGTGCCGGTTCGGCAGGCTGCCAGTTCCGCTCTCCCACCCGATCGCTCAGGATGCGCGACAATTCATCGAAATTGTACCGCGACACCCGCTCCACCGCTTCCGGATCCGGCTCCGCTGGCGGCACCGGCTCGTCCGTGGCACCTGTCTCCTTGTCGGCCTCCGGGGACGTCGTAGTACGCAGTCCCCGTCCGGTGACCTTGTAGAAAGCCGCCACGATGGCGTCGCTTTGCGGATCGCTTTCCACAGCATCGGGCGGCGGCAGATCATCATCCTCGGTCAGCGGGGCATAAAGGGCCTCATCGGCCGCCAGCCTGTCCACCAGGTCGCTCAACCGGCGCGACACGTCCGGCAGGTCCTCGTCAGCCACTTCGGTCCCTGCTGATGCTTCGTCCTGGGGGAGGGCCGCGGAGGGTTCCTCAACCGGCTCTTCGAGCGGTTCGGCGGGCGGGGGTTCGGTCATCTCGCCTGGGGCATCGCCCAGCGCCTCCACCCAGTCAGCCGGGGAATCCGCATCTGGAAATATCGCGGCTTCCACCGCCGGGGCATAGGCCGTTTCCGCGTCCGTGTCGCGCCAGCTCTGCAATTCATGGGCATAGGCATCGTCATCGCCAATCGGAGCGACGCCCTCTCCCTGCGCGGCATCGGCATTGGCCGGGGCGGCTTCCCCGTCACCGTCCGGTGCCGCAGTGGTTTCGGATACCAGCCGGGTCTCCGCGTCATCCTCCGGGCTCGGCTCCGGGGCTTCTGCCTCGACCGGCGCGGCGTCATCACCCAATTGTCCGGCAGCCAGGATATCGGGGGCAATCGGGTCGACCCCCACGATCAGTAGCACCGGCTCCCCGTCATTGCGGATCAGCGGCGTTGTCGCACAGGTCGCCGATATCGGTTTTTCACCCGCCAGGAACTGGATGCGCGCCAGGCTGGTTCGACCCGGCGAGCCCAGCCGCACGATCCGCGCCACCTGGCCCTTGATGGGAACGGCCGGTGCGGCGGGCTTGAGGCCGTGCTTCTTGAGCTTGGCGCCGAACAGGTCGGCTGCCGGATTGGACCAGATCAGGTCCCGGCCGTCGAGTGACCAGAGCCACGCCGGACGTGAGTCATCTTCATGCTGCAGCACGCGGCGTGCATCCGGCAAATTGTTCCAGCGGTCATCCATGGACTGCCTTTGCGTGGTCGTGACCTCGTTGGTCTGTGCCATATCGGCACAGAGGTCCGAAGTTCCTTAAGTGTTCTTCAATATAGTGCCGGGGCGGGCGAATCCAGCCCGACCCTTTCCGGTGATGGGCTGCATTGCGCCCAATGGTTAAGTCGCCTTTCCTAAGGATTGGTCACGCCCGCAGTCGAAAATTGCCTTGAGCCCGCGCAATTTCGTGCTCTGTCCACAGCTTGAAATCGGTGCTTGTCATCAAGTCCATCTCGACCTATGTTCCGCCCGCTTTCGGAACCCGGCTTCGCGCCGGCCTTCGATGCGGGTCCTGCCGCCTTAGCTCAGTTGGTTAGAGCGCTAGATTGTGGATCTAGAGGTCCCCCG
>CBFGTF010000042.1:0-19450 GCA_965651655.1 uncultured Devosia sp.
CGGGCTGGGTGAAGTGCTTGAGCACATAGCCAGTAGGCAGGCTGTTCTGGCCGGGCGCGATGTGGCAGCGGATGCCTTCGGGCGTGGCCTGGCAGGAATCGATCATGAAGCATTGGCCGGCGGTGGTTTCGCCCAGCTTGGTGCTGGCCATGGTGGGCTGCTGGCGAATGACCAGCGGGTGCAGGCCGCGCACCCAGAGCGGAAAGGCGGTGGGGACGGCAATGTCGGAGGCATCG
The DNA here is from genome assembly GCA_965651655.1 of uncultured Devosia sp. Classification (GTDB taxonomy): domain Bacteria; phylum Pseudomonadota; class Alphaproteobacteria; order Rhizobiales; family Devosiaceae; genus Devosia. The sequence continues at coordinate 237 of CBFGTF010000042.1, forward strand.
GCGCAATAGCCGCTCGAGGGATTGCGGATGCAGTTCTGCGCCGGGACCGCATTGCTGGCGGCCACGTTCTGGCCGCTGAGCGGGGCGAGGACCACGGGTTCGCCGCTGGAGGAGCGACCATCGAGGGCGCGGCCATTGGGCGAGAAGGTGGCGACGGGATTGCCGTCATAACCCAGGACATGGACATTGCCGCCCTCGGTGCGCCAGCCATTGACCATGGCCAGCGGGCCAAGGCAGCCCATGCTGGTGGCCCAGAGGCCGAAAGTGCCGCCAGTGGTGGCAAGATTGATCCGGCACATGCCGGTGCCGCCATCGCCCGTGGTGACCTGCCAGTCCCCGGCATAGCGGGCGGCATCCTGCGCGTGGGCGGGCAATGCGAGCAGGGCCAACAGAATTGCAAAGACCTTTGAGCGCACGGTTTTCCTCCCTGAAGCGGGGGGAGATTGGCGCAGGAAAAGTGATTCTGCGAGACGGGTCATGCCGTCCGGATCAGGCGAAGGCGTCCAGCCCGGTCAGCCCGGACGAATAGGTCCAGAGCCGCTCGGCCTCGGCGGCATCGATGGCGTGGGGCGCCACGCCCGGCCCGTCTCCCTCGGCCAGCGGGGCAATGTCGCAATCTTCGCAATAGAGACCGCCCAAATTGGCCAGTTGCGGCGAGGTGGCGGCCCAGACCTGGGTGGCGGCGCCCTGTTCCACGGTCTTGAAGCTGGGGTCGATGCCGACGCCGTTCTCGTCGAGCCAGCCCATGGAGACCTGTTCCTCCCGGCTGAAATGGCGCTGGAGCGGCGTGACGATGGCGCCCGGATTGAGGGCGAAGGCACGGACGCCGTGTTCGCGCCCCAGGCTGTCGAGGTGAACGGCAAAGAGCACATTGGCGGACTTGGACTGACCATAGGCCTGCCAGCGGTCATAATCCGAGGTGAAGTGGGGATCGGACCAGCGCATGCCGGTGATGCGGTGGGCGCCGGAGGACACCATGACGACGCGGGCGCCGCCGCGCAGCGCCGGCCAGAGGCGGTTGACCAGCGCGTAATGACCGAGATGGTTGACCGCCAGCTGGGCTTCCCAGCCGGGACCGACCCGGGTTTCCGGACAGGCCATGATGCCGGCGCTGGCGATGAAAATGTCGATATGCCGGCCGGTGGCGAGGAAGGTTTCGGCAAAGCCGCGGACGCTGTCGAGGTCGGCGAGGTCGAGCGGGGCAATTTTGACATTGGCAAGACCGGCCAGGGCCTCCGCCGCGACCTGTGGGCGAAGCGCGGGGACAATGACACGGGCACCGGCGGCAACAAGGGCGCGGACGGAGCCCAGGCCAAGGCCGGAATAGCCGCCGGTCACGAGAGCGATCTTGCCGGTGAGGTCGATGCCGGCGAGAACTTCGGACGTGGTCGAGCGGGCGCCGAAGCCGGAGACGATGGGGGTCTGTGCATGGGTCATGGGATGATGTCCTTTGGCTATGACCGGATAATAGCGATGGGCTTCGTACGATCCATGCGGTAAAGTCCGTTATTCTTTTGCGTTCGTCCGGAAAGCCAGCATGGACCCCTTGTCCGACATTCTCTCCCTGCTCAAGCCGGCCAGCACGATTTCGGCTGGGCTGGAGGCGGGCGGAAACTGGGCGATCCGCTTCGGGCCGCCCGATGGCATCAAGTTCAACGCGCTGATCCAGGGTGCCTGCTGGCTGGCTGTCGAGGGGCAGGGCGAGCCGCTGTTTCTGGCGGAGGGAGATTGCTTCCTGCTGACCCAGCCGCTCGGCTTTACGCTGGCCAGTGACCTCACGCTGCCGACAATCGAGGCCGGGCCGATCTACAGGGACGCCAGGCACGGCATTGCCAGGTGCAATGATGGCGGGGACTTTTTCCTGATCGGCGGGCGCTTCGGATTTGCCGGCGAGCAATCGAGCCTGTTGTTCGAGGCGCTGCCGCCGGTGGTGCATGTGCGGGCGGCGCTGGAGGGGGCGTCAGTGCTGCGCTGGGCGCTGGACCGGCTGGCGAGTGAAATGAAGCAGCCACGAGCCGGTGGCGCGCTGGTTTCCGAACATCTGGCCCATATCATGCTGGTGGAGGTGCTGCGGCTCCATCTCGAAAGTGGCGGGGCGGCAAGCGGCTGGCTGCAGGGGCTGGCCGACAGGCGGCTGGGGCCGGTGATCGGGGCGGTGCATGCCGATCCGGCCCATGGCTGGACGCTGGAAAAGCTGGCGGAGCTGGCGGCGATGTCGCGCTCCAGCTTCGCCGAGCGGTTCCGCAGGGTGGTGGGCATGGCGCCGCTGGCCTATGTGGCGCGCTGGCGCATGCTGGTGGCGGGAGAGCGGCTGCGCAGCACCGGCGAAAGCATTGCCTCGATTGCCTATGGTCTCGGCTACCAGTCCGAAGCGGCGTTTTCGACGGCGTTCAAACGGACTATGGCGATCACGCCGCGCGACTATCGGCGACAAGAGCGCGATTGACCCGACTCCCACGCCCCTTTAGTCCTAGCTACCGGAACAAAGGAGGAATATCATGGAATATCGCTATCTTGGGCGCTCGGGGCTGAAAGTCTCGGTGCTGACCATGGGCACCATGACCTTTGGCGGCAGCGAGAGAATTGGCAATACCAGCCGGGCCGATGCCGGCCGCCAAGTGGATATGTGCCTGGATGCCGGGATCAATCTCTATGACACGGCCAATGTCTACAATGCCGGGGTTTCCGAGGAGATCCTGGGCGAAATCCTGGCTGAAAACGGACGCCGGCAGAAGGCGCTGGTGGCCACCAAGGTGCGGTTCAAGATGGGTGATGGACCCAACCAGACCGGGCTCAGCCGCCACCATATCATCGATCAGTGCAAGGCGAGCCTGAAACGGCTCAAGACCGATGTGATCGATCTCTACCAGGTGCATGAATGGGACGGCATGACCCCCATCGAGGAGACGATGGAGGCGCTCGATACGCTCGTGCGCCACGGGCATGTGCGCTATATCGGCTGCTCGAACTATTCGGGCTGGCATATCATGAAGGCGCTGATGGCGGCCGACAGGCGCCAGGGCGAGCGGTTGGTGTCCCAGCAGATCCACTATTCGCTGCACAGCCGCGATGCCGAATATGAACTGGTGCCGATTTCGCAGGACCAGGGGCTGGGCATATTGGTGTGGTCGCCGCTGGCCGGGGGGCTTTTGTCCGGCAAGTATCGGCGCGACAGCGAGCCGGAAAGCGGGCGCCATGTGGGCGGTTTCCGCGAGCCGCCGGTCTATGACTGGGACAAGCTCTATGACACGATCGACACGCTGGTGGAGATCGCCGAGGCACGGGGCGTCTCGGGGGCGCAGGTGGCGCTGGCCTGGCTGCTGGGGCGGCCGGGGGTCACCTCGGTGATCATCGGCGGGCGCAATGAAAAGCAGTTTGCCGACAATATCGCCGCCGCCAGCTTCAAGCTCAGCGAGGAGGAGCGGGCGCGGCTCGATGCGGTCAGCCGGCCGCCGCTGCTCTATCCCTATTGGCACCAGTCCTTCTCGGCCCAGGACCGGCTGAGCCGGATCGACATGGACCTGATCGGGCCCTATGCCGAGGAGTTCAAGCGTGGCTGACCTGGTGTTTCCCGCGCCCCAGCCGGTGCTCGTGCCCGTCAGCGGCGGGGGCTTTTTCCCGGTGCGGCGCATCTATTGCGTGGGGCGCAATTATGCCGAGCATGTCCGGGAAATGGGCCATGATGTGCGTGACCCGCCGTTCTTCTTTGCCAAGCCGGCCGATGCGGTGGTCATCGATGGCGCGCCGATCGCCTATCCGCCGCAGACGGAAGATTTCCACCACGAGATCGAACTGGTGGTGGCCATCGGCAAGGACGGCGCGGGCATTGGCGAGCACCAGGCGCTGGACCATGTGTTCGGCTATGCCGCCGGGCTCGATATGACGCGGCGCGATTTGCAGGCCATTGCCAAGAAGGGCGGGCGTCCCTGGACCATGGCCAAGGGGTTCGACCAGTCTGCGCCCATGGGCATGATCGCGCCGGCCAGCGTGATCGGGCATCCGACCCGCGGCGCCATCACGCTGTCGGTCAATGGGGCCGAGCGGCAGCGCGGGGACCTGGGCGAGCAGATCTGGAGCGTGCCGGAGACAATCGCATTTTTGAGCCGGCTGGTGACGCTCAGGGCCGGTGACCTGATCATGACCGGCACGCCGGCCGGGGTCAGCGCGGTGCGGCGGCGCGATGTGCTGGAGGGGTCAATCGAGGGCGTGGGCAGCGTTTCGACGGTGATCGCCTGATGGCGCCGGTCTGGTCGAGCCAGCAGGACGCGGCGCTGATCGCGGTTTCCAACTGGCTCAAGGACAAACAGGGACCGCAGGTGTTCCGCCTGTTCGGCTGGGCCGGAACGGGGAAATCGACGCTGGCCGTGCATCTGGCGCAGGATGTGCGCAGCGTCAAATACGCGGCCTTTACCGGCAAGGCGGCGCTGGTGATGCGCAAGCGCGGCTGCAAGGGCGCCCAGACCATCCATAGCCTCATCTATACGCTGGTGAGCGAGAAGGAGGGCGAGCCGCGCTTCGTGCTCGACCCGGAAAGCCCGGCGGCCGATGCCGATCTCATCGTCATCGACGAGGTGTCGATGGTGGATGAGCAGCTGGGCTCGGACCTGCTCAGCTTCGGGGTCAAGGTGCTGGTGCTGGGCGATCCATTCCAGCTGCCGCCGGTGCAGGGGGCGGGCTTTTTCATCAATGAGGAGCCCGACATCATGCTCACCGAAATCCATCGGCAGGCGGCGGACAATCCGATCATCCAGCTCTCCATGGCGGTGCGCGAAGGCGGTTATCTCGAACATGGGCGCTATGGCGAATCGCTGGTGGTCGGGCGCGACAAGGTGGATCGCGATGCAGTCCTGGAGGCCGACCAGGTGCTGGTGGGGCGCAACAAGACCCGGCTGACCTATAATGACCGGCTGCGGGAGTTGAAGGGGCTGCCCTTCCATGAACCGGTGGTGGGCGACCGCATGGTGTGCCTCAGGAACAATCCGCGCAAACGCCTGCTCAATGGACAGATCTGGATCGTCACCGACACGACGCGGCGCTCCAATGGCAAGTGGAGCCTCTTGTTGGCCGATGACGAGGGCAAGGGCGAGGCGCGCGTGCTGACCCACAAGGCGTTCTTTTCGGGCGAGGAAGACGCGATGAGCTGGCCGGAACGGCGGCAGTTCGATGAGTTCACCTTCGGCTATTGCCTCACCGTCCACAAGGCGCAGGGCAGCCAGTGGGACAGCGTGTATCTGTTCGACGAGAGCTTCGTGTTCCGGGAAGAGCGGGCAAGGTGGCTCTATACGGGGATCACGCGGGCGGCGGAGAAGATTACCATTGTGAGTTGAGGGGGGTGGGGCCGGGAAGAGCTTCGCCATTCGAGCGCAGCTCTCATGGCCTTTGTTCCTAAAATCGCTCCACTGGAGCGATTTTGCCTTTGGCCGGAACAAAGTTCAGACAAACTTGGCCGGTCTATGGTCAAAAAATATGCGTCTCATCCCAATGAACTATCGCTTTCTACCGATGGACGCTTGCACGTCGGGGCCTCATACCCCATTGTTACGATAGACATTTTCCAGAACCCGACCGGAGGCGCCGATGCACCATGACACCCCCCTGATCTCAACGATCGTCGCGGGTCTGGTGCTGGCCTATATTTTCGGCATGGTCGCCAATCGGCTGCGCATGCCGCCGCTGGTGGGATATCTGTTCGCCGGCATTATCGTGGGGCCCTATACGCCGGGCTTCATCGCCGACCAGGCGCTGGGGGCGGAACTGGCCGAACTGGGGGTGATCCTCCTGATGTTCGGCGTGGGTCTGCATTTTTCGCTCAAGGACCTGATGAGCGTGCGGGCACTGGCCATTCCGGGCGCCGTGGCGCAGATGAGCTTTGCGACGTTCCTGGGCGCCGGGCTGGGGCTGCTGCTGGGCTGGGACCTGTTCGGGTCGATCCTGTTCGGCCTTGCCCTGTCCGTGGCCTCGACCGTGGTGCTGCTCAAGGCGCTGCAGGACCGGCGGCTGATCGAAAGCGAGCGCGGGCGGATCGCCGTGGGCTGGCTGATCGTGGAAGACCTGGCCATGGTGCTGGCCCTGGTGCTGGTGCCGGCCATTGCCAGCCTGAATGGCGACGGCGAGGGATTGCATGATCCCTTCGTGTCCTTCGTGACGCGGCTACTGGGCCTTGAAATCGGCATCTGGGGCATTCTGGGCCTCACCGTGCTCAAGGTCGCGGCCTTTGTGGGCTTCATGCTGGTGGTGGGCCGAAGGGTCATTCCCTGGGCCCTGCACGCCACGGCCCATACCGGCAGCCGCGAATTGTTCCGGCTGGCGGTGCTGGCCATGGCGCTGGGCGTAGCGCTGGGTTCGTCGGTGCTGTTCGGCGTATCGCTGGCGCTGGGCGCGTTCTTTGCCGGCATGATCCTTTCCGAGAGTGAGCTTTCCCACCGTGCGGCGCAGGAGACCCTGCCGTTGCGCGATGCTTTTGCGGTATTGTTCTTTGTCTCGGTGGGCATGCTGTTCGACCCTTCGATTGTCCTTACCCAGCCGCTGCTGGTGCTGGCGACAGTGTTCATCATCGTCATCGGCAAATCCCTGGCCGCGTTCTGGATCGTGGTGCTGTTCAAGCGGCAGGTTTCGACGGCGCTGACCATTTCGGCCTCACTGGCGCAGATCGGTGAATTCTCCTTCATCCTTGCCAGCATGGGCGTGGCCCTGTCGGTCATGCCGCCCGAGGGACAGGATCTTATCCTGGCAGGCGCGCTGATCTCCATCGTGCTCAATCCCGTGGTGTTCTGGGCCGTCGACCTGGTCAAGCCGCGGCTTGAGGCGCGGGCGGCGCGCCACAAGGGCAGCGAGACGGAAGCGCCCGCCGAACGGACCGAGCCATCCATGGCTGCCGAGGGTCCGGTCACCAGCGATGCGCCGAGCGAAGGCGCGGTGGATCGGGGTGCGCCGGGGGCGGATGACGATACCGGCGAGCCCTCACACCAGACGGGTCACACCGTGCTGGTGGGCTATGGCCAGGTGGGCCGGATCGTGGCGGCCGGCATCAAGGCCGATGGCGGGGGGCTCGTGGTGATCGAGGATTCCGATCACGACGTGGCGGCGGCCCGGGCGGAAGGCTTCGAGGTGATCTTCGGCAATGCCGCCAGCCAGGATGTGCTCAAGCTGGCCAATCTTGGCGCTGCAAAGGCGCTGCTGGTGGCGATCTCCAACGGTTTCGAGGCCGGATCGGTCTGCGAAAGCGGGCGCAAGCTCAATTCCGGGATCGCCATCATTTCCCGCGCCTATTCGGAAGAGGAAGAGAGTTTCCTCCGCAATCTGGGAGCGACCACGGTCATTCGCGGCGAGCAGGAGATCGGCAAGGGCATCCTGGCCTATCTGCGCAGCGATGCCGGCAAGAATCGCACCGGGGTCGCCATGCCGGGCGAGCCCAAATTGCCCACGGCAGAAAACATTCTGGCCACGGCGGCCATGGGCGCAGCCTTGACCGAGGCGGCCCTGAACGAGACGGCGCCGGAGCCGGAGAGCAGCGCGGAGGGTGCGGCGGCGCCGGAAGGTGCACTGGACCAGGCGCCGGAAGACGAGATCGCCGTGGTCGAGGCTGTCACACCGGCGGCGCCGGAGACAAATGTGAACGCGGAGGCTGTCGAGGTGATCGAAGTGCCGCCCGCAACGGTCGAGCCCCTGGCATCGACGCCGTCCATCGGTGAAGCACCGGCGGAGATTGACGAGATCGTCGACCTGAAGGTCATTGCCGACGCGCCTGAAACGCCGCCGGAAGAGACTGAAGAGATTGCGGCTGACGACGAGCGCGATGAGGTGAAGGCCGAGGATGAAGGCGACGAAAAAACCGTGCCGCCGGTAGAGCCGGAGCCGAAGAAATAGCGGCGTTCAACGCCAGGGGGAATGAATGATTTCGCAAAAGGCAAAATATGCCTTGCGGGCACTGGTGTCACTGGCGCGGGCCGGGCGTGGCCAGAGCCGGATGATCGGGGAGATTTCCAAGGATCAGGCGATCCCCAAGAAGTTCCTCGAGCAGATCCTGCTCGAGCTCAAGCGCGCCGGGATGGTCAATTCGCGGCGAGGCCGCATGGGCGGCTATGAACTGCTGAGGGCGCCCGAGGAAATCACCTATGGCGAAGTGCTGCGCCTGATCGATGGACCGATCGCGCCGCTGCCGTGCCTCTCCAAGACGGCCTACCGCAAATGCGCCGACTGCCAGGACGAGGCGGCTTGCGAAATCCGGCATGTGTTCGAACGGGTGACGCTGGCGACGCGGGCGGTGCTCGACCGCACGAGCCTTGCCGATTCACTGAACCTGGAAGATCTTCCGGTCGACGCGATGGCCTGAGGGCGGGGCGAGAACGCCTGGCTTTGCTCGAGGATTACCTTGAGGGCGGGGCCGGTAACACTTCCCCATGCGCAATTCGCAATCGGCATGCGCAATGTGGCGCTTAGCCCGGAATGGGCCTGCATTGGGACATGCTGATTTCACCTGTAAAATAGCCATCAAGCTTGAACTCTACCGCGCCCTCCGCGCTGCCTGATCCGAGCACGCCGTCCGATGGCTCGATGCGGACATTGAGACCAGGATGGGGTGCTTCTTCTGCGCTACTGCTGAGGAAGTGAACTTGCAGGGCGCCAACAATGCTGCCGTCCTCAAGTATCGCCAGATTTGCGGCTGTGAAGTCCTGAGCTGTCCCATTCAGGCCGCTTGACCAACGGCCTCCTTTTTCCTGAAGCCGTATGTAGCCGTTTTCGATCAGCGCCGTGGCAGTCGCCAATGTCTTGTTTTCCGAGGGATCTTCGGACCGTTTGCGGGCCAGCGTAAAGTAGCAGTCCTGACCGCTAATCCCTTCTGCAATGTCATAGCCCGAGAAATCGAACGCTAGCCGCTCGGGTGCATAGCGTTCGGCGACGCCGGCAGGAAGGGCAAGGTTGTACATGCAGACCGGAGCCGTGGATGTATGAATGGTCATCGCGGCCTGCTGGAAATATCCCCCGTAAGTGCGCGCAATCCAGGGGGAAACCGGCCGTTCCGGATAGAGGGAGGCATAGGCGCCGAGATAGGCGGTGTCGTGATATTGCCGCCCCATCCAGCCGGAATTGGTTGTCCAGCTTATATCGGGGTTGGCCCGATCCCGCATGACGCCGTTCTCGTCGAGGAAATCGCCTCCCGAGCATGGCAGGGCATATTTCAGATTGGAGGCCACGGGGTCTTTGGCGGCCTGTGCAACATACTCGACGGCCCTATGCGCAGAGCGGCCGTCAACTTCGTAGTCGAGCAGGGGCAATCCAAAACGCTGCTGGATCAACATGCCGAGGGACAGCAGATCGCTGGTGGCTGCATTGTTGTAGTGATTGCCATTGGCCCCGCGCTGACTGTCATAGGGCCAGCTGCCATCGGGCCGCATTTCATGGATGGCGCGCTTGTAGCCGTCAATGGCGCGCTGAACAGCTGCCCGGTCATTCACTGCGATCCCCCAGATTGCCGTGAAATAGTTGAACAGGTTGTCGTGATTGCTCGGCCTGGCCTGGATCTTGATTGCGGCGAGGCGCGCAACATTGCGGTTGATCCAGGGCAGAATGGCGGCCTGTTGCTGGGCCGTCATCAACTCGGCCAGTTCGACTGCGGCAATCAATGTCGCCCCGATGGTCAGGGTCACGTCGAATTTCAGGTCGTCGCTGCCCTCATGCTCGATGATGTTTTCTGACAGGGCATTGGCATCGGCCCAATCGACAAGGGCATCGATAAGCGCGGAGGCGATGACAGGGTCAGGGGAGTGGCGATGGGCAACAATGCCGGTCTGGAACCACGCTGCCGCCTGTCTGAGATCGTCGAGGCCCACGCCGTAGCGCTCAAGTGTGCCTGCCGACACGATCGGAGCCGGCTTTGCCTTGGGATCAAAAGCCTGCAGGGGCGCCTCCTGGTTCGCAACAAGCTGGCAGGATGCCAGGCCCTTTTGCGGCGATGGGAAGGCTGAACGCGGCGCCAGTGCAGCGAAGTCTTCCCCGGAGAACAATTTCAACTCGTGGGGGACGCGCGGAATGTCAGGGCCACCGGTAAAGCAGGCCGAGTTTGTGCGATACTCATTCCAGACCCGGTCGCGCTGGGCCTGGGTGGAAAGGCTGTGCGGTTCTGAGGTGACGTCGAACATCTCGGGCGTGAGAGGCTGGCCATACGTGACCTCCTCGAGCAATTGCAGGGCCTCGCCGTCCAATTTTCCATCGTGCTGATGGCCATTGGCGGCAAAATAGGCGCTCAGCGCGCCTGCGGACTTTGCTCCCCAGACGCCATCCACTGCGCCAATGGAATAACCCAGAGCACTCAGGGTGGATTGTGCAATATGTGCATCACTCTGGGCAGCAGCGGGCAGAAAGGACATTGGCAGAAGAAACGTAGCCAGTGCCGCACCAATATTGAACCTGCTCATTTGCCCCCCACAGACACGAAGCCCCAATTCACCGATTTAGTGAGAACAGTACTCGAAGAGCTTCCAATTTCAAGTGTAACTGCGACGGAATGACTGCGTCAGTGACGGGCGGCCATCGTCCCCGTTACAATCGAAAGTCGTTTTTCAGGGTGAGCGATGGCAGTGCAAAGCTTTGCGCGCCGGGCCGAGTGCGCGTGAGCGACAGTCCTGCACCCAGAAAGTGCGGGACACATGGATGGACGCGGGTTCGGACGGCCAATGGTTTGTCCAGCGGGGACGGTTCGCGCCATTCGCGCATAGCGCTTATGGCCTTCTTGCTTTCAAAGGCTCCACTGGAGCCTTTCATCTGTTGGGTAGACCAGCTGCGACGCTAGCCAAACACCACCGTCTTCCTGCCATTGAGCATGACCCGGCTTTCCAGGTGCAGCTTGACGGCGCGGGCGAGGACGCGGCTTTCGATGTCGCGGCCGGCGGCGACGAGGTCGTCGGGGCTCATGGCATGGGTGACGCGGGCGGTTTCCTGCTCGATGATCGGGCCTTCGTCGAGGTCGGGGGTCACGTAATGGGCGGTGGCGCCGATGATCTTGACGCCGCGCTCGTGGGCCTGGTGATAGGGCTTGGCGCCCTTGAAGCTGGGCAGGAAGGAGTGGTGGATATTGATCACCTGGCCGAAAAGCCGGGTCGAGAGATTGTCGCTGAGCACCTGCATGTAGCGGGCGAGGACGACGAGATCGGCACCGCTCGACTTGACGATGTCCAGCACCTGGGCCTCCTGGGCGGCCTTGGTGTCCTTGCTGACGGGCAGATAGTGGAAGGGAATGCCCGCATCCTCGGCGATCTTGCGTGCATCCTGATGGTTGGAGACCACGGCGGCGACTTCGGCGTCGAGCCAGCCGACGCGGATCTGGTAAAGCAGGTGCAGCAGGGTGTGGTCGAATTTGGAGACCATGATGACCACGCGCTTCCTGCGGCTTTCGTCGCTGAGGGCGGTCTTCATGTCGAAGCGCTCGATGGGCGATTTCAGCGCCTTCTCGATCATGTCGCGGCTGACGCCCTCGGGCGCGGCAAAGGCCAGGCGCATGAAGAAGCGGCCGGTTTCGCGGTCCCAGAACTGATTGCTCTCGGCAATATTGGCCTTGAGCGCCGCCAGTTCGGTGGTGACGGCGGCGACAATGCCGGGCCGGTCGGTGCAGGAAAGGGTCAGGACGAAATTGGCCGAGGACAAGACTGCCTCCACAAGAGATTTGTTGATCGCGCATCCGGGCCGGCATGCCGGAAGCACTTGGGCTGGCAGCGGTATCAATGGCTTATGGCCCGCCGTCAAGCCATGGCACGGCTTTGGGTAAAGGGCGGGCAACAGAAAAGGGCTGCCCTTTGCGGACAGCCCTTCCTGAGCTTATCGGTCTCGAAGACCTGGAGGCGTGCTGTTAGCCGAGATCACTCCCGATCAACACACGAAAACCCAGACCTTCTTCGAGAGCCAAAACCTCATAAGACACTGGATCACCTCCTTTGCTTTGGTTGAACATGTGGTGAGCATGCGCCCGTTTGCCGGGGCTGTAAAGGCCGTGTCCGGTCACATGTTTCAAGCGCTCCAAACTCAGGCCTGCGACGCCTTGGGCTTGCTGCGCAGCTGGATGATCGTCGCCGCCAGCACGCCCAGGGCCACGATGCCGATGATGATCGTGGCGAGCGCATTGACATCGGGCGAGACGCCCAGGCGCACCTTGGAAAAGATGACCATGGGCAGGGTCGAGGAGCCGGGGCCGGAGACGAAGCTGGCGATCACCAAATCATCGAGGGAGAGGGTGAAGCCCAGGAGCCAGCCCGAGACCAGGGCCGGGGCGATGATGGGCAGGGTGATGTCGAAAAAGGTGCGAACGGGCGAGGCGCCCAGGTCCATGGCGGCCTCTTCCAGGCTCCGGTCGAAATCGGAGAGGCGGGACTGGACCACGACGCAGACATAGGCGGTGCAGAAGGTGGCGTGGGCGATGACGATGGTGAGCATGCCGCGGCCCTGCGGCCAGCCGAGCATGGATTCCATGGCCACGAAGAGCAGCAGCAGCGACAGGCCGGTAATGACATCGGGCATGACCAGCGGGGCCGAGACCATGCCGGAAAAGAGCGTGCGGCCCTTGAAGCGGCGGAAGCGTACCAGCGCCACCGCGGCGAGGGTGCCCAGGACCAGGGCAATGGAGGCGCTCAATGCCGCGATCTGCAGGCTCAGCCAGGCAGCGCCCAGCATCTGCGGATCGTTGAACAGCTCGCCATACCACTTGACCGAAAAACCGCCCCAGACGGTGACCAGGCGGCTTTCGTTGAACGAGAAGATGACCAGCGAGACAATGGGCGCATAGAGGAACGAAAAGCCCAGTGCCGCAGCGATGGGAAGGAACCAGCCCCGGCGCATGTTACTTCTCCACCACGGCGCCCTGGGCGCGTTGCAACAGCATGATCGGCACCACCACCACCAGCAGCATGGCGCAGGCCACGGCGGCGGCCCGCGGCCAGTTGGTATTGGTGAAGAACTCGTCCCAGAGGACGCGACCGATCATCAGCGTGCTAGGACCGCCCAAGAGCGAGGGAATGACGAATTCGCCAATGGCCGGGATGAAGACCAGCATGGAGCCGGCAATGATGCCGGGCAGCGACAGCGGCAGGGTGATGAACAGGAAGGTGTGAATGGGCCGCGCGCCCAGATCCGCGGAGGCCTCGAACAGCGAGACGTCGAGCTTCACCAGGGTCGTATAGAGCGGCAGGATCATGAAGGGGAGGTAGGTGTAAACAATGCCTACATAGACGGCGAAATCGGTCTGCATCATCACCAGCGGCTCGATGCCGAACAATCCGAGAAACTGATTGATCACCCCATTGCCGCGCATGAAGCCGGTGAGTGCATAGACGCGCAGGAGGAAGGAGGTGAAGAAGGGCAGGATCACCAGCATCAAGAGGATATTGCGCCAGCGGTCGGATGCGCGGGCAATGGCATAGGCCATCGGGTAGCCCACGATGAGGGTGATGATCGTGGCGATCGCAGCAATGCGGATCGAGCTCAGATAGGCCGCGACATAGAGATTATCGGTAAACAGGCGAATGTAATTGTTGAGGTGCAGGGTGAGCTGCACCATGCCCTCCTCGGAGGTGAGGAGCGGGGTATAGGGCGGGCGCCCGAACTGCTTGCTGGTCAGGGAAATGCCAAAGACCACGGCCAGCGGCACGAGGAAGAAGATCAGCAGCCAGACGACCGGCGCGGCCAGCACCAGCATGCGCCCGGTAATGCCGACACGGGCCAAGCCCTTTTCCACGGCGTTCCAGGGCTTGAGGCGGCGCGGCGGCGGAATGGTGGGGTCACGGGTGGTCATGATCGGATTTCCAGATACGGAAATGCAGGGTCAGGCGCCCCCTCCCCCTTGAGGGGAGGGTTGGGGAGGGGGTGGCTATGTGGCCCACCGTTGGACCCCCACCCTCGATCCCTCCCCTCAAGGGGGAGGGAGGCGAAGGCGCCGATAATGTCGTGCCCAGCGGTCATGACGTCAGCACCGAGCCGGCAGTGTCATCCCAGGAGATATAGACCCGTTCTTCCCAGGTGATGGCATCGGGATTGCCGCGGACCGAATTGGTCTGGCTGACGCGCAGGCGCTTGCCGCTTTCGAGCGCGATCTGATAGACCGAGATATCCCCCAGATAGGCGATTTCCTCGACCAGGCCGGTGGCCACATTGGCACCTTCATAGCCTTCGGGCTTTTCGCGGCTGAGGACCATTTTCTCGGGGCGGACGGCCCACCAGAGGAGCTGGTCGGGGGCGCAGTCGACGCCGTGGCCGACATAGATGTCGCAGCCCAGTTCGGCCGAGCGGATGCGCACATGGTCCGGCTCGTCCTCGGTAACCACGCCCTCGACCATGTTGACCGAGCCGATAAAGCCGGCGACGAAGCGGGAATTGGGGAATTCGTAGATGTCGGTGGGCTCGCCGATCATGGCGATCTCGCCCTGGTTCATCACCCCGATGCGGGTGGCCAGCGTCATGGCCTCTTCCTGGTCATGGGTGACCACGATGAAGGTGACGCCCAGACTTTCCTGGATCTTGACCAGTTCGAACTGGGTTTCCTCGCGCAGCTTCTTGTCGAGCGCGCCAAGGGGTTCATCGAGCAGCAGCAGCTTGGGGCGCTTGGCGAGAGCGCGGGCGAGGGCGACGCGCTGGCGCTGGCCGCCCGAGAGCTGGTGCGGCTTGCGCTTGCCATAGTCCTGGAGTTTCACCAGGGCCAGCAGCTCCTGGACACGTTCGGCGATCTCGGCGCGCGGCAGGCCGTCGCGCTTGAGGCCATAGGCGATGTTCTGTTCGACACTCATATGCGGGAAGAGCGCATAGGACTGGAACATCATGTTGACCGGCCGCGCATAGGGCGGCACCTCGGTCATGTCCTGGCCGTCGATCTCGATCGTGCCCGATGTCGGGCTTTCGAAGCCGGCCAGCATGCGCAGAAGCGTCGACTTGCCCGAACCCGAGCCGCCCAGCAGGCAGAAGAGCTCAGAGCGGTAAATGTCGAGCGAGACGTCGTTGACGGCGATGACGTCGCCGAATTTCTTCGAGACGTTCCGAATGCGCACAAAGGGCTTGTTATTGGCCGTGTCGCGCCATGGACGCGTATTGAAGGCGAGTTGAGGCTTTTTGGCCATGTGCGCTCTCTCAAGCAGATTGGGGCCGGGAGCGGCGAACCGCCCCCGGCGTCAGATGTTACTGGCCGGTCTTGATGCGCGTCCAGGTGCGGGTCAGGACTTCCTCGAAGTCCGGCGACTTGGCGGTCAAGGCAAAGGCATTGGCCACGGTCTCGGCCGGCGGATAGATGCCCGGATTGCCCTTGACTTCCTCGCTCACGAACTCGGTCGCCGCCAGGTTGGGATTGGCGTAGAACACATAGTCGGTGATGGCGGCCACGACCTGGGGCTGCATGATGTAGTCGATGAACTTGTGGGCATTTTCCGGATGCGGGGCATCGGCGGGAATGGCCAGCAGATCCATCAGCGTGGCAGCGCCTTCCTTGGGAATGACATAGCCCACCTCGACGCCTTCGGCGGCGCTGTCGGCGGCGATGAAGATGTCGCCCGAATAGCCCAGTGCCAGGCAGATTTCGCCATTGGCCAGGTCATCGATATACTGGGACGAGTGGAAGTAGCGGATATGGGGCTTGACCGCGGTCAGCACGGCCTCGGCCGCAGCAAGGTCTTCCTCGCTCTCGGAATTGGCGTCCTTGCCGATGTAATGCAGGACCGTGCCCATGACCTCGGACGGGCTGTCGAGCAGGGCAATGCCGCAACCGGCGAGCTTCTCGGCATTTTCGGGCTTGAACAGGACATCCCAGGAATCGGGCGCGGCGCCCAGGGCCTCGGTGACCTTGGCGACATTGTAGCCCAGGCCAATGGTGAAGGTCATGTAGGGGATCGAGTGGGCATTGTCCGGGTCATGTTCGGCAGCCACGGCCATGACGGCGGGGTCGAGATTGCCCAGATTGGTCAGCTTGGACTTGTCCAGGGGCTTGAGCAGCCCGGCCATGACCTGGCGCTCGAGGAAATTGCCGGTGGGCACGACGATGTCATAGCCCGAATTGCCGGCCAGGAGCTTGGCATCGACGATCTCGTTATTGTCATAGACGTCGTAATTGACCTTGATGCCAGTCTCCGCCTCGAAATTGGCGATGGTGTCGTCGGCGATGTAATCGGACCAGTTATAGACGTTGAGCACCGGCTCCTCCTGCGCGAAGGCAGGGCTCGCGACCAGAAGGGCGCCAAGGGCAATGGCGAGCGATTTTTTCATCAGTTCAGTCTCCTGTGGGGACCATGGTGGAGGCGATTGGCGTCCCGTAAGGACTGCCGGTTCGATGCGCCAGGCGCGCTATCCGCGGAAAGAGCCGCGGCTCAACCCCGGAGCCTCATCTTTGAGGACCCGGAAACAGTGAAGGCGATGGGCTTGGATGCGTGATGGAAGGTCGCCCGGGGGCGCCGGCGGCACTTGCTGCGATCAGCCCGGACCCGGGCGCGTATCGAGGCGCTGACGATGCGCCTGCAATGCTGGACCTGTTCAGCGAAGTGCCCTTTCCCTCTCTTGCAAAAGGCAAATTATCGTCAAAGTCCGGAGCCGACAAGGCGGATAAATGCAAGTTTTGGCAGGGGTTGACCGGTCTGTTCCGGGGGCGCACAAGCTCGGCCAAATCAGCTGCCCGAAGGCGGCGCGGAACACTTACGGAGCGTGCGGGACATGAGCGCAAAGGCCTATCTTTCAATCTCGGGCGAGGTCAAGGCGGCGTTGGCGGGCGGCAAGCCGGTGGTGGCGCTGGAATCGACCATCATTACCCATGGCATGCCCTATCCGCAGAACCTGGAAATGGCCAAGGAGGTCGAGGCCGTGGTGCGCGCCCATGGCGCGGTGCCTGCCACCATTGCCATCATGGACGGGCGGCTCTGCGTGGGCGTTTCGGGGGAGGATCTGCAGCGCCTGGCCGAGGAAGGCCACAAGGCCGCCAAGGCCAGCCGGCGCGACATGGCGAGCCTTCTGGCCAGCGGCGCCATGGCCGGCACGACAGTTGCCACCACAATGCAGATCGCGGCGCTGGCGGGGATATCCATCTTTGCCACCGGGGGTATCGGCGGGGTACATCGCGGCGCCGAAGACAGCTTTGACATTTCGGCGGACCTGGAGGAACTGGGCCGCACGCCGGTGGCGGTGATCTGCGCCGGGGCCAAGTCGATCCTCGACATTGCCAAGACGCTGGAAGTGCTCGAAACCAATGGCGTGCCGGTGCTGGGTTTCGGCACCGAGGATTTTCCCGCCTTCTGGGCGCGCACCAGCGGCTTCAAGGTCGACCAGCGCTTCGATACGCCAGAGGCGGTCGCAAAGATGCTGGCCATCCAGTCCGATCTCCATATGGGCGGTGTGCTGATCGCCAACCCCATTCCCGAGGCGGATGCCTGGGAAGCGTCTGCCATCGAGGGCTTCATCGCCCAGGCGCTGGCCGATGCCGAGGCTCAGGGGATCAAGGGCAAGGCGACGACGCCGTTCCTGTTGCAGCGCATCTTCGAATTGACCGGCGGCAAGTCGCTGGAAAGCAATATCGCGCTGGTCAAGAACAACGCGAAAGTGGCGGCCCAGATTGCCGTGGCCCTTTCGGCCCTGCAGGCATCGCGCCCCGCATGAGCGCTCGTGTCCTCGTCATCGGCGACGTGATGACCGACATCATCGTGCGCCCCGAGGGTCCCATCGTGCCGGGGTCGGACCGGCGGGCCGAAATCCGCAACAGGCCGGGCGGCTCGGGCGCCAACCAGGCCGTGTGGCTGGGCGCAGCGGGCGCCAATGTGCTGTTCGCGGCGCGGGTCGGGGCCGATGAGCGGGCCATGTATGAGAACTATTTTCGCGGCCTGAGCGTGGTGCCGGCGCTGGCGGGAGACAAGGACCTGCCTTCGGGCGTCCTGGTGACTATTCTTGATCCGGGCGGGGAGCGCAGCTTTCTCACCGACCGGGGCGCCAATCTCAACCTCTCGTCCGATGACCTGCCCGAGAGCCTTCTCGAGGGGGTCGGGCTGGTGCTGATCTCGGGCTACAGCTTTTTTGCCTCGGGGCCGCGGCTGGCGGTACAGGACCTGCTCAAGGCGGCGCGGCGGCGGGGTGTACCCATTGCCATCGATCCGGCCTCGACCGGTTTCCTCGACGAGGTCGGGCCAAGCGTGTTCCGCGACTGGGTAGGGCCGGCCGACTGGCTGTTTGCCAATGAGAGTGAGGCCGAACTGCTGACCGGCGAGGCTGATTTCGATGCGCAGATGCGAATGCTGGGCGAGCAGTTCACCCATGTGGTGATCAAGCGCGGCCGCTTCGGGGCAGTCATTGGCGGACGCGACGGCGTCATCCAGAGCCATCCGGCGCCGATTGTAGCGGTGGTGGATACCACGGGGGCCGGGGATGCCTTTGCCGCCGGTTTCGTGGCGGCGCTGCTCAGGGGCGAGGGTCATGCGGCCTGCCTGGAAGCAGGCATTGCCAGCGGCGCCAGGGCGGTGCAGTCGGTGGGCGGGCAGCCGGGATAGGGTGGGGGTCCATACAATTACCCCCACCCTAGCTCTGCTACGACCCTGCGGGTCTAGCGGCGCTACCCTCCCCACAAGGGGGAGGGATATGATGAACCTTGGCCTCGCAGTCCTTTGCATCCCTCCCCTTGATGGGGAGGGAGCGAGGGTGGGGTGGGCCACGCGCGCAGGAGGTCGCTGCCGTCAGGCAGGTTGCGCGGACCCGCGCCGCCATTCGAGCTTAGCTCTCATGGCCTTCTCGGCTCAAATCGCGCCACTGGCGCGATTTCCCCTTCGGGACGGCTCGAAGTCAATGATCCTCGTGGGCGTCGGCGACGCCGAGGCGCCAATAGCCGGCGGCCTTGACCCATTCGGGGTTGAAGCCGCGCTCATCGACCAGATGCGCCTTGACGGCGCGGGCCATGTTCACCTCGCCGGCGACATAGGCATAGGCCTCGCCCGTCGGCAGGGTGGCGGCGGCGATGGCGTCGGGGACCAGGGTGGTGGTGCCGGCTGGGGCGCCGTTGCGGTGGACATAGGTGAGGCTGAGCTCCGCATCGGTTTCGAAGGCCTGTTCCTCGGCCTTGTTCTCGACTTCGATCACGGCGACCACCCTGGTGCCTGCCGGCAGTTCCTCGATACGGCGGCCAATGGCCGGCAGGGCGGTTTCGTCGCCGGCCAGCAGATACCAGTCGAAGGCCATGGGCACGACCTGGCTGCCGCGCGGGCCGCCGATGACCAGCGTCGAGC
>CBFGTF010000043.1:0-18429 GCA_965651655.1 uncultured Devosia sp.
TCTTCGAAGCGGTCTTCGGCGGCGGCAGCAGCCTGGCCGGCGGCAAAGTCGCCATCTTCGTCGGTGTCGAAGGTGTGGACGGAAACGTCTTCACCAGCGGCCTGACGGGCCGCTTCGTCTTCCGAGCGGGCAACGTTGACGATGATCGAGACAGCCACTTCGGCATGCAGGGCCAGCGACACATTGTGCACGCCAACGGTCTTGATCGGGTCGGCCAGGTCGACCTGGTTGCGCTGAACGGTGAAACCGTCCTTGGCCAGGGCTTCCACGATGTCGCGGGCAGCGACCGAACCATAGAGCTGGCCGGTTTCGCCGGCCTGGCGGATCATGGTCACGGTGCGGCCGTTGAGGCCCTCGGCAATGCCGGCAGCGGCGTTGCGGCGCTCTTCGTTGCGCTGTTCGATATGGGCGCGTTCGTTTTCGAACTTCTTGCGGTTGGCTTCCGTGGCGCGCAGCGCCTTGCCCTGGGGCAGCAGGAAGTTACGGGCAAAGCCGTCCTTGACGGACACTTCATCGCCGATGGTGCCGGTGCGGCCGATGCGCTCGAGCAGAATGACTTTCATTTGGGTATTCCTTGTGGCTGTCCCGCCATCGCGGCGGTTAGGAGCCGCGGACTATTCCGCGACCCCAGCAAATCCGTCTCAGCAGGGCAGGGCCTTACTGGACGGCGTAGGGCATCAGGCCGATGAAGCGGGCGCGCTTGATGGCACGGGCCAGTTCGCGCTGCTTCTTGGCCGAAACGGCGGTGATGCGGCTCGGCACGATCTTGCCGCGCTCGGAAACGTAGCGCGAAAGCAGGCGCACGTCCTTGTAGTCGATCTTGGGTGCGCCCTCGCCCGAGAACGGGCAGGTCTTGCGACGGCGCTGGAACGGGCGGCGGGCCTGGGAAGTGGTAAGGTCTTTGATAGCCATTTGGACTCGTTCCTTTTCTTAGAAGCGGCGCGGGCGGCGTTCGCCGGAGAAGCCGCCACGGTCACCACCGCGGCCGCCTTCGCGGTCGTCACGATCGCGCTTCTGCATCATGGCCGACGGGCCTTCTTCCAGCTCGTCGACGCGCACGGTCATGAAGCGCAGGATGTCTTCATTGATGCGCATCTGGCGTTCCATCTCGGCAACGGCAGCAGCCGGAGCCTCGATGTTGAGCAGGGTGTAGTGGGCCTTGCGGTTCTTGCGGATGCGGTAGGAGAGACCCTTGAGGCCCCAGTATTCGTTCTTGGTGACCTTGCCGCCGCCCTGGCCGAGGACTTCGGACAGCTGCGCGGTCAGTTCTTCAACCTGCTGCTGGGACACGTCCTGGCGGGCGAGGTAGATGTGTTCATAGAGGGCCATTGATGCGCCTTCCTTTCGAGTTGTACTCAGCAATGCCTGGCGCGGAGCCCCTTCGAAGCCGGAAAGGCGTCAAAGCAGTCTTGCAAAGAGCGGGAACACGGGAGGCCGGGCTCGAAGAACCCTATCTTTCCAAATGGAAAAACCCTCCGTTCAGCCCCCGGCCAAACGAATTGCTGGCGTCGCTATAGGGGAAAGAGGGGGGAAAGGCAAGTCAGGCCGCTCCGCGCCTTGACTCTGCCACACACTCCCGGCAAAGCCCGGCGCAACTGGACAGCCCTCATGCGGGTTGTCACATTGGATTGCAAAGGGGGGACGCACCATGTCCAGCACTGCATTCACTTTTCCCGGCCAGGGCAGCCAGGCCGTTGGCATGGGCAAGGATCTCGCTTCGGCCTTTCCCGAGGCGCGCGCCGTCTTCAAGGAAGTCGACGAGGCCCTGGGCGAACGCCTCTCGGCCACCATGTTCGAAGGCCCCGAGGACATTCTGCGCCTGACCGAAAACGCCCAGCCGGCGCTGATGGCGGTCAGCGTTGCCGTTGTCCGCGTGCTGGAAGCCAGGGGTGTTTCCCTCAAGGATCACGCCAAATTCGTCGCCGGCCATTCGCTCGGCGAATATTCCGCCCTCTGTGCCGCCGGCACCTTCAGCCTGACCGACGCGGCGCGCCTGTTGCGCACCCGTGGCCAGGCCATGCAGAAGGCCGTGCCGGTCGGGCATGGCGCGATGGCGGCACTGCTGGGCCTCGACCTGGACACGGCAAGGGCGGTGGCCGCAGAGGCTGCACAGGGCGATGTCTGTGACGTTGCCAATGACAATGCTCCGGGCCAGGTGGTGATATCCGGCGCCGTCTCGGCGGTTGAGCGCGCCGTCGAGATCGCCAAGGCCAAGGGCGCCAAGCGTGCGCTGCTGCTGCCGGTCAGCGCCCCGTTCCATTGCTCGCTTATGCAGCCCGCCGCCGACGCCATGGCGGCCGCCCTGTCTGAGGTTGAAATGAAGGCCCCGGTCGTGCCGCTGGTCGCCAATGTGCTGGCCACGCCCATCTCCGACCCTGCCGAAATCCGCCAGCGCCTGGTCGAACAGGTGACCGGGGTCGTCCGCTGGACCGAGAGCGTCACCTGGCTGACCACCGAGGGCGGCGTGACCAACCTGGTGGAACTGGGCACCGGCAAGGTGCTCACGGGCCTTGCCAAGCGCATTGCCTCGGAGGCTTCGGCCCAGGCCATCGGCACGCCCGCCGATATCGATGCCTTTGTTGCGCAACTGAACGCATAAGCGCCTGAATCAATTTCTGAAGCGCTTGACTCAACTCTCCCGGGGGAGGCCCTAAATGTTTGATCTTTCTGGAAAACGCGCCCTGGTCACTGGCGCCAGCGGTGGCATTGGGCGCGAGATCGCCAAGGCGCTGGCCGCCGCCGGCGCCACTGTGGCGCTTTCGGGGACCCGTGTCGGGGCGCTGGAGGACACGGCCAGGGAGATCGGCAAGGACTGCCCGATCCTGCCGGCCAATCTGAGCAAGCTCGACGAGGTCGACAAGCTGGTGCCTGCAGCCGAGGCGGCCATGGGCGGCCTCGACATCCTGGTGAACAATGCCGGCATGACGCGCGACAATCTGTTCATGCGCATGAAGGACGAGGAATGGGACGAGGTCATTGCCGTCAACCTGACCGCTGCCTTTCACCTCAACCGCGCCGTGCTGCGGGGGATGATGAAGCAGCGCTGGGGCCGCATCATCGGCATCTCCTCGGTGGTCGGCGTCATGGGCAATCCGGGGCAGGGCAATTATGCTGCCTCCAAGGCCGGCCTGATCGGCATGAACAAGGCGCTGGCCTATGAGGTCGCAAGCCGCAATATCACCGTCAATTCCATCGCCCCGGGCTTCATCGCCTCGGCCATGACCGACGAGCTCAACGACAAGCAGCGTGAGTCGATCCTGTCCACCGTTCCGGCCGGACGGCTGGGTACGGCGCAGGAAGTTGCAGGTTGTGCGGTTTTTCTTTCCAGTGATGCGGCGGCCTACATCACCGGCCATACGCTTAATGTGAACGGCGGCATGGCAATGATCTGACGCCCGTTTTTGGGCGAAAGCCTTGGAAACCGGGGCGAACGCGGCTGGCTATGGCCAGAAAAACGTGATAGTCCGCGCCCCGGTCCAACTTGCCGGCCTGCCTTGCGGGCGCCTGGAAGGCCGCTTACATTGCCCCTGTGCAAACCAACACTGCGCTTGATGATTTGGCTTTGCGCCAATAAGAAGCGAAACGAAACTTCGATTTCTAAAAAGGGAAGTCAAATATGAGCGATGTCGCTGATCGGGTCCGCAAGATCGTTGTGGAACACCTCAATGTGGATGCCGAGAAGGTCACCGAAAAGGCCAGCTTCATCGACGATCTGGGCGCGGATTCGCTCGATCAGGTCGAGCTGGTGATGGCTTTCGAGGAAGAATTCTCGGTCGAGATCCCCGATGACGCCGCCGAGTCGATCCAGACTTTCGGTGATGCGGTCGCCTTCCTGACCAAGGCCACCAGCTAAGACTGGGGGCTAGGCCGCTGACCATGGAATTGCGCCGAGTCGTCGTAACCGGACTGGGACTTGTCACGCCGCTTGGCTGTGGTGTTGAGGCTACCTGGTCCAACATCCTTGCCGGCAAGAGCGGCGCCAAGCGTATCGACGATTTCGAGATCGACGATATTGCCTGCCAGATCGCCCACCGCATTCCGCTCGGGGACTATGCCGATGGCAAGTACAACCCCGACGAATGGATGGAGGTGAAGGAGCAGCGCAAGGTTGATCCCTTCATTGTCTATGCCATGGCAGCGGCGACGCAGGCCATCCAGGATGCAGGCGTGGAGCCCAAGACCCAGGAAGAGCAGGAACGCACCGGCGTCCTGATCGGTTCTGGCATTGGCGGCGTCGGTGGCATCTATGATGCCTCCGTGACCCTGCACGAAAAGGGGCCGCGTCGCATCAGCCCCTTCTTCATTCCGGGCCGCCTGATCAACCTGGCCTCTGGTCAGGTGTCGATCCGTTTCGGCCTCAAGGGCCCCAACCACTCCGTGGTCACGGCCTGTTCGACCGGCGCCCATGCCATTGGCGATGCCGCCCGTCTCATTGCCCTGGGCGATGCCGACGTGATGGTGGCTGGTGGCACGGAAAGCTGCGTCAACCGCCTGTCGCTGGCCGGCTTCTCGGCCGCCCGGGCGCTGTCCACCGGCTTCAACGACAACCCCACGGCTGCCTCGCGACCCTACGACAAGGACCGTGATGGGTTCGTCATGGGCGAGGGGGCCGGCATTGTCGTGCTGGAGGACTACGAGCGGGCCAAGGCCCGTGGCGCCAAGATCTATGGCGAAGTGATCGGCTATGGCCTTTCCGGCGATGCCTATCACATCACCGCACCGTCGCCCGACGGCGATGGCGGCTTCCGCGCCATGAGCGCGGCGATCAAGCGCGCCGGCATTGCGCCCGCCGACATCGACTATATCAACGCCCATGGCACTTCGACGCCGCTCGGCGACGAGATCGAGCTGGGCGCGGTCACCCGCGTCCTGGGCGATGCGGCCAGCAAGGCCGTGATGAGTTCGACCAAGTCTGCCGTTGGCCACCTGCTGGGCGCTGCCGGGTCGGTGGAGGCCATTTTCTGCCTCTTGGCCATGCGTGACAATATCGCGCCGCCCACGCTGAACCTGGATAACCCTTCGGTCGAAACTGCGATCAATCTTGTGCCGCACAAGCCGCTCAAGAAGGAAATCAACGTGGCCCTCTCCAACAGCTTCGGCTTTGGCGGGACCAATGCCACGCTGGTCATGCGCAAGGTCAGCTAGATTTTTCGACAAATTTTATGGGGCACATCGCTTTGGAAGCGATGTGCCCCTTGTCTTTGCGCGGCATGGTTGCGAACAATGCGGACCCGCCACAGTTTGGCGCAAGAACAATGACATGAAGGCCGAATACGGCCCCACACGGCCCCAATCGCGAGTGACACAGAAAAGATGAACGACCGCAGGAACCGGCGCCGCCGCCGTTCAGGCAATGGCCTGATCGATATCCTCAATGGCCTGCTCACGCTGCTTGTCATTGCCCTGGTGGTCGTTGGCGGCGGTGTGTTCTATGTCGCCTCGCAATATTATGGGGACGGCCCCACCCGCGAGGAGCGCGTGTTCCGGGTCGAGTCGGGCAATACGCTCTCGACCACTGCCGGGCGGCTGGAGGAGCAGGGCTTCATCACCAATTCCTTCATTTTCAGCCAGTTCGGCAGCCGCGTCGAGCAAAGCGCCATCGTAAAGGCGGGTGACTTCAGCATTCCTGCCGGCGCCAGCATGTCGGAGATCCTCAAGGAACTGACCCAGGGCAATCCGCTGCGCTATGCGGTGACCATTCCCGAGGGGTGGACGGTCTGGCAGGCCATCCAGCGCATCAACGCCGATAGCCGGCTGACCGGCACCATCGACCAATTGCCGCCCGAAGGCTCGATCCTGCCCGGCAGTTACGACTATACGCCCGGCGACACACGCCAGGCGGTGCTTGAGGAGATGCAGTTGGCCATGACCCAGGCCCTTGCCGAAGTCTGGGAGACCCGCCAGGCCGATCTGCCCATCGCAACCCCCGCCGAATTGCTGATCCTGGCCTCCATCGTGGAAAAGGAAACCGGCATTGCCACCGAGCGCCCGCAGATCGCCGCAGTCTTTGTGAACCGTCTGCGCGAGGGCATGCGGCTGCAATCCGATCCCACCATCATTTATGGGATCACCCTGGGGCAATCGACGCTCGATCGCGGCATTCGCCGCTCCGAGATCGAGGGCGAAACCCCTTACAATACCTACCAGATCGACGGACTGCCCCCGACCCCCATCGCCAATCCCGGCATCGAGGCCTTGCAGGCCGTCGCCAATCCCGACAGCCATGACTACCTCTATTTCGTGGCCAAGGGTGCCACCCCGCGCGAGGGCCATGTCTTTGCCGAAACCTATGCCCAGCATCAGGAGAATGTGGCGCGCTATCGCGAAATAGCCGCCGAGGCGGCGGCGCAGGCCGAGGCAGAGGCAGAAGCGGCCCGGCAGGCTCTCGAGGCCGAAGAAGCCGAGGAGGCGGGCGAGGACACGGAAGGTGAAACCGCGCAGTGACCGCCACCCTCTCCAGCATGACCGGCTTTTCCCGCGCAGAGCGGCAGGCCGGGTCATTGCGGGTGCGCATCGAACTGAAATCGGTCAATGGACGCGGGCTCGACATGCGTCTGCGCTTGGCGCCGGGCCTGGATGTCGTGGAAATTCCGCTGCGCCAGATGCTCTCCAAGGCGCTCAGCCGTGGTTCGGTCAACCTGATCGCAACGCTCGACCGCAGCGGCACGGGTGGCGCAGTTCGTGTCAATCAGCAGGCCCTGGCAACGGTCGTCGCGGCCCTGGACGAGCTGCGCCAGGTGGACGCGGCGCAGCCGCGCCTTGATGGCATCCTGGCGCTGCCGGGGGTGCTGGAACTGGACGATGGGGCAGGGGAGATCGATGAGGACGAACAGACCGCGTTGATCCTCGATTGTGCCGCGGAAGCCATTGATCGCCTCAAGACGGCACGGCTGCAGGAAGGCGCTGAGATTGCAGCGGTGCTGCTGGGCCAGCTCGACGCCATCATGGCTCTGGCGGCGCGGGCCGAAGCCCATCCGTCCCGCTCGCGTGCGGCGATCGAGACACGGCTGCGCGAGCAGCTGGCAGTCCTGAGCGCCGACATCACCCTACCGCAGGACAGGCTGGCCCAGGAAGCGCTGCTGCTCGCCACCAAGGCAGATATTCAGGAAGAGATCGACCGCTTGCGGGCCCATGTCGCGGCGGCGCGCAAGCTGATCGACGAGGGCGGACCGGTGGGGCGGCGCCTCGATTTTCTTGCCCAGGAGTTCAATCGCGAGGCCAATACGCTCTGCTCCAAGGCAAACGCGGTGGAGCTCACCGCCATCGGTCTTGACCTCAAGGCGGCGATCGATCAACTACGCGAGCAGGTTCAGAACATCGAATAGAGTGCACATAATGGAATTTCAGCGCCGCGGCGTCATGCTGGTGATCGCCTCTCCGTCAGGCGCGGGAAAGTCCTCGATTTCCCGCTCTCTGTTCCAGCAGGACCCCAATATCCGCCTGTCGGTCTCGGTGACCACCCGGGCCCGGCGTAGCGACGAGGTTGAGGGCACCCACTATTATTTCGTCGACGTGCCGACCTTCAACCGCATGAAGGCCGAAGGCGGCTTGCTGGAATCCGCCGAAGTTCACGGCAATTTCTACGGCACTCCGCGGGCTCAGGTGGAAGAACAGCTCGCCGCCGGCAACGATATCCTCTTCGATGTCGATTATCAGGGTACCCTTCAGCTTTATGAGAAGTGCCGCGCCGACATGGTGACGGTGTTCATCCTGCCGCCCACCATTGAAGAGTTGCGCTCACGGCTCGAGCGTCGCGCACAGGATAGCGTAGGCACCATTGAGAAGCGCCTGCGCAACGCGCGGATCGAACTCGATCACGCCAACGAATATGACTATGTCATCATCAACCGCGATCTTGAGCAATCGGTGCAGAACGTCCGGTCGATCCTCGCCTCGGCCCGCCTTCAGCGCGAACGTCAGACAAATTTCGCTAGTTTCATCAAGGACTTGCAGGGTCAGATCGACTCACTTTGAGAACGGCCTGAATCGATGGATGAGGTGGAAGCGTGACCGGACCAAGTTCGCCCCCTCCCGCCATCCGTCGAGGCACGCCGCAATTCCTGCGGGCTAATATCGCCTTCTTCCTCGCCGCCTTTTCCGTCTTCGCCTCGCTCTATTCGGTGCAGCCGCTGCTGCCCATGTTCGCCCAATATTGGGTGCGCGATGCGGGCACGGCCTCGCTGGCGCTCTCGGCCACGACCGCGACCATGGCGCTGGCATTGATCCCGGCAAGCATGCTCGCCGACCGCCTTGGCCGCCGTCGGCTGATCATCGGCGCCTTGTTCATCACGGCACTCCTGGGCCTGGCTTTGCCCTTCACCCAGGTCTGGTGGCAGCTCATTACCCTGCGCACCCTGATGGGGCTTTCGCTGGCCGGCATCCCGGCCGTGGCCATGGTCTACCTGTCCGAGGAAATGGATCCCGACGCCCTGGGTTTCTCCATGGGGCTCTATATCGGCGGCACGGCCATAGGCGGCATGGCCGGGCGCGTCATCTCCGGCGTGCTCTCCGACTGGCTCGGTTGGCGCCTGGGCACCGGCATCCTTGCTGGCCTGATCATATTGGCGGTGCTGGCGGTGGCCATACTGCTGCCGCGACCGCGCCAGTTTGTCCGCGACCCCATTCGCCTGCCCGAACTCTGGCGCCGCTGCCGTGCTAGCTTCGACGATGCGGCGCTGCCCTGGCTGTTTGCGGCATCTTTCCTGCTGATGGGCGGCTTCGTGACCCTCTACAATTACGCAGGCTTCCGCCTGGCGCTGCCGCCATTTTCGCTCAGCCACTCCGCCATTGCCGCCATCTTCCTGGTCTATTTGCTGGGCAGCGCCAGTTCGACCTGGGCAGGCGGGCTGTCGCAGCGCCTCGGGCGACGCAAGGTGTTCTGGGCCCTGGTCGCCGTGATGGGCGCCGGCATGGCCATCACCATGATCCCGGACACCATTGTCATCATCGCGGGGCTGGCCATTGCCACCATGGGATTCTTCGCCGCCCATGGCGTCGCCAGCGCCTGGGTCACGCGAAGGGCGCGAACGGGCCGGGCTCAGGCGAGCGCCATATACCTCGTGGCCTATTATCTCGGCGCGTCGATCCTGGGCACACTGGGCGGCTATGCATGGACGGCCTGGGGCTGGATCGGGGTCATGCTTGTCAGCGGCGGCGCGGCCCTGCTGGCCCTGCTGGTGGCGGTCAGGCTGGTCTTCGTTGCCCCGTTGCCGGTGCCGGACAAGCTCGCCGAGCCGCCTTCACCTCTCCCCTGAGGAGCGAAGGGGCAACGGGCCGCCATTCTCACGAGAGCTACCTTAGTCCCGGCAGGGCGCGCGCCATGGCGAGAAACGCCTCAATCGGCAAATCTTCTGCGCGTTCATCGCCCTTGAGGCCCGCCGCCGCCAGCAGGCCCTCGACTGGCACGCCCAGCGACTTCAGCGACTGCCGCACCATCTTGCGGCGTTGGCCGAATGCGGCCTTGGTGACCTGCTCGATCAGCTTTACGGGCAGGCCCTCTTCGACGGGCTTGGGCACCAGATGCACCACCGCCGATGTCACATTGGGCGGCGGCACGAAGGCCTGGCGACCCACATTGAAGGCAATGCGCGCATCGGCGCGCCAGCCGGCAAGAACGCCGAGCCGCCCATAGGCATCGTCGCCGGGCTGCGCCACGATGCGCTCGGCCACTTCGCGCTGGAACATCAGCGTCAGGCTTTCGAAGAAGGGTGGCCAGGGCTCCATTGTCAGCCAGCCGGTGAGCAGTTGCGTGCCGATATTGTAGGGCAGGTTGGCCACGATCCGCGTCGGCCCGTCCGCCAGAAGCCGATAATCCATGTCCATGGCATCGCCGCCGATGACAGTGAGCCGGCCCGGATAGGCCTCGGCCACTTCCGCCAGCGCCGGCAGCGCCCGGGCATCGCGCTCGATGGCGATGACCTCGCGGGCGCCCTCGGCCAGGAGCGCCCGTGTCAACCCGCCGGGGCCGGGACCGACCTCGATGACCCTCACGCCTTCGAGCGATCCACCAACGCGCGCGATCCGCGCCGTCAGATTGAGATCGAGCAGGAAATTCTGCCCCAGTTCCTTCTTGGCCCTGAGACCATGGGTGGCGATCACCTCGCGCAGCGGCGGGAGATTGTCGATCTGGCTCATGGCTTTGCTGCCGTCATCTGATCTGCCATGGCGATGGCCGCGGCGAAACTGGAAGGAGAGGCCTTGCCGGTGCCGGCCAGGCTGAAGGCGGTGCCATGATCGGGCGAGGTCCGCACAATGGGCAGGCCCAGGGTGACATTGACCCCCGCATCGAAGGCCACGGTCTTGATCGGGATCAGCGCCTGATCGTGATACATGGCCAGCACCGCATCATACTGGCGCCAATGCGGGGGGTAGAACAGCGTGTCGCCGGGCAGGGGGCCGATCGCGTCGATACCCTCGGCCCGCGCATCGGCAATGGCGGGACCGATGATCTCTACATCCTCGCGGCCAATGGTGCCGCCTTCCCCCGCATGGGGATTGAGACCGGCCACGGCTATGCGCGGCGCCGCGATATGAAAGCGCTGCCTGAGGTCGCGGGATATGATCCGCAGGGTTTCGAGGATCAACCCTCTGCTGATCAGTCCCGGCACGTCCTTGATCGGCACGTGAATAGTCAGGGGCACGGCCCGCAGATCCTCATGGGCCAGCATCATGACGGGCAAGGGAGAGATACCTTCCTCGGCACAAAGAGCGGCCAGAAATTCAGTATGGCCTGGATAGCGAAAACCCGCTTCGTAGAGTACGCCCTTGTGGATCGGTGCCGTTACTATGGCACGGCACTGCTCAACTTGAGTGGCCGTTACCGCCCTTTCAATGCTGTCGATAACTACCGCCCCAGCGGCGCTGTCTGGCCGCCCGGGTCGGTCTTCGACAGGGCCCTCAACCGGAAAAACGGGCAGGGCGCGGGAAAACGCCTTCATTCCCTCATAGGGATCGGCGGCGATGATATCGAGGTTCAGTCCCAGCCGCTGCGCCCGGGCTCTGAGGAAATCGAGGTGTCCGAAGACCACGAAGGGCGGGAGGTTGCGTTCGATACGCTGCGCGTAGAGCGCCAGCAGCAGGTCCGGCCCGATGCCGGCCGGCTCCCCCATGGTCACGGCCAGTGGCTTGGTCA
This sequence comes from uncultured Devosia sp., assembly GCA_965651655.1. Lineage (GTDB taxonomy): Bacteria > Pseudomonadota > Alphaproteobacteria > Rhizobiales > Devosiaceae > Devosia. Next base: position 11,132 of record CBFGTF010000043.1, read on the forward strand.
TCCTGTCCCCCAAAGACAGAGCGGCCGCATTAATCTGCGGCCGCAAAATCCACCCATTCGTTCGGGCCTCGTGCTGCGGCCGGCGCCGCCAGGCTTACTGGTAGATGATCTTGGCTTCGCTGCGGAGGCGCGCCATATAGGCGTCGGTTTCCCGCGCCATCGCATCGCCACCGACGTCGTCGCGCAGGCCGCCCTTGACGAAGGTCAGGTCCTGGGCCTGCACCTTTTCGCAGACAGCGAGCATGGAGAGACCCGTCTCGACGGCGCGCGGCTTGGTGATGCCGCCCACATTGAGCCCGGCAAGTTCCTTGGCAAGGGCGTCGGGCATTTGGGTCGCATGTCGCCGACCGACATCGACCACGGCCACATCGGTATAGGCCAGTGACAACTCGACAGCGGTGTCGCAGCCGGCAAAGCTGGAGCGATAGCGATTGGCCTGGCCCGAGCGGCCGCCACCGCCGACAAACACCACTTCCTTGAGAATATAGTCGAAATTCTGGAAATCGGCGATCTTCTGGGCGGCCTGCTGGTCCAGTTCCAGTTCGGAAATCTGCACCTGGGGCGCCACCGCTGTTTCTGTCACGCCATTCCAGGCGATGGCGGCGCGCAGGCGGTCCTGCAGCGTGGTACCGCTGACGCCGCCCTGTTGCAGCATCTGCTGGAGACGATCGCGGCTGACATTGAGATTGCGGGCAATCTGCAGCAGCGCCTCGTCAATCTGGGCGTTGGAGACGTTGATCCCGAGGCGCTTGGCCTCCTGCACCTGGATCGCCTCGTCGATCAATTGCTGCATGGCGCCGTTGCGACCGGTATTGTTGCCTTCCATGCGGAACAGGCGCAGGCGCTGGTCGATCTGTACGTCGCTGATCGGCTCGCCATTCACGGTCACCACAGTGGCTGCCATCGCCGAGGCGGCAGGCACGAATGCAAGCACGAGGCCGATGAACATCGCGCCAAGAGCGCGCCGAAGGTCTGCAAGGGTCATGGTCTGGTCCGCTTCTCGAGTAACGCCTTCAATGCGGCGTTGTGGCCACGCTGTCAATTGGGCGATGAATACGGCCAAAATCTGAACCTCGCCTCGCGCTCAACGCGGCTAGGTCCAGCCATCCTCCTTGCGCAACAGAACGGTCACGCCGATGACAATCGCCACTATGGCCGGGCCCGCCGCTGCAAACACCGGGTCGAGAACACCTGTCGAGCCGGCCCGGTCCGCCATTTCGGTGATCACAAAGACGACAAAACCCAGCACCATGCCGTAGAGAACTGCCGGCCCGAACTGGGTATTGCGGGTGTGTCCGGCCGTAAACGCAAAGGCGATCAGGAGCGAACCGGTCAGCACCAATGGCAGGGCCAGCAGCTTGATCAGCCGCATGGCGGTGGCCGACCTTATGGTTGGATCGCTCACGCCACGCTGCAAAAGCCTCGCCAGCTCGAAGAAGGTCATGTCCTCCGTCGACGCCAGCTTGAGGCTGATTTCGGCGGCGCTGGAGGTGGTGGGCACACTGGTGCCGAACACAAGACGAGCGGGATTGTCAGGCGTACGCACCGTGGCGACGGGGAAGGTCCAGTGACCGGCTTCGAGAATGGCCTCGTCTGCTTCGAGCCGGGGGATGTCGCTGGCGCCGAGATGGAACAGGGTCACATCGGCCAGCGTCGTCCCCCCTTGGGTCATGCTGCGCGCCATGAGCACATAATGGGCGCCTTCGCCGCGCTGTTCGAGCCATATTTCGCCCGCTGGCGTCAGTTGCGCCGTTTGCCCGGGGGGGGTGGGGGCCAACTCGCGGTTGATCTGGGTGCTCAACGTCTCGGCACCGAGCACGATGAGGAAACTCGATGTGATCAGCACCGCGACCGGCGCCCGCAAAAGGCGCCAGACCGAAACGCCGCTGGTCTTGATGACGGTCAGTTCATGCCGCATCTTTAGGTCGACCAACCCCAGTATGGCGCCCATGAGCACAGTCACCGGCAGGGTCTTGATGGTCCAGCGTACGGCGCTCATGGCGACCATGAGCACGGCCATGTGCAGGCCGTGCTGCTTGGCGACAAAGGTGAACCGCCAGGTGTCGAGCGACTCAACCAGCGCGATCAGCCCATAGAAAATGAAGACCGTGGCGGCGATGCGGCTTGACAGTCGCGCCAGTACCACGATGTCGATGCGGTTGATCATGCCGGCACCGCCCGGATCGGACGACGCGGCCACAGTCGATACGCCAGGACGGCGCCAGCCAGTGCCACCAGGACCAATGCCCCCGTGCCGCTGCCCAGCGGGCTATAGGCGCTGACGCCGCGTTCGCCGAAAGCGATCAGCATGACAATAGCTTCCAGCGGTAGCTTGATGCGCGTGCGGTTGCCGCTCGGGAACCCGGCAATGGCCGCGACCAGCAGCACCAGGCCCAGCACGCGCAGACCCTCGGCCGTACGATCGAGCAGCCTGTTGACGATGGCCGGCTCCCACCCCGTCTGGTTGACGGCCCTGTCGATGAGGGCAAAGCTGTCCATCTCGGCCAGGATGTCGATCCGTGCCGCCTGTTGCGCCAGGCTGTCGACACTGACGTCATATCGGGCGAAACGAACCTCCGAATAGCGGCCGTCGTCCTCGTAATATTGCAAGGTGCCGTCGCGCAGTTCGAGCACATAGTCATCGTTCACACCCAGGACCCGCGCCGACGCGGCGATATAGGTCCGCCTGGTCTTGGGGTCGCGCCGGTCGTCGGCGAAGAACTCGGTGATCACGCCGCCATCGGCGCGCCCGCCAATGAGCAGGATCACCCCGGGGGTCACCTGGGTGAAGCGATTGGGCTTGAGGGTGGAACTGACCAGGTCTGCGGCCACTTCAGCGGACAATTGGTTGAGCTGGCGATTGGCCATGGGCTCCACCACATGCGCCAGCAGCAGCACCATGGCGATTGCCGCGCCGCAGGTGACGCCGATGGCGCGCCACAGGCCGCCCAAGCCATTGCTGGTGTGAATGATGTGGAGTTCGTGGCTGGTCTGCAACGCTGTCAGCGCCCGGACAACGCCGATGCCGACGCAGATATAGAAGAACGACAGCGCCAGCGGCGGCATGGTGTAGAGCGCCTGCAATGCCAGTGTGCCAAAGCCCTGGCCCTTGACGGAGACGACGTCGAAGGAGCGCAGGCAATTGACCAGCCACAACAGGAAGCACGCGATCCCGAACAGGATCAGCGCATCGGTTGCAAACAGCCGCGTCAGATAACTCGTCAGTCGTCTCATGAAGGGTAGTGCGCCAGTCCTCAAAACCAGTTGGCGCGCACCTTGCTGTAGTTCGCGCCACGGCACAATCACCCTTGGTGTCACGAAATCGGTGGCGACGTGAGCCGCTGCCATGCGACTCGCTGGCGAAAGACCGCCACCGCGGTTAGGGTAATTGCATGGCCGAAGTCTTGTTCTATCATCTCGAAACCCGTCCGCTCGAAGCGGTCATTCCCCTCCTCCTGGAAAAGACGCTGGAGCGCGGCTGGCGCGCCGTGGTCGAGGTGGGCTCGCGCGAGCGCGCCGAGGCGCTTGATGCCCATCTATGGACCTATCGCGATGACAGCTTCCTCGCCCATGGCCTTGCGGGCGAAGACACCGATGCTCATCAGCCGATCCTGGTTACTACCGGCGACGACAACCCCAATGGTGCGGCGGTGCGTTTTTTCGCTGACGGTGCCGTACCGAAATCGGGCGAAGGCTATCAGCGTATCGTCGTCCTGTTTTCCGGCCACGACCCCGAGGCCATGGCGGCAGCCCGTATCGCTTATCGCGATTTGCGCGCCGACAATGAAGTCACCTATTGGCAGCAGGATGCCAATGGCCGCTGGGTGAACAAGGCGCAGGCATGACCCCCGATCTTTCCACGCCCAGCCGTCACCGTCTGCATGAAGACGTTTTCGCCATCCTCATCGGCACCATGCTGGTGTCGCTCGGCATTGCCTTTTATGCGCAGGTGCAATTGACCACTGGCAGCAGCGCCGGTCTGGCGCTCCTCCTGCAATACATCACCGGCATTCCATTCGGCTGGCTGTTCTTTGCCATCAACCTGCCGTTCTATGGCCTGGCCTTCTGGCGCATGGGCTGGCCCTTTGCGCTCAAGACCATCGCCAGCGTGGCGCTGGTCTCGTACTTCACCAGTCAGATTCCCGGCTGGATCGGTATCGAGCAGATCCATCCCCTGTTTGCTGCCCTTGTCGGGGGCGGTCTGATGGGGTTGGGCATTCTCTCGCTGTTCCGGCACAAGGCCAGCGTGGGCGGCATCAATATCCTGGCGCTCTACCTTCAGGAAAATTTCGGCATCCGCGCCGGCTATTTCCAGCTCGGCGTCGATGCCGTCATTCTCGTCATCGCCTTTTTCGTGCTGCCCTTCGACCGGGTGCTCTATTCGATCCTGGGCGCGCTGGTGCTCAACATGATAATCGCGCTCAATCACCGGCCCGGACGCTATGTCGGGTTCAGCTAGGCGCCGACAGGGTCAGTTGGCCGTGTCTCCCCAGCCGACAATGTCATAGAGATACATGTAGAACATGTGCTCGGCCATTTCGTAGCAATAGATCACTTCGCTGGCGCTCGGGTCGTAGAAGGCATTGGGCTCGCCACACTGGGTGGCGCGGAAGCTCACCGGCCCTGGGAGGTTGAAGCTGGCAGCCACGGTTTCGGCTGCATATTCCATGATCCGGTAGTCCTTGAGCGCCTGCGCATAGTCTTCGTAATCGCCGGCGTCTTCATAAATCACCTCGATCACCGCGCCGGTCTCGTCCTCGGTCAGGTGCGGGTCAAGCAGTGTCATCCATGAGGTAAAGGCCTGCTCATAGGTATATCCGCAGGCCTCCTGCTGGTCCGCGTCCAGTTCATAGATGTCGGCAGTCTCGCCGAACACCTCTGGGTCCTTGCCCACCATCATGCAGACCATGGCATAGGCGCGCTGGATATCCAGGCTATGGTCCGAATAATAGGAAAAGTCATCGACGCCCGAGCCGGTCGAATTGACGGCGTTGAAATACCAGCCGTCAGCGGCATTGATCAGGGCGTCGTAACTGTCCTCGCCTTCGTCGAATTCCAGCAGCCAGATGGTCGCCAGCGCATCGACGGCATCTTCTTCCTTGCCGAGGACCGGCAGGCCCAGCTCGCCCACAAGCATATGCCCGATCTCGTGATACATCGTGAAGGCGGCATCATGGAGGGCGAAGGTCATGGCCTCGCCCAGAATGACAGACTCATCATCCTGCGCCGCCGCCGAGGCCTGAAACCCCACGCACAGAACCGCTGCGGCCAATGCCGCCATCACCGCTTTCATGGAAAGTCCCCCAGGGAGCGGCGACCTGCCGCTCCGAACCAAATGCCCCTCGGAATTCAGTCGCGGCTGCGCTGTGGCAAGTCGTCCACATAGAGCTGCATGAAGTCCTCCATCAGCTCATAGCAGAAGATGATCTCAGTTGTCGCGGGGTCGTAGAAGGCATTGGATTCCCCGCAGCGCCGGGCCGTGAACTTCACCCGCCCATTCAGCCGGTAACCTCGACGCAGTTCCTCGGCCACATGATCGAATATGCCACTGCCGCGAAACACCCGCTCGGCCAGTTGCCAGCGGTGTCCGCCATCGTGATAGGTGACATCGACACGAGTGCCGGACGCATTCTTGTCCAGCAGTCCCTCAAGGCTCCGGTTCACCATCTCATAGTCAAAGAGGCACGTGTGCTGGCGTTCGGAGGGGATGTCATAGGCATTGGCGACGCGCCGGAAGGCCGAGCCGTCGGCACCCACCATAAGACAGACAATCTGCATGGCTCGATGCCGGTCGGGGCTGTAGCCCGAAGCATAATCGTCATCGCCGAAATAGTCGCCATAACTGCGGCCGGTCAGCACCCAGCCACGAGCCGCGTCCTCAAGCGTCTGGTTGGCCTCGGGTGTTTTCTTTTCCAGCAGGACCCAGGTGGCGATATTGTCGGCTGCGTCCTCTTCCTTGCCCAGCACCGGCAGCGCCAGCTTGTCGATCAGCAGATGCGCCATCTCGTGATAGAGGGTGAACAGGCCATTGTTGACGGCAAAGCGCAGCGTATCGGCGCGGTCCTGCTTGCTGAGGCCCGACAGGTCCAGCGCCATCGCGGGCAGGGCCGTCAGCGTCAGCGCCAGGGCTAGGATCAGGGCAGGCAGGCGCTTCATGTTGTGCCTCACACATCGTCAGCGGCAGCAAAGGCCAGTCCGCCCCCGCCGTCAACGTGTTCCCGCCAGATTAGTAAAGCCTTGATGCCGCTGTTGGCGCGTCAGGCCCGCTCGGCCTCTTCTAGCTCCGAACTGAGTTCAAGCCATTTCTCCTCGAAGGTTTCGAGATCGGCGCTGAAGCGGGCCTTGTCCTTGCCCAGCGCGATCAGGCGATCCGGCGGGCCGTTATAGACCTTGGGATCGGCCAGTTGCGCCTCGACCTTTTCAATCTCGGTCTTGAGGCGGCTTATCTTGTTTTCAGCGTCGGAAATCGCCTTCTTGAGGGGCGCCAGCTCGGCCCGCCGTGCAGCGGCCTCCTGCTTGCTGGCCTTGCGCGCACCGCCACCACCGCCGCCCTTGCCCTCCTTGCTGGAGGTAATGCTGCGCTGGTAGCTGTCGAGGTCCTCGTCCAGCTCGCGGATGGTGCCGTTCTCGGCAATCCAGAGCGTATCGCATGTGGCTTCGATCAGGTGCCGGTCGTGACTGATGATCAGCACGGCACCCTGATAGTCGTTGAGCGCGTAGACCAAGGCATCGCGGCTGTCGATGTCGAGATGGTTGGTCGGTTCGTCCAGGATCATCATCGAGGGCCCGCCAAAGGTGATCAGCCCCATCAGCAGCCGCGCCCGTTCGCCGCCTGAGAGGTTCTTGGCCTTGGTGTCCATGCGGCTGGTGGTCAGCCCCATCTGGGCCAGCCGGCTCCGGCGCTTCGCCTCGTTGTCGAGCGGCATCAGTTCGGTCACATGCTCCAGAGGGGTCTGCTCGGGCTTGAGCTTGTCCATCTGGTGCTGGGCAAAATGGGCGATCTCCAGCTTCTTGTTGATCCGCATCGTCCCGCCCAGTGCGGGAATGTCGCCGGCCAGCAGCTTGGCAAAGGTCGACTTGCCATTGCCGTTGACGCCGATTAGCGCGATGCGGGCGTCCGGATCCATGCGCTGGGTGATGTTCTTCAGGATCACCTTGTCGCCATAGCCAGTCGACACGCCATCAAGCGTGATCATGGGGGTGGGCAGTTCCACCTTGGGCTGCTGAAAGCGGAACGGGGCCGCATGCTCGTCGAACATCGCCTCGGGGGGCTTGAGCTTCTCGATCATCTTGACGCG
>CBFGTF010000044.1:0-18423 GCA_965651655.1 uncultured Devosia sp.
CGCCATTGATGCCTTCGGCCATGGCGCCATTGGTCAGCGAATTGGTTTCATGCGCGGCCCAGAAGGCGCGCTTGGCCGGGGGCAGCCAGAAGATGCGGATGATGAACAGCACCGGCATGGTGATCAGCGTCAACAGGCCCAGCCAGGGATCGAGGCTCAGGAGCACAGCGACAATGCCGAAGAGCAGCACGATGTCGCCCACCGAGATCACCGAGGTTTCGAGGAATTCCTGCATGGAGTTGACGTCGCCCTGGAGGCGGCTCATCAACCGGCCGACCTCGGTCTTGTCCATATAGCTCAGGGACACGCGCTGGAGCTGGGCGAACATGGCGCGACGCATGTCGAACAGCACATGCTCGGCCACCTGCCCCACCTGGGTTTCCTGCACCCAGGAGGCGCCGAAATTGAACAGCACGGCAATGGCAAAGGCGCCGATCGCCCAGAGCAAATTGGCCGGATCGCCGCCGGGCACAAGGGCATTGTCGATGGCATTGCCGATGATCAGGGGGATGGCCAGCTGCGTCGCGGTAAAGACCAGCACGGCGACGACCGAGATATAGATCTTGAGGCGGTAGGGTTTCACATAGGCCCAGATGCGCCGCACGGTCTTGGGGTCATAGGCCTTGCCGAAGACCTCTTCCTCGATGCGATGGCTGCCCACGCTGGCGCGTGGCGGGCGCTGGCCCGGAAAGGCGGCGATCTCGCGTTCGTCGTCGTCAACCACGCTCATTGGGCGGCCTCCAGGTCATCGATGGGGCGGGTCTGGAGATCATAGAGCGCACGGTATTTGCCGTTCTGCGCGAGCAGGTCGGCATGGCTGCCACGCTCGACGATGCGGCCGTCCTCGATGAAGAGGATCATGTCGGCATGCATGAGCGAGGACAGGCGATGGGCAATGATCATGGTCACCCGGTCGCTGGCGAAGCGGCGGATGGCGGAGCGGATGCGGTGCTCGGTGCCGGCATCGATGGCAGCGGTCGAGTCATCGAACACCATGACGGCGGGCTTGAGCACCAGCGAGCGGGCAATGGAAAGACGCTGGCGCTGGCCACCCGAAAGCGAGACGCCACGTTCGCCCACCACCGTGTCATAGGCGTGGGGCAAGCCCATGATGTAATTGTGCAATTGGGCGCTCTCGGCCGCGGTCTCGATCTTGCGCTCCTTGGCCCAGGGGTCACCATAGGCGATGTTGTTCTCGATGGTGGTGGTGAAGAGGAACGTGTCCTGCTGCACCACCGCCACGGCGCGGCGGAGGCTCTCCAGCGTCACGTCGCGCACGTCCTGGCCATCCAGGGTCACGCGGCCGGAGGTGACGTCGTAAAAGCGCGGAATGAGGTGCGCCAGGGTGGACTTGCCGCTGCCCGGGGCGCCGACAATGCCGACGGTCTGGCCGGCGCGGGCCTCGAAACTGATGCCGTTGAGCGTCGGCACCGAGGCTCCTGGATAGGTGAAATGAACGTCCTCGAAACGCAGCACGCCCTGGGTGACGGCAAGCGGGGTGGCGCCGGAGCGGTCCTCGATCTCGACCGGGGCGTCGAGGAATTCATAGAAGCGGTCACCACAGGTGGAGGCGCGGGCATAGGAATTGACCATCAGGCCAAGCTGGCGCACCGGCATCTGCAATATGGTCATGAAGGTGAGAAAGCTCGCCAGCGTGCCCACGCTCATCTCCCCGGCAATGACCTTGTTGCCCCCCACCCAAAGCACGAGGCCCATGGCGGCGAAGAAGGAAAAGGTCATCATCGAGGTATTGTTGACGCGCACCTGCACCCGCTGATGCGCCAGTTTCAAGGCGTCCACTGAGGCGGTGTCGAACTTGGACAATTCGAACTTCTGGCCCGAAAAGGCGCGCACCACGCGAATGCCGCCCAGGTTCTCCTCCATCACTCTTGTGAGGATGGAGAGCTTTTGCTGCAGGACCAGCCAGGTATTGCGCAGGGTGAGCTGGGCCACCGAGGAGCGCCAGGCCACGAAGGGCACGAAACTCAGCGCCAACAGGCCCAGCAGCACATCGGTGGTGAGCAGCATGAAGGCGCCCACGCCGATCAGCACCGCCAGGAGCACGGTACGGACGAGGCCAGTGGAAAAGAACATGCGCAGCCCGTCGAGATCGAGCAGGCCGATGGTGATCAGATCGCCCGAATGGACGCGGTCGTGATAGGAATAGGAGAGCCGCTGCACCTTGTCGTAGAAAGCCAGCCGCAATTCGTAGCCGACATGGTGACCGACGCTTTCCGAAAAATAGTTCTGCACCAGGGTGAAGAAGCCGCGCGCCACCGCGACGCCGAGCAGGGTCAGTGCCGTCCACAACAGCGCTTGCTGGGCCCCCTCCCCGGCCAGGGACAGGACATTCTGGGCCTGGTCAATGGCCTGACCGAGCAGCCGCGGAATGGTCAATTGCAGCACCGATGCCACAATGGTCGCACCGATGGCGAGACTGGCCTGAAAGGGATGGCGGAGGGAAAACAGGGTAATGCGCTTGAGCGGCCCCATGCCCTTGCCGGCATGGGCTGCTGCAACATGGTCCCGAGCATCGCCGCGCGAACGCTCGCGGCCAGCCTTGAGGGTGATCAAGGAAGTATCCAGACGTCAGTTAAAGTGGGCCCCGAAAGGCAGAGGCGGGAGGTCCGTCGACCGGCAATCGGGCAAATCAAAAACTCGCCAGCCTATAAAAGTCGCATTGCGCCTTCCATTCAAGATGCAAATTGCGCAAAAAATGCAAGGTTAGGGTGAAATCGCGACAGCGGCATGACCCCATGCCCAACGGGCGGTGGCGAGCCGGACCGTTGCAGGTCATCACTGGGGGTGGAGAGATGATCATGTTTCCGCTTCTGACCGCTGCAATTATCGCATTTTCCGTGTTTCTCACCTCGGCGATTTCGGGGGTCTTCGGCATGGCCGGGGGGCTGGTGCTGCTGGCGCTGCTGCTGGCCATGCTGCCGGTGGCCACCGCCATTGCCGTACAGGGCGCCATCCAGATCGTCGCCAATGGCTCGCGCGCCTGGTTCAGCCGCGAGCATATCGACTGGCGGGTGCTGGGCGTGATCTGCCTTGGCCTAGTGGCCGCTGCGCTGGTGCTCTATATCGTGCGCTATACGCCGGACCTGGCGGCAGTCTGCATCGCCATCGGCCTGATGCCGATCCTGGTGTGGATACCCAAGGATTGGCTGGCGCTGGACGCCAGCAAGCCGCACCATGCCTTTGTCTGCGGCCTGCTGGGTGGCGGATTGAACCTGGCGGTCGGGGCCTCCGGCCCCACGGTCGACATCTTCTTCATCCGCACGCAGATGGACCGGCGCAGGGTCATTGCCACCAAGGCCGCGACGCAGGTGATCTCCCACGCCGCCAAGGTGGCGTTCTATGGCGGGCTGGCCACGGCCGTGGGTGGCAATGAATGGCTGCTGGTGCTGATCGCGGCACCTTTTGCGGTGGCCGGCACCAATCTGGGCTATCACATCCTGCAACGGATGAGCGATGACGGTTTCCGCAGATGGACCCGCTGGGTCGTTACCGCCATTGGATTATTCTATCTGGCGCGTGGCTTGTCCTTGCTCCTTGGCGGCTGAATCTCCTGTTGAAGCATCGCCTTGATCGGAAAACCGGTTCCCACTTTTCCGGGCGATGCTCTATGGTGCCACTGGGAGACGACATGGCACCATTCGATACCGTAACCGCACGCCTCATCCTGCTTCTGGCCGAGACCGGCTCCATCGGCCGCGCCGCAGAGCGGGAAGGCATCGCCTCCTCTGCCGTCAGCCGAAGAGTGTCCGACCTGGAAGGCCGGCTTGGCGTGGTGCTGTTCGACCGCTCTGCCCATGGGGTCAAGCTCACCAGCGCCGGGGAGGCCTATGCCGAGGGCTGCCGCACGGTGCTGCGCTCCATCGCCGATCTCGACGCCATCATGGATGATTTCGGTTCGGGGCAGCGCGGAAGCCTGAGGCTGGCCTGCACCAGTTCGGCCCTGACGGGGCGGCTGCCTGAACTGCTCGCCAAATTTGCCGCAAAATATCCCGGGATCGAAATCGCCATTGCCGAGATGGGCGCCGCCAAGGCGCTGCTGGCGCTCGATGAAGGCCAGGCCGACATTGCCATTGTTTCGGACAATTACGACTTCTCCCGCTTCGACATCCGTCCCTTCGAGGATGAGCGGATCTGGGTGCTGGTGCCGCCCGAGCATGAGCTGGCCGGCACCATAGAGCCGCGCAAGTCAGTGGCCTTTGCCAGTGTCATTCCGCACGCCATTGTCGGCATCCATCATTCGGGATCGCTGGACCGGTTGCTGAGCGAAGCCGCGTCAAAGGCCGGCCGGCCGATCAACGAAGCCCTGAGGGTGGAAAGCTTCCCTGCGCTGGTGCGCATGGTGGAGGCCGGCTTCGGCATCGGCTTTCTGCGCTCCACGAGCCTGCACCTGCTGGCAGGGACGGACCTGGTCTGCGCGCCCCTGGCCGAGCCCTGGGCCATGCGGCAATTGCTGGTGGCGCGGCGCAAGTCCAGCCCGCTCTCGGCGGCGATGAAGAGCTTTGTCGCTCTCTGCGCCGAGACCTACCTGCCCTCGGTGTGACAAAATTTCCTGATATTGGGTGTCATCTTTCTTTTGACAGCCCCGTGATGCCCCGATAGTGAAGCTGACTAGCGCAGTCATATTTGCGCAGCAGCTTTGCAACTTTCAAATCGGAAGCAGAACAGATGACCTTCAGCCGCACCGCCGCCGTGCTCGTCGCCGGCCTTGTCGCCCTGGCCAGCCCGGTCCTGGCCCAGGAAATCACCGTGACCCATGCCCAGGGCGAGACCACTTTGCCCGGCGTGCCGGCCAAGGTCGTCAGCTTCGACTTTGCCGCCATCGAAACGCTGGAAGCGCTGGGCATCGAGATTGCCGGCCTGCCCGGCTCCAACCTGCCGGCGCATCTGCAGAAATATGCAGGCGACGACTACGCCAAGGTGGGCTCGCTGTTCGAACCCGACTACGAAGCCCTGGCTGCACTCGAACCCGACCTGATCATCGTGGCCGGTCGCTCCTCGACGGCCTATCCGGACCTGGCCAAGATCGCCCCGACCGTCGATCTCTCCAATGACTGGGTGAATTTCTACGCTTCGATCAAGGCCAATGCCGAGATCATCGGGCAGATCTTCGACAAGGGCGCCGAGATCGAGGCGCTGATCGCCGAGACCGATGCCAAGGTGGAGGCCACCAAGGCGGCCGTGGCCGACCAGGGCAAGGGGTTGATCGTGCTGACCAGCGGCGCGGAAGTGTCCGCATACGGTCCGGGTTCGCGCTTCGGCTTCATCCATGACACGCTGGGCGTGACCCCGGTGATCGAGGACGTGGAAGCGGCCACCCATGGCGACGCCATTTCGTTCGAATTCATCCTCGAAGCCAATCCCGACCTGCTGTTCGTGATCGATCGCGATGCGGCCACCGGCCAGGGTGCCGCCGCCGCCATTCTGGACAATGAACTGGTGGCCGAAACCACGGCCTGGAAGAATGACGCTGTCGTCTATATCGACCCGGTCCGCGCCTATATCGTCAATGGGGGCCTGATCTCCTTCGGCCTGATGGCCGACCAGATCACCGCAGCGCTGAGCCAGTAAGCCTGGCGCCTCCATTGCCCTCGCCCAGCCGGGCGGGGGCTTTTCCTATCCAGGCATTCCGGCCCCATGCCAAAGCTCCTTCTCGGCATTCTCGCCATTGCGCTGCTCGCCATCGTGAGCCTCTTCATCGGGGTGAGCGATGTGACGCCAATGAGCCTTTTTTCCTCATCGCCCGAGGACCGGCCGATGCAGGTGCTGCTGATCAGCCGGGTGCCGCGCACGCTGGCGCTGATCCTGTCCGGATCGGCCCTGGCGGTGGCGGGGCTGCTGATGCAGATGCTGGCGCGCAACCGCTTTGTCGAGCCGGGCACGGCGGGGACAGTGGAAAGCGCGGTGTTCGGCATATTGGTCATCACCATCTTCTGGCCGGGCAGTCCGCTGATCGCCAAGATGCTGGCGGCCACGGTGACCGCGCTGATCGGCACGGCGCTGTTCATGCAGATCCTCAAGCGCATTCCCCTACGCTCGACGCTGATGGTGCCGCTGGTGGGCATCATGCTGGGCGGCGTCATCTCCTCGATCACCGGCTTCTTCGCCTATCGCTACGATCTGCTCCAGACCCTGGGCACCTGGACCATGGGCGACTTTTCCGGCGTGCTGCGGGGGCGTTATGAACTGCTCTATATCAGCGCAGGCCTGGTCGGCATTGCCTGGCTCGCCGCCGACCGCTTCACCGTGGCGGGGCTCGGGCAGGATTTCACCACCAATCTGGGGCTCAACTACCGCCGGGTACTGACGCTGGGGCTGACCATCGTCTCCATGGTCACCGCCGTGGTGGTGGTATCGGTGGGGTCGATTCCCTTTCTCGGGCTGATCGTGCCCAATCTGGTGGCCATGGTGGTGGGCGACAATGCGCGCCGCGCCATTCCCTGGATCGTGCTGATGGGCGCCGGCTTCGTGCTCGCCTGCGACATTATCGGGCGGGTGATCCGCTTTCCCTATGAAATCCCCATCGGCACAGTGTTCGGGGTGATCGGGTCCGGGCTGTTCCTCTATCTGCTCCTGAGGAAGCGCCCCGCTCATGGCTGAAACCCGCGCCGCCGCAATTCCCCAATTGTCGCCCCGTCAGGTGCTATTGATCCTGCTGGCGTTGACGGCGCTCAGCGTGGTCGCCTTCATGGTCATCGGCGCCAAGGGCAGCTGGAGCTTCGTGCTGCCCTTTCGCGGCACCAAGGTCTGGGGCATGGTCATGGTCGGCAGTGCCATTGCCGTGGCCACGGTGCTGTTCCAGACCATCACCGCCAACCGCATCCTCAGCCCCGCCATCATGGGCTATGACGCCCTGTTCGGGCTCGTCCGCACGGTGCAGATCTTCGTCCTGGGCGGGCTCAGCTACGCCATGTTGCCCGACCAATTGCAGTTTGCCTATGAAACGGCCCTGATGGTGGGCCTGTCCACGCTGCTGTTCCGCTGGCTGTTCAACCGGGCGGCCAGCGATCTCTACCTGCTGGTGCTGGTGGGCATTGTCTTCGGCGTGCTGTTCCGCTCGGTGTCGGGATTGATGCAGCGCCTCATCAATCCCAATGACTATGCCGTGCTGCAGGACGTGCTGTTTGCCGGGTTCAACTCTATCGACCAGGGCCTGCTCGCGATCTCGACCGCCGCCGTCCTGGGCGTCGGCGTCTGGGTCTGGCGGCTGCTGCCGGCGCTGGACGTGCTGACCCTGGGCCGCGACAACGCCATCAATCTGGGGATCAACTACAAGCGCACCGTTTCGCAGGTGCTGGTGATCATCGCGATCCTGGTATCGGTTTCGACGGCGCTGGTGGGGCCGGTGACGTTCTTCGGCCTGCTGGTGGCCAATCTTGCCTATCTCGTCATCCGCAGCCATCGCCATGCGCTGATCCTGCCGGCGGCGGTGCTGATCGCCATCATCACCCTGGTGGGCGGACAGGTCGTGCTCGAACGGGTCTTCGGCTACGATACGGCCCTGGCCATCATCATCGAATTTGTCGGCGGCGTGGTGTTCATCGCCATGCTCCTGAGAGGAAGCCGCACATGATCCGCACCCATGCCGTTTCCCGGGCCTATGGCGAGACCCTGGTGGTCGACAATGTCACGCTCGACATTCCGGCGCGCGGCGTCACCTCGATCATCGGGCCCAATGGCGCGGGCAAGTCGACGCTGCTGTCCATGGTCAGCCGGTTGCTCGACATGAGTGCGGGCAGCGTCACCGTGGATGGGATGGACGTGACCAAGACCCCAAGCGATGTGCTGGCGCGGCGGCTCTCCATCCTTCGGCAGGACAATCATATCTCCGCCCGCATCAGTGTGCGCGACCTGATCGGGTTCGGCCGCTATCCGCATTCGAAAGGGCGGCTGACGGTGGAGGACAAGGCCCATATCGACAAGGCCATCGCCTATCTCGACCTGGGGGCGCTGAGCGAAAGGTTTCTCGACGAACTTTCGGGCGGGCAGCGGCAGCGGGCCTTTGTCGCCATGGTGCTGGCACAGGACACCGACTACGTGCTGCTCGACGAGCCGCTCAACAATCTCGACATGCGCCATGCCATGGGCATGATGAAGCTGATGCGGCAGGCAGCGAGCGACTTGGGCAAGACCGTGGTGCTGGTGCTGCACGACATCAATTTCGCCTCCTGGTATTCGGACCATATCGTGGCCATGAAGGACGGGAAGGTGGCCGCGCAGGGACCGGCAAGCGCAATGATCCGGCCCGAGGTGCTTTCAGACATCTATGAGATGGACATCAAGGTGCACGAAATCGGCGGGCAGCTGATCAGCGTCTATTACGGCTGACGGTTGTCGCCCATGTCGGAGAACGCCACCACGCAGCCGCGGCCTCGCGCCTTGGCGGCATAGCAGGCCGCATCAGCTTCGCCCATGAAGCCGAGCGGGGAGGCGGGCTGGTGGCCGATGGACGTCACACCGGCGCTGGCACCGATGCGGTATTCGCGCCCGGCCCAGGAAAAGATCAGTGCCCCGATGGCGCGCACGATCTTTTCGGCCACATGGACGCCGTTTTCGACGATGCAATCCTCCAGGATCACCGCGAACTCATCTCCGCCAATGCGCGCCGCCATGTCATGGCCGCGGCAGACGCCCTTGATGGTCTGGGCCACCTGGCGCAGGAGGGCGTCGCCGGCGGCGTGACCGGCAGTGTCGTTGACGGGCTTGAAGCGGTCGAGATCGAGATAGATGAGGCAATGGCTGCGCTGGCCATTGCGCGCCCCGGCAATGGTGTCGGAGAGTGCACGCTCGAAGGCGGCGCGATTGGGCAGGCCCGTGAGATCGTCATGGGCCGCCGAATGGGCCAGCTGGCGTTGCAGCGCGCGGCTCTGGGTCACATCCTGGAACACCAGCACGGCGCCGGTCAGCACGCCGCCATCGCCGATCACCGGCGAGGCCGTGCAGCGAATATCGCGTTGCGGGCCATCGAGGGCACAGAGGACGCTGTCATCATCGGTGCGCACCTGGATGGCGCTTTCCAGGCATGCCATGACCGGACAGGGCAGTTCGACATTGCCGTTCTCGCTGCGCAGGCGGAACACATCGGCAGCGGCCCTGCCCACGGCATCGGCGGCGCGGCAACCGGTCAGCTTCTCGCCGGCCGGATTGATGAAGACCACCCGGCCCTCGAGATCGGTGGAGATCATGCCGTCGGCCATGGCCTCAAGCGTCACGCGCAGCCGTTCCTTTTCGGCCGCCAGTTCATGTTCCATGGTCTTGAGATGGGTGATGTCGGTATCGATGCCCACGCTGCGCAGGACATTGCCCTGATCGTCCCACTCGATCGGCTTGCCGCGGCTGAGGATCCAGATGTAGTTCCCCTGGCGCGTCATCTCGCGATATTCGAGGGTGTCGTATCCCTCCTCGCCCAGGCCCTGCTTCTTGCTGTGGATCCTGGCCCGTTCGCGGTCTTCGGGGTGGATGCGGTCCAGCCAGTGCAGGTCGTGGTCTTCGCCGATGATTTCGTCATCGGGGATGCCGCGCAACACGCGCCACATATGGGAATAGAACATGCGATCCTTGCGCATGTCATAGTCCCAAACGCCCTGGCGGGCGCTTTCCAGCGCCGAGTGCCAGCGGCTTTCCGAATAGACCAGCGCTTCTTCGGCCCGCTTCTGCAATTCGATGCTGGTCATCTGCACCAGGATCTGCCGGGGATCGCCGCCCTTGGCCTCCAGCACCGAGGCCACGACCATGGCCCAGATAGGGCTTCCATCGGCCTGGCGCAGCTGGTGCTCGCCGCGATAATCGCCGATTTCGCCCCGCGCCAGGCGCTCGAATTGCAGCCGGGCGGCGGCACTGTCATTGTCGTGGATGAGATCGGCGAGATTGTCGAGCTGGGCGTCCGGAGCACCATAGCCCAGGAGATCGCCAAAGGCCCGGTTGGAATAGATGAGCTGCCCGGTGGTGGTGGCAACCACCATGCCCACCGGCGCGGCATCGAGCAGCCGCGTCAAAGCCGCGCCGGCCCGCGGCAGGCGGGTCACACGAGCCGTCTCGGACGTGGTGCGGGGCGTTACCATCCCGTCATATTCCACTCAGGGACTTAACAACTCGCTTCGCGGCGATCACAATTGCTCAGGCGATGCGAGAGACAATGAAATCGCGCTCTTCGGCCAGTCCGGCCCATTCGCCCGGATGGTCCGCATCGAAGATCAGAGTATAGGGGCCGGCATAACCCGACTCTTCGGCCACGCCCACGCAGAGCCCGTAATCCACCTCATCCATGCGGCCATTCTCAAAGCCCGCCTTGGCGTGACACAATTCGGCCCGCGGGAAGATGGATTTGAGGCCCTCATATTTATCCGCCCCGGTCCAGTTGCCGAAATCGGCCAGAAGGCCCACCTGCCCTTCCAGACGGTCCAGCACCTCGTGGACCGCATCGGGTGTCGAGAGCAGGTCGAACCAGTTTTCAGTGCAAAGCCGCAGGGGGGAGCCGGCATTGAGGGCCAGCAATTCCCTGAAGCCCGCCACCGAGCGGGAAATGGTCTCGGGCGTCGGCTTCTGCTTGCCGGCGATGATGCGGGCATTTTCCGCCCCCAGCGCATTGGCCACGTCGACCCAGCCGGCAATCCAGCGCGTGTCACGCTCAGCATGGACCGGATCGGTCATGTCGCCGGCGTCGATCAGCAGGGTCTGCAACCGCACCCCCGAGACCTGGAGCTGGTCGCGCAGCTCGCCGAGATAGACCGGGTCACGGCTGCGCAGGTGGAAGGAGACGATTTCCAGCCGGTGGTAGCCGTGATTGGCCAGGACCGATGGCAGGCCGAGCAGGGATTCCTCGCCGTCGCCGAACTTGTCGTCCCCCTCGCCCACCGCGTCGGTGGTGAGATCATGCGGGTAGACCGTGCCCAGCGTCCGGTGCAGGGACCAGGTGGATACGGCGATGCGCTGGTGGGGATCGGTCATTGATGGCTCCTCTTCTTGCGCCAGAGTTTCACGGTGCTTGGGGACGCGCAAGCCGGACAAAGTCATTGACTTGCCGGTCAGGCTTGCGCCACCTGCGCCCATCTGGTCAATGCAGGGGCAGTTGCGATGACAGGAACAAGCAAGACCGGTGGTGTGGCCTATGCCAGCCGGGGTCAGGCCTATTTCGACCGGCGCGGCCTGGTCCGTCATGCCAATGCCTGGCATTTATGGGCGCTTGGGGTCGGCGCCGTCATTTCGGGGCATTTTTCCGGGTGGAATGGGGGGCTGTTGCAGGGCGGCTGGGGCGGCATGCTGCTGGCAACCCTGGTGGTGGGCCTGATGTATCTGGGCCTGACCTTCGCCATTGCCGAGATGAGCCCTGCCCTGCCCCATACCGGAGGCGCCTATTCCTTTGCGCGCACGGCCATGGGACCATGGGGCGGGTTCCTGACCGGACTTACCGAAAATGTCGAATATGTGCTGGCGCCGGCGGTGATCGCCTTTTTCATCGGGTCGTACATGACCGGCATTTTCGAGACGCCGGAGGCCTGGCAGCCGGCCTGGTGGGTGGGCTGCTATGTGGTGTTCGTGGGCCTCAACATGTGGGGCGTGGCGCTGAGCTTCCGCGTCACCTTGCTGGTGACGCTGCTGGCGCTGGCGTGCCTCGTGGTCTTCTGGATCTCGGCGCTGCCCCATATCGACTTTGCCCGCTTCGCGCTCAATGTCGGACCCGGCGGGGTCGAACTGACCGAGGGCAATGGCCCCTTCCTGCCCAATGGCATCATGGGCGTGTTCATGGCCATGCCCTTTGCCGTCTGGCTGTTCCTGGCCATCGAGCAATTGCCGCTGGCGGCCGAGGAGAGCATGGACCCAAGGCGGGACATGCCACGGGGAATCCTGCTGGGTTTTCTCACCCTGTTCGTGTCGGCGCTGGCGATACTCACCCTCAATCCGTCGGTGGTCGGCGTGGGGTCCTTTGCGCTGGGCAATTCGGGCGAACCGCTGCTTGACGGATTCCGTGCCATTTATGGCGATGGCCTGGCCAAGGTGCTGGCGCTGGTGGCGGTGCTGGGACTGGTCGCTTCGTTCCACACGGTCGTCTTTGCCCAGGGCAGACAAATCTTCTCGCTGAGCCGGGCAGGCTATTTTCCCACCTTTCTCTCGCTCACCCATGACCGGCGCCGCACGCCGCACCTGGCCATGGTCTTCGGCGCCATTGTCGGGCTGGGCGTGCTGGCGTCGATCTGGTTCGTGGCCAGCGAGGAGAGCCGTGGTTCGATCATCGGCTTTACCCTTCTCAACATGGCCGTGTTCGGCGCCATGCTGAGCTACATCATGCAGGCGGTAAGCTTCATCCTGCTGCGTCGCAACCTGCCCGATATCGAACGCCCCTTCCGCAACCCATTGGGCGTGCCCGGCGCGGTGGCAACGATCCTGATCGCTGCCATAACGCTCTGGTTCCAGGTCACGGGGGATGCGACCTATCGGGCCGGTATCATTGGCGTGGGCATCTGGTTCGGCGTCTGCATCGCCTATTTCGCCCTGTTCGGGCGGCATCACCTCATCCTCTCACCGGAAGAGGAATTTGCGCTCGAGCATGGGAAGGCGGGGCGGGGTTAGTCCACCCGGCCGCGGGCGGCCACGGCGACCGTTTCCACCAACTGACCATCCCGGATCAGATTGACCTTGTCGAACAGGTTGGTCACCGGGCAGCAATGATTGGGGATGATGCGAATGGTGTCGCCGATTTTCGGCATTGTCGCGCAGTCGGACACATCGAGTGTGCCGTGTTCCTCGCTGAGGCCGACGACTTTGGCGTCGGGATATTCGACAACATGGCCATGGCCGACCAGGCCGAGGAGGTCGCTGGTCAGTGCCTTTGACCCAGCGTCAATGATGGCGCGGGTTTCGGTGGGCCGCGATACCACCGTGGCGAGCACACTCAGGGCGCAGTCATCGAATGTGGCGGCGCCGGCGGCGACCTGGGAGCGGTCCATGTAGATATAGGTGCCGGGGCGGTATTCGGTGGCGACGCGCGCCGCCTCGTCCATGTGCCAGATATCGGGGGTGCCGCCGGTGGTGATGGCGGGGACAGCGATGCCCTCGTGATCGAATAGCGCCCTGGCATGGGCCAGCCATTGCGCGGCCTGCTGATATTTGCCGGCGGCCGGGTAGGTCATGAGCCCGGCGAATTGCAGGCCCGGCGCGGCGATGATGGCGCGGGCCAGTCGTAGCGCCGCTTCGGGCGACTGCACGCCGCAGCGGCCCATGCCGGTATCGCATTCGACGAAGACGCCGAGCTTATGGGCCGGATCGGTGAAGGTTGCGGCGAGGCCCGCGACGCAATCGGGGCTGTCGGCGACCACGCGGATGGTGATGCGCCCATGGAGGGCCTTGAGACGCCTGAGCTTGGCCGCACCGATGATGTTGAAAGTCAGCAGCAGGTCGGTGAGGCCCGCATCGGCCATGACCTCGGCCTCGCCCAGCTTCTGCACGGTGATGCCGACGGCGCCCAGTTCCACCTGCCTTTTGGCAAAGAACGGCAGCTTGTGGGTCTTGATATGGGGCCGCAAGGCAATGCCGGCTTTGTTTGCGGCGTCCTGGGCGCGGCGGAGATTGGCCTCGGCACGGTCGATATCGATGAGGACGGTGGGGGTGTCGAGCTGAGAAAAATGAGTCATTGCGCCCTCAGAACCTCGTTGACGAAGCGATGATTGCCGGCGGTGAGACCGGCATCGACGGGAATGGTGACGCCGGTCACGCCAGAGGCCGCGTCGGAAGCCAGGAACAGCGCCGCATTGGCCACTTCGAGCGGGCTCACCATGCGGCCCAGGGGATAATGCGGCAGGACCTTGTCGAGCAGGTGCGGATCGGCCTCCAGTCGGTGGTCCCAGGCCGGAGTGCGAACCGAACCGGGGGCGACGACATTGGCGCGCACGCCTTCGCCGCCGCATTCCACGGCAATGGCCCTGGCATAGGCAATGAGCCCGGCCTTGGCGGCCGAATAGGCGGGATTGCCGAAATGGGCGAGCGCATTGACCGAGGAAATGAAGACCACATTGCCCGAGCCGCGCTGGGCCATTGCCTTTATGACGGGGTCCACCAGCGCATAAGCACCATTGAGATTGATCGCCATTTCGCTGGCCCAGACATCGTCGTCGAGCTGCCCCAGATGTTCGGCGCGGGTAAAGCCGGCATTGGCGATGACGGCGTGGACCACGCCATGGGCGGCGATATCGGCCTTGATGGCAGCGCGGGTTGCGCTGGCGTCGGCCTGGTCGAAGATCACGCTGCGGGCGAGCGGCAGGCCGGCGAGCATGGAGGGCTCGCGGTCGGCGCCGACGACTTGTGCCCCCGCTGCGTGGAAGGTCTCGACCAGCGTGCGGCCAATGCCGCCGCCGGCGCCGGAAATCAGCACCGTCTTGCCGTCGAGGCGGAAGGGGGAATGGGTCATCTAGTGTTTCCTTCCAAGGGGATACCCCCACCTGGCCTCCCCCTGATAGGGGGAGGAACTTCTCCACTCGCGGGGCACAATCGCGCCCTAACCGCTAGCCTGCTCCTCCCCCTATCAGGGGGAGGTGGGAGGGGGTACCCCCCAAGAAAGTGCTCTCACGGCCCCTTATAAGCCACGCATTCGATCTCGACCTTGCAGTCGACCATCATGTGGCTCTGAACGCAGGCCCGGGCCGGCGGATGCTCGCCAAAATAGCTCTTGTAGACGGCATTGAAGCTCCAGAAATCGCGTGGATCGTCGAGCCAGACGCCGCAGCGCACCACATGCTCGAGCCCATAGCCGGCCTCTTCGAGGATGGCGATGACGTTCTTTATGGTGAGGTGGGTCTGCTCGATGATGCCGGTGCCGACGATTTCACCATCCTTCATGGGCACCTGGCCCGAGACATAGAGCCAGCCACCGGCCTCGACGGCGCGGGCGAAAGGCAGGTTCTGGCCGCCGGCTCCGGACTTGTCCGCTCCATAGCGCTTGATCGGCATTCTGCTCTCCTTTGATGAAACTCAATTTCTTTTGTGATCGGTTTTATAGCCGAATTTCCACATTTCGGGGAGATTCCTCCCCAGAAAATGTAAATTTCTTACGTGAATCCTCTCGCCGCATGGTGTAGCCTGACCTTCGATCCCTTTGCGCCCAATTTCATCCGGAAATCAGAGCTTTGCGCCTATTCACCGCCGCCCTCGCCACCGAGACCAATACATTTTCTCCCATTGCGATCGACAAGCGGGCATTCGAGGCGTCCCTGCATGCCAAGCCGGGGCAGCATCCGGTGACCCCGACGCTGTGCACCGCGCCCATAACCGTGGGCCGCGAAGTGTGTGCGCGCGAAGGCTGGACCCTTATCGAGGGCACGGCAAGCTGGGCCGACCCGGCGGGGCTGGTGGCGCAGGCGACCTATGAAGAGCTGCGCGACGAAATCATCGGGCAATTGCATGCCGCCATGCCGGTCGACGGCGTGGTGCTGGGGCTGCATGGCGCCATGGTGGCCCAGGGCTATGACGATCCCGAGGGTGACCTGCTGACGCGTATCCGCGCCATTGTGGGGCCGGATGTGCTGGTCTGCGCCGAGCTTGATCCGCATAGCCACTTGACGGCAATGCGCGCCGAAGCGGCGGATTTCTTCGTCTATTTCAAGGAATTCCCGCATACCGACTTCGTCGAGCGGGCGCGCGATCTCTGGGCTATCGCGGTGCGGGCGCTCAGGAAAGAGATCAAGCCGGTGATGAGCGTCTTCGATTGCCGCATGATCGACGTCTTCCCCACATCCAAGCAGCCCATGCGGGGCTTCGTGGACAATCTGGTGGCGCTCGAAAAATCCGAGCCGGGCCTGCTCTCGCTTTCGGTGGTGCATGGCTTCATGGCCGGCGACGTGCCGGAAATGGGCACCAGGCTCGTCGCCGTCACCGACAACCAGCCCGAAATGGGCGCGGCCCTGGCCGAGAAGCTCGGGCGCGCGCTTTATGCCATGCGCGGCACGTTCATGGTCAGCCAGGTGGACGAAAAGACCGCCGTGGAGGCCGCCATTGCCGCGCCCAAAGGGCCGGTGGTGATTGCCGATGTGTGGGACAATCCCGGCGGGGGGACGGCGGGCGACGCCACCATTATCCTCGATGAACTGATCGCACGCGGCGTCACCGATGTGGCGGTGGGCACGATCTGGGATCCCATCGCGGTACAGATCTGCTTTGCCGCCGGCGAAGGCGCGGTCATCCCGCTGCGTTTCGGGGCCAAGTCGGCGCCGATGACCGGCAATCCGATCGACAAGCAGGTGACGGTCAAGCGACTGGTACGCGACGCGCAGATGAAGTTCGGCGACAGTTTTGCGCCCTTTGGCGATGCGGCCTGGATCCACTTTGACGGGATCGACGTGATCCTCAACTCGACCCGGGCGCAGAGCTTCGACCCCAGCCTGTTCTCGGCCCTTGGCATCGCGCCGACATCGCGGAAAGTGCTGCTGATCAAATCGACCAACCACTTCTACGACTCGTTCTCGAAGATCGCCTCGGAGATCGTCTATTGCTCGGCGGGCAAGCCCTATCCCAACCGTCCGGCGGAAACGGATTACCGCAAGGCGCGGCGCGATATCTGGCCGATGGTGGAGGATCCCTGGGGCTAATTGCGCCAGGGGCACCGTCCTTCGCCTCCCTCCCCTTGAGGGGGAGGGACCGAGGGTGGGGTGGCGGCGAACGCTGAGAGCCTTGGCTCACCCCACCCTAGCTCTGCTACGGACCTGCAGTCCGAGCGGCGCTACCCTCCCCATCAAGGGAGGGAGGGCATCGGGGATGTGACGCCCCTCTCCACCACGCTTTGCGTGGTCCCCCTCTCCCGTGAACGGGGGAGGAAGGTCCAGGATTCGGTGGCCTATTCCGCAGACCAGTGGCCGTACATGATCGGCATCAGGCCGACCATGGATTTGAACCGGTCCCAGCTCTTGCGCTCGGGCAGGGTCCAGCCGGCTTCGGCGATGGCCGAGATGCGCGGGAAGACCAGACGGTCGAAAATGGCCCGGTCGGTCATGCTCTCGGACCAGATGCAGCTCTGGATGCCGAGGAGATGCTTGAGGCCCTGTTCGGAGAAACCGGCGCGGGCCTCGAACTCATAGGTTTCCTGGGGACCGGACCAGCCGGCCCAGCCGGCGCCGGGCTCGGCCCAGCTCACGCCATTGGCCATGTCGAGATAATAGCGCTGGCCGGGGGAAACGACGATGTCGAAGCCGCGTTCGGCCAGGGCCGCGTTGATCTCCACATTGCGCCAGCCGATGACATAGGCCTTGTCCTTGTCCACGGCATCGCCATGGGCCGCCTCTTCCCAGCCGCCGGTAATGGCGCCCTTCGCCGCGATATATTTGTGCACGCGGCGAATGAACTCGGCCTGGATGACGGCCGTGGGCGAGCCCTCGATCTCGTCGGCGCCGTGATGGTTGCCGAGCTGGTTGAACTGGGCCTCGTGCTTCTTGCGCATGGCGGGTCCGGCCATCTTCTCGATCATGTCGAGCGCCAGCGGCGAGCCGGACCAGGCAGCCAGCGGCACCTCGTCGGCGCCGAGATGAAAGATGCCGGCCGGGAACAGGTCGAGCACTTCGTCGACGATGGTTTCGACGAAGCGATAGACCGGCTCGTGGGCGGGGTTGAGGCTGTTATTGGGGAAGCCCTGGACCGACTGGTATTCGCCCTTTTCATCGGGGTCGCGCAATTCGGGCAGCGCCTGGAGGGCGGCGTAGAAATGGCCCGGCATGTCGATTTCGGGGATGACGGCAATGGCCAGGTCGTCGGCCAGGGCGACGATCTCGCGCACGGTGCTCTTGGAGTAGTATCCGCCGGTGGGCTGCGGGCCGGAGCCGAGCAGCGGCGGCAGAGCCTTGCCGTGACCGCGCCAGGCGGCGATCTCCGTCAGTTGCGGATAGGCGTCGATCTCGAGCCGCCAGGCCTCGTCCTCGGTCAGGTGCCAGTGGAACTTGTTCATCTTGTTCCAGGCCATGAGGCGGATCAGGCGGCTGACTTCGGCGCCGGTATAGAACTGGCGGGCCACGTCCAGATGGCTGCCGCGGAAGGAGAAGCCGGGTTCGTCCGTGATGGCGCCGCCGGTGGGGAAGGTGAAGGTGCCCGGATATTGACGGGCGCCGCGCAGCATGTGCCCCAGGGTGACCAGGCCATAGAACAGGCCCTGGCGGGTGGTGGCCGAAACCGTGGCGCTGGTTTCAGCGAAGGCGATTTCATAGGCCTCGGCGCCCAGGCCCGGCTTTTCGACGATGTGGACCGGCATGCCGGCTTCGGAGGCCGGACGCACGATGGCCTCGACCGGGAAGAGTTCGTGGGTGAGACCGGCAAAGGCCCTGGCGGCGCGGGCGGCCAGTTCGCCCTGGGGCATCAGGTCGAAGCCGACCGGGGCAATGCGGCTGCCGGTGGTGGCCACATGATTGGGCCAGGGAATGATGGAGTGAGGGGCCG
>CBFGTF010000045.1:0-18102 GCA_965651655.1 uncultured Devosia sp.
GCTGGTGAAGCCGCTCCGTATCCTCCTCCCTCGGACCCGCTTCTTGCGACACCGGATCGAAACCGAATCCTCCTCCCTCGGTGACGATCCACCGGTCTGGCGCATATCCTCCTCCCATGCGCAGGGCCAAAACTCGCGATTTGGCTTCGGCCCTATCATCAGGCTCCAACTTCGGTTGGAGCCTCTTTTTTTGCCCCTCCCACTCGAATCTGCATGGCAGCACTTCCAATTGCGCGTTTGTGCGCCGGGGTCAGGCATCCGATATTGCCCTCAACGGCGGCGTTCGTGGTGACCCGCCCCTCCAAGGTCAGCGGCTTCGGCTGTAGACCGAACGGCCCCGCCCATCCCCTCGGGCGGGGCCATTTTTTGCCCACTCGCCTGCCGGGCGGCATTACTTGCCGCCATCGGGTCGGTCCATTCCTTGAAATTGCTAGGCTTTTTCCGGCACGGCGCTTGCAACGTCTGTTGCGTCCACCGGGAGAAAGCTCATGGCCAGCGTCAACGCCACCGCGCCCTATTCTGCCTATCAGGGCTATGGCACGGGCTATTCGGCGACCGCCGCCAAGACCACTACGGGCTCGACCGCAGCAGCAGCCACCACCACCACCGAAAGCGCGGCAACGGCCGTCACCCTTTCCGACCAGGCGCGGGCAGCGCTGGCCGAACGGGATCTCAACGCCGTGCTGGCCGATGCCCGCCGCAAACTCACCGAAGTGCTCGACGAGGCCGACCGCACCTCGCCCCTCAGCGATGGCAAGCTGGCGGTGGACCTGTCGAGCCTGGACCAGCGCGAGCTTTATGCCCTGTCCAGCGATGACAGCTTCACCTCTGACGAGCGCGCGGCCGCGGGCCTGGAAATGCAGCGCCGCTTTGAGGCCGCCCTCGCTGGCCCCCTGGCAATTGCACAGGTGACCGGCAGCTTTGTCGGCCTCTACAAGGCCGCTGCCACCTATCTCGATGCTCTGGGGCCCGAGGAACGCGCCAGCGCCGACTGGAAGGCCGGACGCGACGCGGTGACCGAGGGCCTCAAGCAACTCAAATCCGCGCCAGACACCCTTCCCGATGCCGGCGCCAGCGATCCCGTCGCTCTCTACCTCGTCCTTTCCGATACTGGCGACACCGCCGAGCCGCCATCCATGGCCGATCTGGCCGCCAATGTCCGCACCACGCTCGACAAGCTCTATGAAGACGCAAGGGCCAATGGGCGCGTACCCACCTTCAACCGCGCCACCACTATCGGCACCTATATCGACGTTTCCGGCTTTTCCAGCCGCGCTCTCTCCGCCATGGTGCTCGACAGCGAGGGCACTTTCACCGGCGAGGAAGTGCGTGCTGCCCGGACCTCATTGCAGGCCAAGAGTGGGGCCGCCCTGCTCGCCGGCTTCCAGAGCGCCAGCAAATCCGGCGATCCGACCGCCTTCAGCCAGAACATCATTGCCGCCTATTCCTCCCTGAGCGAGGAAGAACGTCTCGCCGTCGGTTGGTCCGGCCAGCTCTACCAGGCGGCCATGGAGAACTATGCCAGCACCTCCAAGCTGCTGAACATGTTCAACCAGGCCACTGGCGGCAGCGCAGGCTCCGGCGGCCTCGCGACCTTGCTGGGCGGCTAGTTCAGGTCAACTCCAGCCAGTGGCACGACTGGCAAGAAGCTGCACATGTCCAACCGGACAGCCGCGGCCGGCCGCTCGACAGGCCAGATGGCTCGTGCGACTGCTGCGCCGACATGCCGATCGCCCTGCGTTTGCAGTGTCATATGCGGCACCCACTGGCCTGGACGATAATGCGCGCGGATGGCGGCGGCAGGCACGGTGTCGGCCACTGCAGCATGCAGGTCGAGCAATCCTTCCCCCTCAACCGCCAGCCAGCAAATGGTCGTATTGTCGAAGCATCGTACCGGTCCCAGGGTCATTGACATGGCCGGGCGCCCTTCCCCCAGGGCCAATGCCGCCCGCAATTGCGGCTCCAGCGCTTCATCGTCAACAACCACCAGCGTCACATGCGGCGGATAGTCGAGATCGATCATGTCCCGCGAAACGCTTTCTGCCGCCAGTGCCGCCCAGATACCCTCGACCGCTCGCGCGGTTTCCGCGTCGAACAGCAGGTTAACCGCCAGGGCCATCAGGCAATCCCTGCACAAAACCCCTGAATGCGCTTCACCGCCTCTTCCAGCTCCGCATTGCTCGCAGCATAGCTCAGCCGGAAGTGCCCCGGCAGGCCGAACGCCGTGCCATGCACCAGCGCCACCCCGGTTTCCTCCAGCAGCGCCAGCACGAAATCCTCGTCGGTCACCAGCTTGGTACCACCCGCACTGGTCTTGCCCAGCAGCCGCTGGCACGATGGAAACACATAGAAGGCTCCCTCCGGCGTCAGGCAATCGAGCCCGGTATTGGCATTGAGCCCCTTCACCACCATGTCGCGCCGCGCCTGGAACACGTCGCGCCAGTCCTTGAGGAAATCCTGCGGACCGTTCAGCGCTTCCACCGCCGCCCATTGCGAAATCGAGGAAGCATTGGTGGTCGACTGGCTCTGCAACTTGACCATCGCGGCGAGCAGTGGCCTCGGCCCCGTGCAATAGCCGATGCGCCAGCCCGTCATGGCGTGCGACTTGGAAACCCCGTTCATGGTGAGGGTCCTGGCCTGCAGCCGAGGCTCCACCTGCGCGATCGTGGCAAAGCTTTTGCCGTCATAGACCAGCACTTCATAGATGTCGTCGGTCAGGACATGCACATGCGGATGCCGCATCAGCACCTCTGACAGACCCCGTAGTTCCTCCGCGGAATACGCAGCCCCCGTCGGGTTCGAAGGTGTGTTGAGAATCAACCACTTGGTATTGTCGCTGATCGCCGCTTCCAAGGTTGCGGGCGTCAGTTTGAAGCCCGTCGAGGCATCCGCAACGGCAAACACCGGCTCCGCCCCGCACAACCGCACGATCTCGGGATAGCTGACCCAATAGGGCACGGGGACAACCACCTCGTCTCCCGGATTGAGCGTAGCCATCAAGGCATTGAAAATGATCTGCTTTCCGCCCGACCCGACAAAGCAATCGGCCGCCGTCACGTCCAGCCCGTTGTCGCGCCGGAACTTTGCCGCCACCGCTTCCTTGAGCTCGGCTATGCCGTCGACATTGGTATAGCGCGTCTTGCCCTCGTCCATGGCACGCTTGGCGGCGTCACGGACATTCTCTGGCGTGTCGAAATCCGGCTCACCCGCCGAGAGCGCGATAATGTCCTTGCCCTCGGCCGCCATGACCCGCGCCTTCTGGCTGATCGCCACGGTCGCGGACGGCGCCACGCGCCCCAAAGCCTCGGATAGAAATCCCATCACCGCCTCCAGCTGGAGCATGTCGCCTGAAGGCATCGACACGCGAAAGAACAAAACTCGGCAAGGGTTTTAGCCACCCAATCGGCAAGTGCGAAGAGGTTTTCGCAGTTCGATCCGCAGAACCATGTTTCAGCCAGCAACCGGACCTGTGCTCCCCCGCACCACCAGCGGCAGTGGCAATTGACGTCGACTGTCGATCGCCTCTCCCTCGAGAATGGACGACACGGCCTGTTCGGCAATCTCGTCAAATGGTTGCTGCACGCTGGTCAGTCCCGGCACCGCATCGCCGGCCTCAGGCACACCATCAAAGCCGATCACCGAAACATCCTCCGGCACTTTCCTGCCCCGGCTCGCCAGCCAGCCCATCGCGAGTAGCGCCGTGCGGTCCGACATGCCCAGGATGGCGGTGGGCGGTTCGGGCATGGCAAACAGCCTGTCCATGGCTGCCCAAACCACCTCCTGCGTACCGTCCGTATCGGCATAGGCAATGTCGGCCGCCGCAACGCCTGCACTCTCCATCCCGGCCCAATAGCCTTCGACGCGGTCGCGCACCGTCAGGTAGGGCGTCTGCAGCACCTGCTCGGGCGTGGCCAAAATCCCGTTCCACTGCTCCCCGATCCCAAGAATCGCCACCCGGCGATGTCCAAGTCCGGCCAGATGTCGCGCCGCCGCTTCGGCACCCCCGCGATTGTCGATGCCGACGCCAGGCGTATCGCCCAGCCCTTCTTCCATCCCCAACGCCACGAAGGGCAATTCGCGCTTCTCGGTCTCCCCGATCAGTGCCCGCCCCTCCTCGGCGCAGAGCAGCACCAACCCATCGACCAGCGCGTTCTGGATATTCCAGGCCAGCCGCTCGTCATTGACACTCGACACCAATGACAGGCCGGCACCGCGCCGGTCACAGGCAGCCGCCAGCGCTGCCATCATGGCGCGCGCCCATTGATCCTCGAAGAAATAGGTGAGGGGTTCGGCGGTGGCGACGCCAATCGCATTGACCTTGCCTGCTCGCAGCAACCGGCCTGTAAGGCTGGGCCCTGCATAGCCGAGTTCACGGGCCGCGGCATGCACCCGCTCCCGCACCTCGGGCCGCACCACATCGGGCCGGTTGAACACATTGGACGCTGTTCCCTGCGACACGCCGGCCGCCTTGGCGACATCCCGCAACTTCACTTGCCCGGTCTGGGGGGTCATTCTTCGCGCTCCGTTGCGCCCCTGTAGCAAAATTTTTGTATCGGTTCAATTCAGCTTGACCTTCGCGCATTGATCATCCACCTTTGAATCGGTTCAAAACTGCATTCGCTGATTGAATCGATTCAAAACGGAGAACGAAAATGATCCCCGCCAGCTACCTGTTCAAGGATGTCTTCCAGAAGACCTGGTACGAACCCGACATAGAAGCCGCTATCGAGCGAGAGAAGCCGCGCGGACACGGTGTGACATCGTGGTTCTCGCGTCTGGCCGGCGCCCTGCGCGGCAACGCCTCTGCCCCTGACCTCCGCGAAACCAGCGCCGCCTCGTTGCGGCGCTAGATTCCGATGCCTGCAGTGCTGCGCAGCACCACGCCCTGCACACGCCAGCCCTCGTCGCGCTCGTCGGCCAGCTGGTAGATCGCTTCCCAGACGCGCCCGTCTGTCCCGACAAACTCCACTTCCTGCACCACAACGCCGGTCGTCAATTCCCGAAAGGCGCCGAAGCTGTGCGAGCGCGAGGTCCCAATCGGCCCATAGCCGGAGCGCGCGATATCATCGATGAACCGCTGCGGGTCGTCATAGGCCGCCCGGAACCCGGCCCCAGCCAGCGACAGTGCAGTGACGCCATCGCCACTGCGCAGCGCCGCAATCTGGCCGGTCACGGTCTCGCGCCACGCCGGCACATTGTCCTGCTGCGCCGCGACCGGCATCAGCATGAAAACACTCAGCACCACAATCCAGAATACGCGCATCACTTGGCCTCCTGGCTCGGGCGTTCTCGCGGAACGCCACAGTTCTGCCCTCAAATGGTCCAGCAACGCCCCTCTTCGCTTCACAGTCAAACCGCTTTTGCGTGATGTCCTGACAGCATCGAAACTGAGGATACGACGTCGATCCCATGCACATATCTACGTCCCCCAGGCGCAGAAGTTTCAGGTTGATGGCCGCTTTCGGTGCCACTGGTTCTGTTGTGGTCGCCGCTGGAGCGCTCATTGCCGGCGTTTCCCCGGCTCAGGCAGCCAATTTCGCCAGCCAGCCCGATACCCAGGTCGCGGTCTTCATGGTGCCGCTCACCCTGCTGCTCCTGGTCCTGCTTTTCGAGGTCGCGCGCTTTGTGTGGCGCGGCACCATGCCCACCCGGGCGCCCTTGCCTGCACCCCGCCCCACCAATTGGGCGAGGACTGGTGAAGACAGTTGAGCCCGGCATTCATGTTTCCCCCTGACGACCACCTTGGCCGGCGCCCAGCGTCGGCCTTTCTTTTTTGACTTTCGGCCTATTGCGATGCAGCCGGGGCCGGTTCACACTTCTCTTTCTTTCAGGAGGACTGGC
This sequence comes from uncultured Devosia sp., assembly GCA_965651655.1. Classification (GTDB taxonomy): domain Bacteria; phylum Pseudomonadota; class Alphaproteobacteria; order Rhizobiales; family Devosiaceae; genus Devosia. The sequence continues at coordinate 5,842 of CBFGTF010000045.1, forward strand.
CAATGCATGTCGATACCATCCTGCAAACCAAGGGTGTCGCGGTACACACCCTCTCCAAGACCGGCACGCTCGCCGATGCGGTCGCCCTGCTCAATGCCCACAATATCGGCGCGGTCGTCATCACCGATGACAAGAGCCGCATTGTCGGCATTCTTTCCGAGCGCGACATCGTCCGCCAGCTCGGCAAGAACCCCGCCGGCGCCCTGGCTCTCTCGATCGGCGATTGCATGACCAGGGATGTTGTCACCAGTGAGCGCACCACGACGATTGACGAGGTCATGGAACGCATGACCCGGCGCCGCATCCGCCACATGCCCGTGACAGAGAATGGCATTCTGGTGGGCATCATTTCTATTGGCGACGTGGTCAAGCTGAAGATCGCCGAAGTCGAGCACGAGGCCGAAGCCCTGCGCGAATATATAGCGAGCTGATACACTCGTGGTCGCTGCAACCTTCATCGCCGTCTGGCTCGGCATCCTCGCGGCCCAGGCATCCCCCGGACCAAACATGTTCGCGGTGGCAGAGACTGCGCTTTCCTCCGGGCGGCGCCCTGCCCTCATGGTGGTGCTCGGCATTGGCAGCGGTGCCATGCTCTGGTCGGTGTTGGCCGCCCTGGGCATGGGCGCTCTCTTCGCCGCCCTGCCATTGCTGCTCACCGTGCTGAAATTCGTTGGCGGCGCCTACCTCCTCTATATGGGCTGGCGCGCATTGCGGGCAGCTTGGCGCGGTGGCGATACTCACTTTGGTGCCGGGCATACGACAATCGCCGGCCTTGTCGCCTGGCGTCGCGGCTTCCTGGTGGTGATGACCAATCCCAAGGCCGCCTTGATGTGGGTGGCGATCACCACTGTCCTCTACGGTGCGGGCCTGGGCAACGGCGAGGTTCTGCTATTCGGCCCGGTCACGGCCATCAGCGCTCTTGGAATCTATGGATTTTACGCCTGGCTGTTCTCCACCGGCACCGCCACACGCAACTATGCCCGCTTCTGGCGCGGGGTCGAGGCGGTCTTCGGTACCGCTTTCGGGGCCTTCGGCGCCTCGCTCGTCGTGTCGGGAATGCGTGACATCAGGCCCTAAGGCTGTATCGACATTCAGCTCAGGCGAAGGCATTTGCAGACCTGCATCAGGTGAATGTCGATACAGCCTAACGCAGCCGGATCAGCCCCGCTTCTGTCGGCCTGAACCCGCACTGGCGGTAGAAGCTCTCCAAATGCGGTTCGAAATCCACATGCAGCCATTCCGCGCCGCGGTCCCGCGCCAGCGCCGTCGCGCGCTCGACCAGGCGCGTGGCTATGCCCTGCCGCCGATAGTCGGGATCCACTGAGGTATCGAGAATGAAGGCATGCACACCGCCATCCCAGGCGACATTGATAAAACCTGCGAGTCGCTCGCCATCCATCGCCACCACATGCGCCAGGCTGCGCACCAGCACGTCATGATAATTCTCCGGCAATGCCCCGCCCCAGGCCCGTAGCCAGAACGCCGCCAACTGCGCCCTGTCCGGAAATGGGTCCGTCACCAGTTCGAGCATTTCGTCGCTCACCTTACCAACCTCTCCAAAGCTTCATACCATCGCAAGGTCGTGAAGAGCTTGCCTCTTCTAGTCTCGTTCTCGTGCCGGTTACCGGCCAATCCCATGCAAAGGATGAACGACCATGAAGACGATTTCCACCGCCGCCATCGTGGCCATGATGACCGCCTCCATCGGCCTTGGCGCCGTGGCCCCGGTCCTGGCCCAGGAAACCGCCCCGGCGGCACCCGCTGCCCAGTCCCAGTCGAGCGAGTCGCCCGCCGCCGAGCGTGGCTTCCGCCATGGCCCCGGCATGCGCCAGGGTGTCGGCACGGGCGGCATGCTCAATATCGAGCGCGGCGCCGAAGCCATCGAGATTGCCATTGTGCGCCTCAGCCACGCCATCGACCTGACCGATGAACAGACCGTGCTGCTCGAAGCCCTCAAGACCGACGCGCTGGCCGCTGCCGCGGCCTTCGAGGCCGCAACCGAAGGCCTGCGCCCGACTCCGCCGGCCGAAGGCGAAACCGTCGAACGTCCCGATATCACCGAACGCTTCGACAATCGCATTGCCATCCAGTCTGCCCAGCTGGCAGCCCTCCAGGCAGTCCAGCCCGCCTTCACCGCCTTCTTCGACAGCCTCACCGATGAGCAGAAGGCAGGCCTGATGCCGGCCCATGGCGAACGCCAGGCCGGTATGGGCAAGCATCAGGGCGGCTTCGGCCAGCATGGCGGCATGCGCCCCATGGGCCCGGGCAACCGCTGACCCCTCGACACCCAAACCGATCCGCCGCGCTCCTTCGTCGGCGGATCGCCCCTGCGGCGCCCTCGTCTCCCCCAGACCGGCGGGCACCGCCGAACCCCGGCTCTCAACAGCCGGGGTTTGCTTTTGTCCGCGCCTCCATTACCAATCGCGATACCTGTATTCGCGGACATAACATGACCAGCCTTCCCCTCGATCCGGTACGCATTCGCGCGCTCTTCCCGGCCTTTGCGGAACCGAGCCTCGCCGGCCAGGCCTTTTTCGAGAATGCCGGCGGCTCCTACACCGCGCAGGCCACGCTCGACATTCTCGACCACTATTACCGCGCCACCAAGGTCCAGCCCTATGGTGTCTATCCGGCCTCCGAGGCCGCCGGCCGGGCCATGGACCACGCCTATCAGCGCCTCGCCCAGGCGCTCAATGTCCCCACCGACTGGATCCATATCGGCCCCTCCAGCTCCGCCAACACCTATGTGCTGGGCAATGCCTTCGCCGCCTGGCTCAAGCCCGGCGACGCCATCGTCGTCACCAATCAGGATCATGAGGCCAATACCGGCAACTGGCGGCGCCTCGCCAATCGCGGCATTGAGGTGCGCGAGTGGAAAGTGGATACCGAAACCGCCCGCCTCTCGCTTCCCGCCCTTGATTCACTGCTCGACGACAAAGTGAAGCTGGTTGCGGCCCCGCACTGCTCCAATATCGTGGGTGATATCAATCCTGTCGCCGAGTTCGCCGCTCGCGCCCATGCCGTGGGTGCGGTCCTTGCCGTGGATGGCGTCAGCTACGCCCCCCACGGCCTGCCCGACCTCGCCGCGCTTGGGGCCGACATCTATTTCTTCTCGGCCTATAAGACCTATGGCCCGCATCAGGGCGTCATGGCCATTCGGCCCGAACTGGCGCGCGCCTTGCCCAATCAGGGGCACTTCTTCAACGATGCGAAGCTGCGCTATCGCCTGACCCCGGCTGGCCCCGACCACGCCCAGATCGCCGCCACGGCCGGCATTGTCGACTATCTCGAACAGGTCGCCACTCTCGCCGGGCCCGCCATCGAAGGTATCGACCCCTTCCGCCGCGCCCATGCCGCCATGCGCGCCCAGGAAATCGCCCTAGCCACGCCGCTATTGGACTATCTGCGCACCCGCAACGATATCCGCCTCATTGGCCCCTCAGACCCGACACAGCGCGCGCCGACCATTTCGGTGCTGCATGCCGAGCCGGGCATCGTGCTGGCCCGTCGCCTCGCCAGTCATGGCATCATGGCCTCGGGCGGTAATTTCTACGCCGTCCGGCTGCTCGAAGCGCTCGGCATCGACCCGCACAATCACGGCGTCCTCCGCCTCTCCTTCGTGCACTACACCACGCCCGAAGAAATCCAGCAGCTGATCAAGGCCCTCGACGCCGAATTGTAACGTCAAGCGGTTCGCCGCTGCGCCACCCCCCTCATTCCCTCCCCATCAAGGGGAGGGAGGCGCAGGACTTCAGCGCAAATGTTCATCGTCTCCCACCCCCTTGTGGGGCGGGATCAAGGGTGGGGGTTCAGACCTCGCCACTTCCACTCAACTCACAGCGAACTCCCCATGTCCCGCCCCCTCGCCTCCCTCCTGCTTCTCCTGTGCACCATGTTCTGGGGCTTTGCCTTCATCGCCCAGAAATCGGCCATGGATTCCATGGGGCCGCTGACCTTTGCCGGCGTGCGCTTCCTGATCGGCGGGTTGCTGATCCTGCCACTGGCTCTCCATGAATTGCGACGCCGGGCGATCACGCTCACCGGCACGCACTGGTTCTTCATTTTCGCCATGAGTACGGTGTTCTTCCTCGGCTCCTGGCTGCAACAGGCGGGCCTCGCCACCACCACCGCTACTAATGGCGGGTTCCTGACCGGGCTCTATGTCTTCTTCGTGCCGCTGCTTGGCTTCCTGCTGTTCCGCACCCGCCCCCACCCGATCGTCCTTGCCGGCGTGCCGCTGGCCCTGGTAGGCATCTACTTCCTCAATGGCGGTGGGCTCGACAGCTTCAATTCCGGCGATTGGCTCATCGTCGGCAGCGCCATCTTCTGGGCCATGCATGTCATCCTGCTCGGCCATGTGGCGCGCATGACCGGCCTGCCTATCTTCGTGTCTTCGGTGAGTTTCCTCCTCGCCGGCCTCGCCGCCAGCGCCATTGCGCTGGGCACCGAGGCACCGACGCTCGAGGGCATTTCCCTGGGCTGGATCGAGATCGCCTATGCAGCCGTACTGTCCACTGCCGTGGGCTTCACCCTCCAGGCCATCGGCCAGCAGCATGTTCCGCCCGCCAATGCCGCCATCATCCTCTCGGCTGAAAGCCTCTTTGCCGCGCTCGGGGGCGCGCTCATCCTCGGCGAACGCCTGCCGCCCATCGGCTATGCCGGCGCCGCCCTGATCTTTGCGGCAATCCTGCTGGTCGAGGCCATTCCGGCGCTCTGGGCCCGCCGGAAAATCCACGAGCCCCGCATCGTCAACTGACTGGCCTGAGCCATACTCACCGGAGACAGCGCTCCTGCCCACCCTCCCCCCTTGAGGGGAGGGTAGCGAAGCTAGGCTGCAAGCCTTAGCGAAGCTGGGGAGGGGGTGGTGCGTCCAAGACGATCGCCCGAAGGTTGCGCGTGCGTAGCCCTACTTGGCGTACCGATACATCTGGTAGGTCTTGCACACGATGAAGGCGACACAGCCCTTGAGCGTGATCTGGTCGGCGCTGACCTGGGTAATGGTCCCGGCCGCTCGCTGCCCATAGATGTGCAGCTCGCCCTTCCACTGGTTGGCGCGGGTCTGCCGGGCGTGGTCGATCAGCAGCGTGTTGAGATAAGGCAGGTTTTCGGCATTGTCGGCGCCATTGCCGAGCCACACCAGTTCCGCGCAAAGCTGGGTGCCGTCGCCACACAGGGTCACGTCATAGCGCGAGTCGCGCATCTCGATTTCCCACATCCCCACCGGCGATGCGCTGGCCGGCACCACGGCCCCCAGGCAAAGCGCAAGACCAAGGGCCATCCGGGCAAGTCGCGTCATGATATTCTCCAGCAATCACACTGCCTCAAGTTTGATTATCCGCGCCTGAACCGAAGCTGAACGGCACTTCTGCTCGATACCACAGAAGACCTGACCGCCGTCACGCCTCCGTCATCTTGGCGGCATAGGGTCTGGCCATCCCGGCTCCCCCCATAGGCCAGGATGTGCCCGCCCCGCGTCCCCAACGCCGCGCCGGCACCGGAAAGCCCGGCCTGCCAACCCCGCGCTTTCCCGACCGATCCTTTCGGTCCTGGCCGCCTGCGGGCGGCCTCTTTTTTTGTGGAGCGGGCCGCATTATGCCTCGCACCGGCCCGCGCCCTGCGTCACAACAGAAGCCGAACTTTCGGGCGCGACCATGGCCAAGCTCTATTTCTCCTACGCGGCGATGAACGCCGGCAAGTCCACCCTGCTGCTCCAGGCTGCGTACAATTATCGCGAGCGCGGCATGCGCCCGCTCCTGTTCACCTCCGCGCTTTATGCCGAGGATGGCGAGGGGCTGATCACCTCGCGCATCGGCATTGCCGAGCCGGCCGAGCTCTATGCCGCCGGGGACGATCTCTACCAGTCGATCCGTGACTATGACGAAGAGTCCAAGGTTGACTGCGTCTTCGTCGACGAGGCCCAGTTCCTCACCCGGGACCAGGTCTGGCAATTGGCCCGAATCTCCGATCGCCTCGGCATTCCGGTCATGTGCTATGGCCTGCGCACCGATTTCCAGGGCAAGCTGTTTCCCGGCTCGATGGAATTGCTGGCCGTCGCCGATACCTTGCGCGAAATCCGTACCATCTGCACCTGCGGGTCCAAGGCCACCATGGTGGTGCGCCAGGACATGTCGGGCCGCGTATTGACCGATGGGGACCAGGTCTCCATCGAAAAATCCGTCTATCTGTCCCTGTGCCGAAAGCACTGGGAAGAAGCGGTGGGCCGCTGGCCCGTGAAGGGACCCTGAACCATGCAGACTGATGCCACCGAGCCCAGGGGCGCGCTGACCATCCGCACCCTGGCCATGCCCGCCGATACCAACCCCGCCGGCGACATCTTCGGCGGCTGGGTGATGAGCCAGATGGACATTGCCGGCGCCATCGCCGCCGTCGAGCGCGTCAAGGGCCGCGTCGTCACTGTGGCGGTCGATTCCATGACCTTCATCGCCCCGGTCAAGGTCGGCGACGTGCTCTGCGTCTATACCGAGATCCAGCGCGTCGGCACCACCTCGATAACCGTGGGCCTCGAGGCCTGGGTGCGCCGCAACCGGCTGGCCGACCGCACCAAGGTCACCGAAGCGCGCTTCATCTATGTCTCGCTCGACGAGAACGGTCAGAAGCGACCCATTCCCGCCAGCTGACCCAATCCTGACAATCCGTTCAGCCTGCGTTCAGCCAGGCTCTGCTTATGTGGTCTCAAGCACCGGCGGGTGTCTTGGGGCAAAACGACTGTCGTCTCCCAGATACATGGCCGGAACTCTTTGCACATCGACTCCGTTTCTGGAGTCATCAACAATTGGCCTGGCTGCCGAAAAGCGTCGTCCCGGATGTCCGGGACCGGAAAAGCCGAGCCGGAGGGAGCATGTCATGCATCGTCAGACCCGTAAGAAACTTCTCAATTTCGCCACCGGTGTGGCCGTTGCCGCCGCTGCGGTCGTCGTGTTTCTGCCGGCGGCACAGGCCGCCCCCGGCACGATTACCGGCAACGTCAATGTCCGCTCCGGCCCTGGGACCAATTATGCGGTGGTCGATGTGGCCCGCACCGGCCAGCAGGTCGATGTGCAGCGGTGCCAGGGCTCCTGGTGCTATGTGACAAAGCCCGGCCCCGATGGCTGGGTCTCGGCCAGCTATCTCAATGCCGGCGGCCGGCCGGTAAATCCGTCCAATCCCAACCTCTCCTTCGGCTTCACCATCGGCGGTCCCGATGGCCCGCAGATCAGCATCGGCATTGGCAACCAGCCCCAGCAGCCGCCCCGGCCCGGCCCGCGCCCGCCGGTGATCCAGCCGGTCTATGATGAGGTCTGCTTCTACGACCGCACCCGCTTCCGCGGCGACAGCTTCTGCATGGAGCAGGGCGAGGCCGTGCGCGATCTTGGTCGCTGGACTGACCGGATTTCGTCCTTCGACAATTCGGATGGCCTTGAAGTGCAGGTGTGTTCGCAGCCCAATTTCCGCTCCTGCCGCACCTACACGACCGGCGCCTCGTCGCTGGGCGATTTTGACGACTACATCGCCTCGATCCGTATCCGCTGACACCCGCACGAGATCCATCATCGGCGCCGCCCCTCGGGCGGCGCTTTGCTTTGCATCTGCATGCGCGCCGCGCTAACCTCCACCACTCTCTCGGAGGTGGACATTGCCGATGCGCTCGATTCTCGCCCTTGGACTGGCCTTGGCACTCTGCCTGTTGCCCGCCGCTCCGGCCCTCTCCGGCTCAGAATCCGGCAGCCATGGCTGGAGCCGTGACACGCTGGTCCTGCGCGAAGGCCCCGGCGAACAATACGCTCTGACCGGCGAGATACCCGCCGACGCTGCCATAAAGATCCTGCGCTGCCAGGACATCTGGTGCGTTGTCGATGGTCCGGGCGGGCGCGGCTGGACCCGCAATGGCGCGGTCGATTTCGGCAAGGACCCTCATTGGCCGCTCCTGGACGGCGATAATGAATGGCCTGATCTTGAGGGTGGCCAGCTCTGCTTCTATGAAGGCGCCAATTATACCGGCCGCTCCTTCTGCGCCGGGACCGGCGAGGTCTTCATCGATCTGGCGACTTGGGGCTGGGACAATCGCATCGTCTCGATCGAGGTCCTCGCGGCGACCAGCGCCGCCATCTGCCGTGACCGCGACTTCCAGTCCTATTGCGAACGCATCGCTACCAGCCAGCCTCGGCTCGATCCGCTGCTGGCGCGCAATCTGTCCTCCATCCGCATCTACTGACCGCATAGCGTTCAGCTTGCGCTGCGCCCAAGCCCCGGTTTCCGGGCGCTTGGCCATGTTCTCCTAAATGCCGCATTCAGCGCCGGTTCAGCGCCGATGGCGCCTTATGACCCTCAGAAACGGACGGCCCCTGGCGGTTCGTCACACCACAGATGAGGGAAACCAAATGTCCATTAAGCGCGTCACGTTCGGCACCAGCCTGGCTGCCATCACCCTGCTCACCACCTTGGCCGTCTCGGCTGCTCCCGGCATTGCCACCGGCACTGTCAATGTCCGCACCGGCCCCGGCACCGGCTATGCCAAGGTCGGCACCCTGCCCTCTGGCGAAGTCGTCGACGTCAAGCAGTGCCAAGGCTCCTGGTGCTTTGTCGACCGCGATGGCGGCACCGATGGCTGGGTCTCCAAGAATTACCTGGCCGCCTATGATGGCGGTGGTAGTGGCGGCGGCGGTGGCGGCAGTTCCGACATCCCGTTCAATTTCGGCATGAGCGTCGGCCCTGGTGGTCCCAGCTTCTCCTTCGGCATCGGCGACGCGCCTCCGCCTGCTCCGCCCCCGGCTCCGCCGGTTGTCGCCAAGGCCTGTTTCTTCAAGGGCAACAACTTCAGCGGCGCCCAGTTCTGCGTCAACGCCGGCGACGACGATCCGAGCCTGCCCGGCGGCTGGAACGACACGATCTCGTCCATTCGTCTCCAGGGCGGCGCCCAGGTCACCGTGTGCAAGAACAACTGGTATGGCGGCGCCTGCACCACCTACTCGGGCGACAAGCCCTCGCTGGGCAGCTACAACAATGCCATCTCCAGCTATCAGGTCTTCTGATCGTCTGGTCAGCACGCAGCAAGGCGCCGTCCAGTGGACGGCGCCTTTTCATTGTCCTGGTCAAGTCCAGGCTTGGCTACTCGCCAAACGCGCCATGGAACAGCACATGAAGCCGGTCCTCGAAGGGCCGCAAGACCGCGACATGGGGCATGCCTGAAAGGCGTACCGCCTGGGCCTCGGCGATCAGTAGGTCCACATGCTCGCGGATCATCGCCTTTTGGTCCTCGGGCAGGTCTGCCGCTTCAAGCTGGGCCAGGGGCTCCTCGAACACAGCGTCAAATTCGCTTTGCGGCATGCTCGCCATATAGCCCGACGCCACGGCGTCATAAGCCGCGCTCCAGCGCGCCAGGTCGAATCCTGCCGCCGGGATCAGCGACGCCCCCAGCGAGTCGTAGTCATAGAAGATATCGGCCGCGTCGACGCTCATGCCTTCGCCCATCTCGACACTCAATTCTTCCATGATCGACACCACGGCTTCCGCTTCGTGCAACTCCAGCGCCAGAACGGGCGACGTCGCCACCACAAAGGCGGTGCCCGACGATACCAGGCCGACTGCGAGCGCGAGGAGGCCCGCTTGGACAAGATGGCGCAACATCAGAATGCTCCCTTGATGCCGGCCGACGCCGCGATGGATGGATCACGGCCATTGCTGGCCAGGTGCAGGGATGTGGACATCGAGAGAGTGTCGCTGAACGCGTGGTCGAGTTCAGCACCAACCCGCGCCCAGGTCTGCGAATAAGTACCGCCACCCAGCGAGAAGTTGAACAGGCCTGGCACATTGCCGGTGGCCGAGGCAGACGTGCCCGTGCGGTGCGCCACTTCCAGCGTCGTCGACAGCCTGGTCTGGGTCGAAAACTCGGTCACCGCGGTCACACCGAGACGAATATCGGCATGGCCAATGGTCTGCGCGTTGAATACAGCCGGGAACGGTCCGCCACTCTCGCTATAGCCGTTGACATGCAGGCTGCCGAAGCCAAGGGAGGCATAGGGGTTGACGCTGGTATTGCCGATCACGGCAGCCTCCAGCCAATCTGCCCGCAGCCGCACCACACCACCAAAGGCAGTTGTTTCGCCACTGGAAATGGCCGTCGCCGCACCGTTCGAATAGGCCCGGTCGATATTGGCCTTGTAGCTCCCCAGCATGCCGGTGAGGCTCAGCAACAGGGGCGTGCCGTCAGGCTGCCAATCCACTTCGCTGAGTACATATTGCCCGTGCATCCGGGCCGAGCCCCCCAGCGCCAGGTCCTGCCACGAACCAGTGGTGCCCACCGCCCCACCGATCCGCACATTGCCGCCAACCACATCGGTACAGGCGCCCATTTCGGCCAGCGCCAGGCCGGTGGACGACGCCCCGTGATGCGCAAAATCACCCGTCGCCCAGGCGCACATGTCGCCATTGAGGTCCGGCGTCAGCATCATCGGCCGGTGATGCGCCCCGTTCATCGGCAGCCAGGTCAGGAATTCACCGGTATTGGCAATCCCTGCGGCCGAATAGAGCGTCCGGTGATATTCCTCGACATCCATCAGGCCGCCGGGACCCGCATCATCACCGCGGGCGAGATAGCCACGCCCGTTTTCGGTCCGACCGACCACGACCGTGCCGTCGTCTGAAATTGCATTGGCGGTTTCAAGCACCACGCTACCCATGGCGACACCCTGTCGCTGAAGCCAGCTTGAAATGGATTCCATGCCTGTCTCTTCGGACCAGCGAAAAGCCAGGTCGATGTTATCCTCGTTCTCGGCATTGCCGACCACCCAATGGCCGTCTCGCGACACGGCCGAAGCATCCGAAGATTGGCCACCCAGCGTCCCCAGGCCCAGCATTTCCACATTGCCCGCAACACCGTCTGTGGCCCCCTCGCGCCAGCGAAAGGCGATGCGTCGCCCATCGGCATCTTCGGAACTGCCGACGACGACGGAGCCGTCAACGGACACCGCGAGCGCGCGTGACTGCCCACCCATGCCTGTGAGCGACCCCAAATTCTCGGCCACTGCCTGACCGCCGCCATGAACTGGATCGAGGTTCCAGCGGATGGCCAGTTCGGTCGATCCGGCTCCATCACCATATCCAACGGCATAGCGCCCATCGCCGGAAATACCGTTGGCGGCGCTTGTGTTATAGCCACCGGCAAGACTGTCCAGGCCATGCATGCTCACATTGCCAGCCACTCCTCCGGTTGAGTTTGCAATATAGACAAACCCGCGCTGGTTGCCCTGCCAGGTGGAGCGCCCGACGACGCGCGAGCCATCATCTGAAACCCCGCTTGCATAGCTCTGGGCCGAAGATACCGTTGGCGCCAGAGTGCCCATGTCCTCGGTGAACCCGGCCGCCACCACATAGCGCCAGGCGCGCATATTGCCGTCCGCATTCAAGCCCTGCCCGACAATCACATGGCCAGTGCCGGAAATGGCGAGCGGAATGTTCTGGCCCCCGCCAAGATCGGGAATCCAGGTCAATGGCCCACCCATTGTCCCGTAGTAGGAGCCGGTCTGTCCCGCGTGCCCCGGACGCGGCCCCTGTCCAACGAACAGAGTGCCGTCGCCGCTGATATCGAGCAGGTGATATAGAACCGGCTGCTCGTAATATATGGGCCCCTGCTGCGCCTCTGCTTTCGGGGTCATGACCAGCGCCGTAGTGGCCATCAGAATGCCGGCCAGCAGCCAACGCCCCTCGTTCCGCTGTTTCCGTATTCCAAAAGCCCGCATGGTCATGATTTTCTCCCGAAAGCAAAAGCCGGCCCCTGGGGGACCGGCTTTGCGAACTAGGAGACTCGATGGCCTATCTCAACGCATGGGGCGCTCGGGCATAATCATTCCCGACGCGCATAATCCTCTTCTCTCTCAACACGATAGCTTCCCGGCGTTACCCCGAAGCGGCGCCGGAACGCGGTCACGAAATTGCTCACCTGGCCATAGCCCAGTTCCCAGGCCAGTTGCTTGAGCGGCAGCGGAGTTCCAGCCTCCAGCGCCTTGCGGGCCGCGTCCAGTCGGGCATCGCGCAGATAGGTGAAGACCGTCGTCCCATAAAGCTCCCGGAAGCCCCGGTTGAGGCGCTTTGAGGCCAGTCCCACCTCGCGCGCCAGGGTTTCGAGGTCCGGCGGATCGCGCAGGTCCGAAAGCAGCCGGTCCCGCGCCGCCCGTACCTTGACCAGTTCCTGCGCGTTGAGGCGCTGGCTCTCGCCTGCCCCGCCAAAGACCGAGAACTGATGGGCCAGCATTTCGAGCACCTTGG
>CBFGTF010000046.1:0-17940 GCA_965651655.1 uncultured Devosia sp.
GCCGGCTCCAGCGCAAAGCGCAGATAGGGCGTGGCAAAGCCCAGCCCCAGCACCCGGCGTCCGCGCAGGTCCCCGGCCAGGTCGATCACCTGTTCGCGCACCAGGGCCCTGGTCAGCCGGCCGAGCGGGGACTTGTAATAGTCGATGAGGCGGGCGACATCGCTGGTCATGGCCGGACAGTGCCAAAGCCGGGTGAACTTGTCCAATCCCCGGTTGTCATGACGGGCCAGGCTCCCTAGCTTGCGGCAAACACAGTTCAAGGAGAGTGACGATGGGCCTGATCGTGGATGTCTTTGCCGCCCGCAGCGACAATTTCGGCTATCTGGTGCATGACGAGGCCTCGGGCCGCACCGCCGCCATTGATGCTCCGGAGGCCGCGCCCATCCGCACGGCGTTGCAGCAGCGGGGATGGACGTTGAGCGACATCCTCATCACCCACCACCACATCGACCATGTCGAGGCCATTGCCGCACTCAAGGCCGAGTTTGGCGCCCGCGTCGTCGGCCCGCGCGAGGAGGCCGACAAGATCGAGGGCCTCGACGAACTGGTGGGCGACGGCGACGAGATCGAACTGGGGGAGAGCCGCTTTGCGGTAATGGCGACGCCCGGCCACACGCTGGGTCATATCGTGTTCTACGATCGGGCGGGCGGACACCTGTTCTCGGCCGATGCGCTGTTTTCACTGGGCGTCGGACGCATGTTCGAGGGCACTCCGGGACCCATGTGGGAGGGATTGAAGCGTCTCCGGGCCCTGCCCGACCAGACGCTGGTCTATTGCGGGCATGAATATACCCAGAGCAATGCCCGCTTTGCCCTGTCCATCGATCCGGATAATGCGGCGCTCAAGGCGCGCGCCGCTGAAGTGGACCGGTTGCGCCTGGCCGGCAGGCCGACCATTCCCTTCAACCTGGGCGAGGACAAGCGGGCGAACCCGTTCCTGCGCGCCGATACAACCGAACTGGCCCGCCATTACGGGCTCGAAGGCGCCGATCCGGCAGAGGTTTTTGCCGCTATTCGCCGGGGCAAGGACAATTTCTGAGCCGCAATTGGCTGTGAACCGATCACATTTGCGGATCGAAACTCGTTAACAAACTGTTACCATCTGGCACGGCGCTTGCCCCTAATGGGGTATAGCACCGTCTGGTCTGTGTCATTCCGGCACAGGGCGGCCCGAAATGGTACAGTCGATGTCCGAACTGGCTCAAAGCAATACATCTGGTGCCGGCCTGCCCATGCTGGTTGGTCCTGCCGCCCCGCGCCCGTCGCTGGCGCGCAGCGCAGCGGACGCCGCCTTTGTCAGCCAATTGCTGGCAGCGCGCGCTCATCTGGCGCCCCAGCGTATCCGGCGCCGCGGCACCGCTGAAGGCGCCGTCGGCGCCTATGGCCAGACCGCCCTGCTGTCCCAGCGCCGCATGCCGCAGGGCTATCGCAAGACCATCGTGGTGTGACCCCGCCCGTCAGTGCATCGACACGTCGCGGCTGGCACTGGTGATCGAGACGGTGAACCCGGCCACCACATCGATCAGGCTCATCACCATGAGCAGGAAAAAGACCGAACTGGACGCCGCGCCTACCAGCAGGAACTCGATCAGGAAGGCCACGAAGACCACCATGGACAGCATGTGCTCGATGATCGAGCTGCGTGCGATATTGGTGGATTTGAGCACTTCGAAGAACAGCAGCAAAATGCCCACTACCAGGAGAAAATCTCCGGCGGTAATGGCCCATGGCATGCCCGAAGGCATGGGTATGGAAAACATTCCGGCGCCCCAATTGACCGGATTGCCGCCGAACAACAGGAACACCACCAGATTGTAGATTAGGAACGGGAAGATCAGCAGCGGGATGATGAAGCCATTGCTGCGCGGACGTGGCGCATGGTGGGTTGGCATCACGACGGTTTCGCTCATTGGGGCCTCCGCTTCGTTGCGGCCACCATGCCAGAGCTTTCCCATGGGCGGAAGGGGCGAGAAAATCGCCAAAAAATGCTCCGCCCTGTTCAAACCGAGGGCGCTCGCCCGTCGCTTTGTTGGCAGCCAATTGCAGGCGGCTGCCGGATCGGGTCCTCTGGGACCCCCAACCGGAGGACACACGAATGGCCAATGCCAAGAACACGATCTGCATCTGGTATGATACCGGCGCCGAGGACGCCGCCAATTTCTATGCCGCGACCTTTCCTGATACCCGGGTCACCGCGGTGCACAGGGCGCCGAGCGACAATCCATCCACCAAGGCCGGCGCGGTGCTGACCGTCGAGTTCACCGTGATGGGCATTCCCTGCATCGGCCTCAATGGCGGCCCGGCCTTCAAGCAGTCGGAAGCCTTTTCCATGCAGGTGGAGACCCAGGACCAGGCCGAGACAGACCGCTACTGGAACGCCATTACCGGCAATGGCGGCAAGGAAAGCATGTGCGGATGGTGCAGTGACAAATGGGGCGTCAACTGGCAGATCACCCCGCGCGCCCTGTCCGAAGCCATGCAGCAGGGTGGCGATGTGGCCAAGCGGGCCTTCGACGCCATGATGGACATGAAAAAGATCGACGTGGCCAAGGTTGAAGCGGCGATAAGGGGCTAAACCTGGCGGGCAGGCCAGTCCGGACCTTCAGATCGGCCGGACGAGTGCAAGCTGGCTGACCGCATGGTCGTCCTTCCAGCAGACCGCGGCCTCCCAGGCCGCGGAGGCCTGCGCGACCATGTCCGCCTCATCCGCACCGAACCCGGCGGCATTATCGGGCAAGTCGAGATCGAGTTCGGGGACATCGACATGCGCCTCGTCCCAATCGATCAGCCCCACTCTTTCGCCAGTCAGGCGGATATTGCGCGGATTGGGATCGCCATGGACGACGGCTGTGGGCCGCCCGGCAAGGCGCGCCCATGCCGCCCGGCAGCGGGCCACGGCCTCCGCAGGCATGGCCCTGAGATCAATCCTGGTGCCTTTGTCGGCATGTAGCAGGTCGATGGATGACTTCCAGCCGGGGCGCTGCGGCCAGTCCTGCGTCAACCGGTGTACCTGGCGCAGCGTTTCGGCAACCCGGCGCCAGTCGGCCTCGGTCTGCGGCGGCCCGCCCTCGACATAGCGCATCACCACCAGCCCCTGGGCAAAGAGCCGGCCATCCAGGGTCGGTATCGGCACCGGCACGGTCAGCCCGTGCCGGTCGAGATGCAGCATGAGCGCGGTTTCCCAGGCCAGATCAGCCTCTCCCCGCGTGCCGAGCCGGCCAACCGCCAATTGCCCATTGACGCGAAGGCTCCAGACATCATTGGCAACGCCACCCGCCAGGGGTTCGATGCGCACCGCATCCGCACCCCAATGGGCCAGCGCCTCCCAGCCCATTGCTATTTCTTGAGCTTGAGTGGCCCCACCATCTGCTCGGGCTTCACTTCGGCGTCGAATTCTTCGGCCGTGAGCAGGCCCAGATTGATGGCCTCCTCCTTGAGGGTGGTGCCGTTCTTGTGGGCGGTCTTGGCGATCTTGGCGGCATTGTCATAGCCGATGCGGCGGTTGAGCGCCGTCACCAGCATCAGCGACTGGTCGACCAGCTGCTTGATGCGCTTCTTGTCGGGTTCGATGCCCACGGCGCAATTGTCGTTGAAGCTCTTGGCCGCATCGGCCAGCAGCCGCACCGACTGCAGGAAATTATAGGCGATGACGGGCTTGAACACATTGAGCTCGAAATTGCCCTGGCTGGCGGCAAAACCGATGGCAGCGTCATTGCCCATGACCTGGGCGACGACCATGGTCATGGCTTCGGACTGGGTCGGGTTGACCTTGCCCGGCATGATGGACGACCCCGGTTCGTTTTCCGGGATCACGATCTCCCCCAGGCCCGAACGCGGACCCGAGGCCAGCCAGCGCACGTCATTGGCGATCTTCATGAAGGCCACGGCCAGCTGCTTCAGGGCGCCCGAGGAACTCACAAAGGCATCGTGCCCGGCCAGAAGCGCGAACTTGTTGGGGCCGGTGACGAAATCGCGACCGGTCAACGCAGCGATTTCGGCGGCAACGGTGACGGCATAGTCGGGATGGGCATTGAGCCCCGTGCCCACGGCCGTACCGCCCAGCGCCAGTTCCTTGAGCTGCGGCATGGTCGCCTTGATCGCCGCCAGCGCATAATCAATCTGCGCCACCCAGCCCGAAATTTCCTGGCCCAGGGTCAGCGGCGTTGCATCCTGGAGATGCGTGCGGCCGATCTTGACCACATCCATGAAGTCATCGGCCTTGGCGGCCAGCGTGTCGCGCAGCAGCAGCACGCGCTGGTAGAGATAGCCCTCCACCGCCTCGACCGCCGCGATATGCATGGCGGTGGGATAGGTGTCGTTCGAGCTCTGGCTCATATTGACATGGTCATTGGGATGCACGGGCTTCTTCGAACCCATGGTGCCGCCGGCCATCTCGATGGCGCGATTGGAAATCACCTCGTTGACATTCATGTTGGACTGGGTGCCCGAACCGGTCTGCCAGACCACCAGCGGGAAATGGCCTGCGAGCTTGCCCGCGATCACCTCGTCAGCGGCGGCGACCACAAGGTCCCGGGTCGCTTCATCCATCAGGCCCAGCTTGTGATTGGCCAGCGCCGCGGCCTTCTTCAGGATGCCGAAGGCGGTGATGATCTCGGTGGGCATCTTCTCCCCGCCGATATCGAAATTCATGAGGCTTCGGGCCGTCTGCGCGCCGTAATACTTGTCATTCGGCACCTCGATCTGGCCCATGGTGTCCGATTCAACGCGCATGCTCATGATTGCCTGGCTCCGGTCTGGCCGCTTCTGCTGGCGGCGGAAAAAACAAAACGGCCGACCCTTTGTGGGGGCCGGCCGCTCGAATATCAGATAAAGCGCATCAGCGCCCGCTCGCCTTTCGGCTTACTTCTTTGCCGCGAGAATCTGGCGGCCGCGATACATGCCGGTCTTGAGGTCGACATGATGCGGGCGACGCAGCTCACCCGAATCCTTGTCTTCGACATAGGTAGGGTTGGCGATCGCGTCGGCCGAACGGCGGAAGCCGCGCTTCATCGGCGAGGTCTTGCGTTTTGGCACTGCCATGGTCGGTACTCCGAATTCAAAATCGTTGCGCCGCCGGAAGCGGCCAGAGACGTGCTCTGTCAGGATTGGTGGGGTCTATAGAGGAAGACGAGGGGCTTGGCTAGTGCCTTTTGCGCCCGCTGCTCCGCCGGGTTGCCCTATAGCGCCAAATGTCCATCGGCACCTGCGCAATTGGCCCGCTCGCCATATTGGCGGGCTCGGTCCTCGACAATTGCCGCAACCCGCAGGAGCCCGGCACTGGGCCGCGCCGGATTGCGCAGGATGGGATTGGGCAGGGTGACGGCGAGCAGGCTTGCCGTGGACCAATCCAGGTTCTGCGGTTCGCGCCCGAAGGCCCGGAGCGCGCCGGCCGCCACGCCGAATTCGCCCGAAGGCCCCCATTCGGCAATATTGAGATAGATTTCCATGATCCGCTTCTTGGGCAGGACCAGGTCGATATAGAGCGCCAGCGGCACTTCGAGCCCCTTGCGGATGGCGCTTTGCTGGTTCCAGAGAAAGAGGTTCCGCGCCACCTGCATGGTCAATGTCGAAGCGCCCCGCGTCTCCCGACCGGCGAGGAAATTGTCGACCTCTTCGCGCAGCGCCCCCACATCCACCCCCCAATGGCGGCAGAATTGTCCATCCTCCGAGAGGATCACGGCGGCCTTGAGACGATCGGAAATCGCACCGATATCGCGCCATTCGCGCGTGACCGGCTGACCGCTCAGCATGCGCACCAGCATGGGCACGGAGACCGGTTGGACGACGAGATAGAGCGGCGTCAGCAGCAGCGGAATGGCCACCAGAACGGCAAGAATGCCGAGAGGAATGCGGATGAACCGCCAGAGGGTCTTTTTGCGCCGGGCCATAACGGCCTGTGTAGCGATGAATAGGATTTGGACCAAGACCCCTCATCCGCCCTTCGGACACCTTCTCCCCTGAGGGAGAAGGGGACACCGAGCCCGAACACCCACCGGATCACCTCTCGCCCCTTGTGGGAGAGGGTGGATCGGTCGCAGGCCGAGACGGGTGAGGGGTATTGCTCCGCTCCCCGCGCCGGGCTAGCAACATGCCCATGTACGACTTTTCCGCCGACAGCGCCGATTGCGCCCGTGCCATGGAGGCGGGGCTCTCTGACTATCTCAGCGGCGCGCGGCTTTCCGGCCCCGGTCCGGCGGCCGAGCGGGTCGTGGCGGCCATGCGCCATGGAAGCCTGGAAGGCGGCAAGCGATTGCGGCCACTGCTGCTGCGACAGGCCGCAGCGATCTTTTCGATGCCCCGCGAGCGGACCCTCAATGCCGGCCTCGCCGTCGAAATGGTGCATTGCTATTCGCTGATCCATGATGACCTGCCATCCATGGACGATGATGATCTGCGGCGCGGCCGCCCGACGGTCCACAAGGCGTTTGACGAGGCCACCGCGATCCTCGCCGGCGACGCCCTTCTCACGCATGCCTTTGCCATGTTGGCCGACCCCTCATGCCATCCGGACGCCGACGTGCGCATTCGCCTGGTGGCCGAACTGGCCGCCGGCAGCGGCGCCGGGGGCATGGTGGGGGGGCAGATGCGCGACATCGAGGGCGAACAGGGCGGCTTTTCCGAAGGCGACATCGCCACCATGCAGGCCATGAAGACCGGTGCGCTGATCCGGGCCTCGGTGCGCATGGGCGCCATTCTGGGCGGGGCCGACCCGCGCGCGCTCTCGGCCCTGACAGCCTATGCCGAGGCCGCCGGACGCGCTTTCCAGCTGGCCGACGATATCCTGGACGTGACCGCCACCTCCCAAGCCATGGGCAAGGCCACCGGCAAGGATGCGGCCCTGGGCAAACAGACCATCGTGGCGCGCCTGGGCCTTGATGGCGCCCGGCAGATGCTCGACTCCATCGTCAATGACGCGCTCTCGGCGCTGCGCACCTTCGGCCCCCGGGCCGATGGCCTGCGGGCGACGGCGCGCTACTTTGCCAGCCGGGAGAAATAGGCCATGGCCATTCTGCAAAGCATCAATATCGGCCAGGCCCGGCCCATTCCGACCAAATCGGCCATGACCGGCATCTACAAGGAACCGGTTGCCGACGATATCGAGGTGGAGATCACCCGGCAGGGCCTGGAGGGCGATGCGATCCTGGATCGCAAGCACCATGGCGGGGTCGACCAGGCGGTCTATCTCTATTTTGCCGATGACTACGCCTATTGGGCCAAGGCGCTGGAGCGCGAAATTGCCCCCGGCACCTTCGGCGAGAACTTCACCATCGGCGGCGTCGAGGGCCGCAGCGTCTGCGTAGGCGACCGCTTCACCATCGGTGAGGTCGTGCTTGAAGTCACCTCGCACCGCACCCCGTGCAAGGTGTTTGCCCTGCGCATGGGCAATCCCGCCTGGGTCAAGCAATTCTTCAAAGCCGGTCGGCCCGGCGCCTATTGCCGGGTGATCGAGCCAGGCCAAGTGCGGGCGGGCGAGCCGGTCCTGCACGCGCCTTTTGCGGGCGACCGCATCACCGTCAGTCAATTGCTGGCGCTCGAGGGCGAACGCGACATCGAACCCGAGCTGATGCAGCGCGTCCTCAAGACCCCCATCCACTACAAGATGCGCGCCGATTACGAAGAGCGCCTGGCGCGATTGTTCTGAAAGAGACCGATGAGCCTGGATACTGTTCGTGCCGACCTGGCCGCCCGCGCCCCTGACCTTGCCGTCATCGTCACCAGCGATTCCACCGCCACCGTGCAGCTGGCAGCGGAAGTCCATGGCGTCGAACCCGGGCAGATTGCCAAGACCCTGTGCATCCGCGTCAATGGCGAGGAGATCCTGTTGGTGACGCGGGGGGACGCCCGGCTGGACAACCAGAAGTCGAAAGCCGCCTTTGGTGGCCGTCCGCGCATGCTGGGCGCCGAGGATGTCCTGCGCCTCACCAGCCACCAGGTGGGCGGGGTCTGTCCCTTCGGCCTGCCGGCGCCGCTGCCGATCTATCTGGACACCTCGCTCCGCATCTATGACCTCGTCATCCCGGCGGCGGGCGACACCCATTCCTCGGTCAAGCTCAGCGTCGGACGCCTCGCCGAACTCTGCGGCAATCAATGGGTCGATGCATGCCAGCCGCCGGCCTGACCCGGCGCGCCGAGGACTTTATCCGCCAGCGCCTGACGCTGAGGCAACTGCCCTTTCGCCCCGATATTTCCCTCTATTCCCCCACGCCGCGAAGCGGTCTCAATGGCTGGCTGGCCGGCGAAGGGCAGGACGAAGCGCCGCCATACTGGGCCTATGCCTGGGGCGGCGGCGCCGTGCTGGCGCTTTACCTTCAGGACCATCCCGAGCTGGTTTCGGGCCGGACCGTGCTCGATTTCGGCGCCGGGTCGGGGCTGGTCGGCATTGCAGCGCTCAAGGCCGGCGCCGCCAATGCCTGGGCCATCGAACCCGACCCCGTCGCCCAGGTGGCGCTGCGGCTCAATGCCGAGGCCAACGGTGTGGACCTGCCGCTCTGGACGCAGGCGGACCCGCCGGCAATCGACGTCATCCTTGCCGGCGATGTCTTCTACCTGCCCGAAGTGGTGGATCGCACCCTGCCCATCCTGACCGAGGCAGCCGCGCGCGGCGCCTCTGTCATCATCGGCGATCCCTTCCGCCGCGACCTGCCCCTGGATCGCTTGACGCTACTGGCCGAATACCAGGTGCCGGACATGGGCAGCAACGGCCCGGTGCGGGCCGGAATCCTCGCCCTGCATCCCTAGACCATCTCCCATGCCATGACGGCCTTGCCCGGGCCCGCGCGGCGGTCTATATCCCGGCACAAGCGAGGACGGCCTCCCCCTTTCCGGGATCAGCGTTCGGGACGGCCCGGAACCCCAAGGGGATCTTCCGTGCGCAGCACCGCCGACCGTATCCGCCACGCCCTCCTGTTCGAAATCATCGGCATTCTCCTGGCGACGCCCCTGGGCGCCTTCGTTTTCCAGCTCCATGCCGGCGACAGCGCCATCATCGTCATTGGCAGCGCCACCCTGGCCATGGGCTGGAACTATGTCTTCAATCTGGGCTTCGACAGGCTGATGCAGGCCCGGCGCGGCACTACGCTCAAGACCCCTGCCCTGCGCGTCATCCATGCCGTGCTGTTCGAACTGGGCCTGCTGCTCATGCTCATGCCGTTGATCGCGCTCTATCTGGGCATTTCGCTCTGGCAGGCGCTGGTCATGGACCTGGCCTTCGCGGTCTTCTACATGGTCTATGCCCTGGCCTTTAACTGGGCCTATGACCGGCTCTTTCCGCTGCCGGAATGGCAGCACTGACCTCGGACTAAATTTTTACGTGATCGCAACGCTCATGCCTCCATATTAGCGGGGACGAATATGGCCGTTCTGGCCCGAGAGGCCGTTGCTTTGCCCAAGATCTTCTCCATATTGCCTCATGCCGGTAACACCGTGCCCAGCGGCGAAACTTCGGAACGGCAATTGCGGGCGGGGTTCGGGCGGCTGCGTTTCGAGCCGGCCCTCGAGACCCTCTATCGGGCACAGGTGGTCGCCGAGGCGCAGCGGCCTGCGCTGGTCATCAGCATCGCCGCCCTCCTGATCTGGTCGGGCTTTGCCGTTTTCGACGTGGTGCGTCTCGACCTCTACGCCCGCTGGCCCCTGCCGCCGGACATCTGGGTATTGCTGGGGGCGCGGTGGCTGGTCCTGGTGCTGCTGCTGGCCTGCCTGCTGCCGCGCCTGCGCCAGCCCGACATGTTGGAAGCCAAGGCGTTCACGGTCTATCTGCTGCTCTGCCTGGCGGTCGCGCTCACCGCCGTCATCTACAAGTCCAATGGTATTCCGTCGGCCGAAACCGCCCAGATCGTGGTGACAATGGCGGCCTTCCTGCCCATGGGTCTGCGCTTTTACCAGTCAGTCCTTGCCAGCTCGGCCATGGTCCTGTTCACCGCCATTGCCGGCATCACCATCCTGCCGCCCGATCTGTGGCAGGGCCAGTTCGCGCTCCTCGCTGTCATGATCATGGCCGTCCCGGTGGCCGCGGTGGGCGGGTATCTGCGCGAATATGCGCATCGCCGCCAATTCCTGCTCGGCGCCATCTTGCAGCATCAGGCCCAGTTCGATGCCCTGACCGACCTGGCCAATCGCCGCCTGTTTCAGCGCCATGCCGCCGCCGCGATCGCCCATGCCGGCCGCACCGATGAACAACTGGTGCTTGCGGTGGTCGATATCGACCACTTCAAGGCCTTCAATGACCGCTTCGGCCACACTGCCGGGGACGAGGCGCTGCGCCTCGTGGCCGAGGTGATTGCCGATATTGCCCGCCGTCCCATGGACATGGCGGCGCGCCTGGGCGGCGAGGAATTCGCCATCCTGCTCTATGGCACCGATCTCGACCAGGCCGGCTCGATCCTGGACACCATGCGGCGGCGCATCGGCAATATCCTGGTGCCGGACGCCGCCCCCCTGACGGTCAGTATCGGGGCGACGGCACTTGGTGGCCGCGAGGACCTCGACCAGGTCTACAGTCGCGCCGATGCCCTGCTCTATGCCAGCAAACGCGAAGGGCGCGACCGGCTCACCCTGGGATGAACCGGGACATGGCATTGCGCAATTCGGCGGCCGTAATGAGAAAAGCCACAGCGATATCGCTTTCCTTCTCCACCGCGAAGCCGAGCCGCCGGTGCAACCGCATCGATTGGGCATTGGCGCGTCGCACATGGCTGCGCAGCCGCTCCACCCCCAATTGCTCGACAAGCGCGAGAAAGCGCAAGGCCAGTTCGGCCGTCACCCCGCCATTGCGGTGTTCGGGATCGATGCAGAGACCCCCGGCAAACCAGTCGCCGCCCTCGCCCCAGCAATAGCCATAGGCGACGAGGCGGTCTGCCCGATAGACCAGCGCCCAATGCGACCTTGGCAGGCTCTGCGCCAATGCCGCGCGGTGGGCCTTGGCATCCAGCATGCCGCCATCGGCTGCCCGCAGGCATTTGAGATCAAGCGCCAGCACCGCCTCGATATCGGGCCGCACCACGCTCATTCCGCTGCGTTCTGTCGCCCGGCGCCAAATTTCTTTTCGATATAGTCGGCTACCATGGTCTTGAACTGGTCGGCCACATCGGCGCCCCTGAGGGTGGCGACCTTCTGCCCATCGACAAAGACCGGCGCGGCGGGCGTCTCGCCCGTGCCGGGCAGGGAAATGCCGATATTGGCGTGCTTGCTTTCGCCCGGTCCGTTGACGATGCAGCCCATCACCGCCACCGACAGCGTCTCGACGCCGGGATAGCGCTCGCGCCATTCGGGCATCGAGATGTTGAGATGGTCCTGGATGTCCTTGGCCAGGGTCTGGAACGTCGTCGAGGTCGTGCGCCCGCAACCGGGGCAGGCCGCGACAACCGGCAGGAACTGGCGGAAGCCCATGGTCTGCAGCAATTCCTGCGCGACCTTGACCTCGGTGGTGCGGTCGCCGCCCGGCTCGGGCGTCAGGGAAATGCGGATCGTGTCGCCAATACCCTGCTGCAACAGGATGCCGAGGGCCGCCGAAGAGGCGACAATGCCCTTCGAGCCCATGCCCGCTTCGGTGAGCCCCAGATGCAGCGCATAGTCGCAGCGGGCGGCAAGGTCCTGATAGACCGCAATCAGATGCTGGACGTCCGAAACCTTGGTCGAGAGCAGGATCTTGTTGCGACCCATGCCGAGTTCTTCAGCACGGGCGGCGGAGAGCAGCGCCGACTGGATGATCGCCTCGCGCTGCACGGCGGCAGCGGAGATCGGAGCGGCAGAAGCGGCATTCTCGTCCATGAGCTTGGTGAGCAGCTCTTCGTCGAGCGACCCCCAATTGACCCCTATCCGCACCGGCTTGTCATACTTGTTGGCAATGTCGATCAGCGTCGAGAACTGGGTATCACGCTTGGCCTTGAAGCCGACATTGCCCGGATTGATGCGGTATTTCGCCAGGGCCTCGGCGCAGGCCGGATGATCGGTGAGCAGCTTGTGGCCGATATAGTGAAAGTCGCCCACCAGCGGCACGTCATAGCCCATGAAGGCGAGCCGGTCGCGGATGATGGGCACGGCAGCGGCGCTCTCGTCGCGGTCGACGGTGATGCGCACGATTTCCGAGCCGGCGCGAGCCAGCTGCATGACCTGTTTGACCGTCGCGTCGATATCGGCCGTGTCGGTATTGGTCATGGACTGGACGACCACGGGTGCGCCGCCGCCGACCATGACGCCACCAACATTGACACCTACCGATTGCCTGCGCACGGATGGACCGGCCATGTTCTTCGCCTCTTGAAACCTGCCCACGAGATAGGACTTCCCTTTATCGCTGGCAACTGAACAATAGCGTGACGGCCAAAGGGGAGGAACCGCCATGGCTGAGGAAAATGCGGTGGCCCGTATCGATGCCTATGTGGCCGGGCTCGAACCACCTTTTCGCGAGGCGATTGCGCATCTGCGCCGGACAATCCGCATGGCGGCTCCGGAAGCCGAGGAAATCATCACCTATGCCATGCCCGGCATAGGCTTTCATGGACCGCTCGTGTCCTACTTCGCCTTCAAGAAGCACTGTTCGCTGTTTCCCATGGGCGATGCTGTTTTCGTCGGCATGGAAGACGAGATTGCCAGATGGCGGACCTCGAAAGGCACGCTGCAATTTCCCCCCGATGCCCTGCCACCCGACGAGTTGATCATGAAGATCGTCAAGGCGCGGCTGACCGAGAACCTGGCCAAGGAACAAGAGCGCAAGGCCAAGAGGAGAACTTAGTGCTAGTTCGGACCCTGATGGCAGCCGCCATGCTGATGAGCATTCCGGCGGTCGCCCAACCCCTGAGCGGCAATATCGCCATTCACGACCCCACCATCGCGGTGCTGGAAAACGGTCTCGTCTCCTTCGCCACCGGGGTGGAGCGCGCTGCCGATGGGGGGCAGATCCGCACCAAGACCTCGCCCGATGGGCTGGTCTGGAGCGAAAGCGGCGCCCTGCCCGGCGGCGTACCGCAATGGGTAACCGAGGCGCTGGGCACGACCCCGCTCAATCTCTGGGCGCCTTCGGTCTCCGAAAGGGACGGCACGCACTATCTCTATTATTCCGGCTCGACTTTCGGGCTCAACAATTCGGTCATTGGTGTCATGACCAATCAGGCCCTCGACGCAGCCGACCCCACCAGCGGCTGGAGCGACCAGGGCATGGTGTTCCGCTCGCGGCCAGGCGATGACTTCAATGCGATCGATCCATTCCGCATCGATACTGGCGGGCGGGCCTGGCTCGCCTTCGGCTCCTTCTGGGACGGTATCCGCATGATCGAACTCGACGCCGCGACAGGCTTGGCGCGGCCGGGCGCCGAACCGGTCCGTCTCGCTTCGCGCGGTGGCGGCGCCATCGAGGCGCCGGCGATATTGGAGCATGAGGGCAGCTTCTACCTCTTCGTCTCCTTCGACAAATGCTGCGCCGGCAATGCCTCGACCTATCGCATCATGGTGGGGCGGGCCGAGGCGGTGCAGGGCCCCTATCTCGACCGATCAGGCAAGCCCATGCTCGAAGGGGGCGGCACCGAACTGCTGAGGACTGAGGGACGCTATCGCGGACCCGGCGGACAGGAGGTGTTCCTGCGCAACGGCGAGCCGTGGCTCGCCTGGCACTGGTACGATCGCGACCAGAGCGGCATCCCCAAGCTGGCCCTGTCGCCCATTGCCTTCGATGCCGATGGCTGGCCGGAAATCCAGCCCCCGCAGATGTGAACACCGCCCCCTTGAATGGCGGCGGCGGAGGGCCACTTATTGAACATGATGAACATGCTCCTCCCTCGCCTCATCCTGTTCCGCAAGGAAGTCGTGCAGCTCTGGAAGGCATTCTGGTCGCCGCACACCCCGCTCTATCTCAAGGCGGCGACGCTGTTTGCCGCTTTCTACCTGGTCAACCCGATCGACATCCTGCCCGATTTCATTCCGTTCCTGGGCTGGGTCGACGACATCGTCCTCGTGCCCATGATGGTGAGCTGGATCGTTTCCCGGCTGCCCGTGCCGGCCAAGGTCTATGCTGGCCGCTACGGCAAAACCGTCGACGGCACCGCCCGCCGCCAGTGAGCTCCGGGCGGGGCAATTTGACATTGCCCCGCTTATGGCCATGATAGTGACCATGAACGCCTTTCCTCTTCACACCTGCCGGTTTCTGACGCGCCTCAGCCAGGCAGGCTGATGGCCTGGTGTTGCCACCTGCCCCAGGGCAAGCGCGACACCAGGAGTGCTGAACACTTTTCCCAAATGTTCTGACATGCCCGCCCCATGCGCTCCGCGCCTGGAGGTCTCCGCATGTCTTCCGAGGCGATCGAAATGACCTTCAAGTATTCCGTAACCCTGCCCATGAGCGGCGGCAACAAGCTGCGCCGCTTTCAGGAATGGACCAGCGTCCACCTGCCCGAGCTGAGCTACAGCCTGCCGCACCAGACCCCGATAAAAACCGAGACCATGACCGTACGCCTGCGCTCGGTGGAAGACCGGGCGCGCCTGCTCGAGGCCGTGGCAGCAACGCCACTGTTCTGAGGAGGGTGTGATGCAGATTCTGCGCTATTGCCGCTCGTGTTCGGGCCCACGCCCCCGCGCGGCCCGGCGTTGCCCCTGGTGCCACCGGGACGATCGGCACGAGAACGCCGTGCCCCAGCACCTGTTCGCCGCTCCGCCCTTGCCCTCCAGAACGCCAAGCATGGGAGAGAAGCCGTGACGACGCTGTCCCTGTTCGACCTGTCGCAATCGCCCGAAATCGTCATCGGCGAGACCGAACACAGGCGGCTCACGGTGGCCGCGCTCACCGATATCGGCGGCAGCACCGATCGGATCGACTTCCTGCTCTATGAGCTCGATCGCGCCCGGATCGTCCCCGATGCCACCCTGCCGCCCGATGTGGTGCGCATCGGCAGCATCGTCCGCTACCAGCCGCTTCCGGAGGCCGAACGTACGATCAAGCTGGTGCTGCCCGGCGACGAGAAGCTGGCAGGCGACTACCGTCTGTCGGTGACCTCGGACCATGGCGCGGCGCTGCTCGGGCTGCGCCCGGGACAGGTCATGACCTGGCTCGATGCCAACGACGCGGTACGTCGCCTGCGGGTACTCAAGGTCGCCAACACGCCGCCCCATGGCAGCGACCCGGGCCCGAGCGCGGCCTGAAACGAAAGGCCCGGATCGCTCCGGGCCTTTGCTTTAGTCCAACCGCACCAGCAAATCCTTGGCGTCGATCTGGTCGCCCGGCTTGATGAGGAGTTCCACCACCGTACCGTCGACTTCGGCATGGATGGCGGTTTCCATCTTCATGGCTTCGATCGAGCAGAGCACATCGCCGGCGGAAACCTTCTGGCCTTCCTTGACCGCCAGGGTCGAGATGACGCCCGGCATGGGCGCGCCGACCTGCTTGGGATCGCCTGCCGCTGCCTTGGCGCGCACCTTGACCTCGCCGGCCTTGAGGCGGTCGGGCACGGTAATGGTGCGCGGCTGCCCGTTGAGGTCGAAGAAGACGCGCACCTCGCCCTTTTCATTGGTCGGGGCGCGGCCCTGATAGGTCACGACCAGGGTCTTGCCCTTCTCGATATCGACCAGCAGCTCGTCGCCCTCATTGAGGCCGTAGAAATAGACCGGCGTCGGCAGCACTTCGGTGGGGCCGTAGCGATCCTGAGTCTTTTCGAAATCCGAATAGACCTTGGGATACATCAGGTACGAGGCCAGGCGATAATCGTCGATCTCCATCCCCGTTTCCTCGGCAATCTTCTTGCGCTCGGCTTCGAGGTCGGTGGGCTTGAGATAGGAACCCGGCCGTTCGGTCAGAGGGGTGCGACCCTTGAGGACCTTCTTCTGCAGCTTTTCCGGGAAGCCGCCCGGCGGCTGGCCCAGATCGCCGGCAAAAAAGCCCACCACCGAATCGGGGAAGGCAATGTCCTTGTCCGGATTTTCGACATCGGCGCGGGTAATGCCGGCCGAGACCATGGCCAGGGCCATGTCGCCCACCACCTTGGATGACGGGGTCACCTTGACGATATCGCCGAACATCTGGTTGACGTCGGCATAGGTCTGGGCGACCTCGTGCCAGCGGGTTTCGAGGCCCAGCGAACGCGCCTGTTCCTTGAGATTGGTAAATTGCCCACCCGGCATTTCGTGGAGATAAACCTCCGAAGCGCCGCCCTTGAGATCGCTCTCGAAGGCCCGGTACTGGGTGCGCACGGCTTCCCAATAGAAGGAAATCTGGCGGATTGCCTTGGCGTCGAGTTCGGGGTCGCGCTCGCCATCGGCCATGGCCGCGACCAACGAACCCAGCGTCGGCTGCGACGTGGTGCCGGAAAGGGCATCCATGGCCGCGTCGACCGCGTCGACGCCGGCATCCACCGCCGCCAGAACCGTCGCCGCGGCCGCGCCGGACGTATCATGGGTGTGAAGGTGGATCGGCAGGCCGATTTCCTGCTTGAGCGTGGCGATGAGCTTCCGGGCTGCGGCCGGCTTGAGCAGGCCCGCCATGTCCTTCAGACCCAGCACATGGGCGCCCGCAGCCTCCAGCTCCTTGGCGAGGGCGACGTAATATTTCAGGTCATATTTGGACCGGTCCGGGTCCAGCATGTCGCCGGTATAGCAGACGACGCCCTCGCAGACCTTGTTGGCCTCGATCACGGCGTCCATCGAGACGCGCATATTCTCGACCCAGTTGAGGCAATCGAAGACACGGAAGATGTCGACCCCGCCGGCAGCGGCCTGCTGGACGAAGAACTTCACCACATTGTCGGGATAGTTCGTATAGCCAACGCCATTGGAGCCGCGCAGCAGCATCTGCGTGAGGATATTGGGCGCGCCCTCGCGCACCTTCTTCAACCGCTCCCACGGGTCCTCGTTGAGAAAGCGCATGGACACGTCGAACGTCGCCCCGCCCCAGCATTCGAGGCTGAACAGGTTCGGCAGACCACGGCTATAGGCCTGCGCAATGCGGGTGATGTCGAAGCTGCGCATGCGTGTCGCCAGCAATGACTGGTGCGCATCGCGCATGGTGGTGTCGGTAAACAGAACCCGCTTCTGGTCCTTCATCCACTTGGCAAGCCCCGCCGGGCCATCCCGGTCGAGGATCTGACGGCTGCCTTCAACCACCGAAAGCGGCGGAAAGACCGGCACGATCGGTGCGGCGGCATCTTCGGGCGGCCGCGGCCGGTCGCGCACCTCGGGATGCCCGTTGACGGTGACATCGGCGATATAGCTCAGAAGCTTTGTCGCACGGTCCTTGCGCGGCTTGAAATTGAACAGGTCCGGCGTCGTGTCGATGAAGCGCGTGGTGTAGCGGTTCTCGACAAAGTCGGGGTGGGTGATGATGTTTTCGAGGAACGCCAGATTGGTGGCGACGCCGCGAATGCGGAATTCGCGCAGGGCGCGATGCATGCGGGCGATGGCCTCCTCGGCGCTCGGCGCCCAGCAGGTGACTTTTTCGAGGAGCGGATCGTAGTAGCGGGTGATCACCGCGCCCGAATATGCGGTGCCGCCATCGAGGCGCACGCCGAAACCGGTGGCGCCGCGATAGGCGGTGATGCGGCCATAATCGGGGATGAAATTCTGTTCCGGGTCTTCGGTGGTGACACGGCACTGAATGGCATTGCCATTGAGCTTGATGTCTTCCTGAAGCGGCACACCGGATTCAGGCGTGCCGATGACGGCGCCGTCGAGCAGATGGATCTGCGCCTTGACGATGTCGATGCCGGTCACTTCTTCGGTGACCGTATGCTCGACCTGGATACGCGGGTTCACCTCGATGAAGTAGAACTTGTCGGTGTCGGCATCCATGAGGAATTCGACCGTGCCGGCGCCGCGATAATTGGCGGCATTGCCGAGGCGAACGGCTGCGTCGGTCAACTCCTTGCGCACCGCATCGGAGAGATAGGGCGCAGGCGCGCGCTCCACCACCTTCTGGTTGCGGCGCTGCACCGAGCAGTCGCGCTCGAACAGATGCACGAGATTGCC
>CBFGTF010000047.1:0-17766 GCA_965651655.1 uncultured Devosia sp.
CTGACCGCCAAACACCAGGTCGCGACCCCCGTGAACTGGAAGAACGGCGAGGACGTCATCATCGTCCCGGCCGTGACCAATGAGGCGGCCAAGGCCAAGTATCCCGAGGGCTGGAAGGAACTGAAGCCCTATCTGCGTATTGTGCCTCAGCCGCAGGGTTGATCCCCGGCACCCGTTTCTCCCTGACCAACTTGAGGGCGATGGCACCACCATCGCCCTTCTTCTTTGCCGTTTGGGCAGCGCCCCTGCCACATTCGTGCCGCATTGCACCCCCGGCGCGGGCCGGATTTCCGGCTTTTCCCCGCTCTGCGCCCCGGGAAATGGTGTTTTGGGCCCACTTTGGCGGAACAGTTGCCCATGTGCCACACCACGCAAATCGGTTCCGCGTTTCGGCAATTCTGGCGCCGCCGCGGTGTGGCTTGGGCACAAACATGGATTCTGGTTCTAAGGTTTCCACGATATGAACGGCGCGCCCGGCGGCCTGAAGGCCAGAATTCGTGGCTTTTGCGCCGTTTTCTGAGGCAGGACGTCGCAATCGGGCGCCTCTGCCCGGATTCAGGCCGCAACTGCCTCTATTGAAGCGGCATCGACAACTTCAGTGAGCCTCAAGACCATTGACCAATAAAGCCGTTCTCGCCGCCGCATCGGCCGCAGCCCTTCTCCTCTTCTCCCCTGCAGCCTATGCCCAATGTGGTGGCGCCTCCTGGTACGGACCCGGATTTCACGGCAAGACAGCCGCATCCGGACAGACTTTCGACCAGAACGCCATGACTGCGGCGCACCGGACCCTTCCCTTCGGCACCCAGGTCGAGGTGACCGACCAGACCACCGGCAAGTCGGTGCAGGTCACCATCAATGACCGTGGCCCCTTCCATGGCAAGCGCATCATCGATCTGTCCAAGGGCGCCGCAGCGGCGCTGGGTTTCCAGAACAAGGGCGTGACCTCGGTCTGCATCGCAGCGCAGCGCTGACGCCTTCCCCCTGCAAGTTTGAAGGGCCGCCCGGCTACCGGGCGGCCCTGTTCATGCCGGCTCGATTTCCGAGGCGAGCACCGCCGCGATCTCGGCCATCACCGCGGCCGGCAGCGGTCCCTTGTCCAGCGCGCCCAGATTGTCGCGCACCTGCGCCTCGGTCTTGAAGCCGGGAATGGGGAAGGTGTGCGGCGATCGCGCCAGGATCCAGCCCAGCGCGCCCTGGGCAGGGCTCCGCCCGCCGCTGGTCAGGAGGTCCCTCACGGCATCGAGCCGCGCCAGGGCCTCCGGCGTCGGCACCCCGTTCTTGAAATGCTTGACCCAGCCATGCCCCGCCCCGCGCACGTCGCCCTCGCCCAGGCGGGTGGCGGCGTTGAACTTGCCCGAGAGCAGCCCCATGGCCAGCGGCGAGCGATTGAGGCTGGCCAGCCCGGCCTCGGCGCAGAGCGTGAGCATGTCCGGCCCGTCATGGAACACATTGAGTTCCTGCTGCACGGCGGCAAAATGCGGGAATTTCAGCATGCGCCGCGCGGCCCTGGCATCATCCGTGCTCCAGCCCCAGGCGCCGATGCGTCCGGCCTCCGCCAGCCTTTCCAGCGCTTCCCCCGCCGCATCGGCCTCCGCCTCGGTCAACTCGCCCGGATGGATCTGGTAGAGATCGATGCGATCGGTACCGAGCCGCTTCAATGATTGCGCATTGGCCCAGTCGATATAGGCGGGCGTCACGTCAATGCCCAGCAGGGCCCGCTGGCTCGCGTCATAGGTAAAGCCGAACTTGGTGGCGATGATCACCTCGTGCCGCCGCCCCTTGAGCGCCGCCCCGATCACCTCCTCGCTATGGCCGGTGCCATAGGCGTCGGCGCTGTCGATCAGGTTTGCGCCCAGGTCCAGGCCGATCTGGATGGCGCGGATCGATTGGGCATCGTCCACCTCGCCCCAGCCGTCATTGCGGCCATCGAGGGTGAAGTGGCCCCCGATGGCCCAGCAGCCCATGCCAATGGGCGCGGCAGTGCGGCCGGTTCGTCCCAGGTAGCGTCCGTCCATGCGTCCGGTGCTCATGGCCTGTCTCCCTCGATTTTGAGCCGGGCGACAAAGTCGCCGATCTGGTCGCGCTCTATGCCCATGTCGGCCAGGATCCTGCTGTCGAGCATGGACAGCTTCCGGCGGGTCACATTGCGCATGTGCCAGTCATGCAACCGGCGGGTCAGGGGTTCGAACATGGTGTCGTCTCCTCAGAATTTGGCATGCAGAGACCGGGCTGCAAACGCATGGCGCTCGCATTGCAATTCTGGCTCTACATGGCGGTTCTCGAGGCCACGTCCAGGCCTCGCTGGAACCTTTATTGCGCAAAACCAGCCATCCGCGCTACGTTTGAGAACGCAATACACTTTGCAGGAATGAAAAATGGATTTCTCCTGGGATGATCTGCGGCTGTTTCTCGATGTCGCGCGGCTTGGTGGGCTGACCGCCGCCACCCAGACCACCGGGCTTTCGGCGGCGACCCTGGGGCGCCGGGTGACGGCGCTGGAACGCCAGGTGGGCGAGCCGCTTTTCCTGCGCAGCCAGACCGGCTATCGCCTGACCCCATCGGGCGAGGAACTGCTGCTGCGGGCCGAGGAGGTGGAGGCGGCCATGCTTTCGCTCAGGCGCTGGAAGGACGGCGCCATCGGCGAGCGGGTGGTGCGCGTCTCGGCCGGGCCCTGGACCTCGGCCTTCCTCGCCCGCCACATTGCCAGCATCTGGACCGCTGCCGATCGCTTTGCGCTCGAGCTGGTCACGGCCAGCCACAAGGTCGATATCGGCCGCCGCCACGCCGATATCGGTCTGAGGAACCAGCGTCCCACCGAGCAATGGCTGGCCGGACGGCTGGTCGGCAAGGTGGCCTATGGGCTCTATGCCCGCCCCGAACTGATCAGCGGCGTGGCGGCCGGCTATTTCGTCGGCGTGGCGGGGGAGGGCAGCCAGACCCATTCGGCCCGCTGGCTCCATGCCCGCCATGGGGATCGGGTCGCCACCCGCGGCAATGATGCCATGAGCGTACTCGAACTGGTGGCTGCCGGGGCCGGCATTTCGGTGTTTCCCTGCTTTGTAGGCGACAGCGACGCCCGTATTGCCCGTATGGCGGGGGTGATCCCGGAACTGGAAACCGAGCAATGGCTGGTCTGCCACCATGAGGAGCGCCATGCCCCCGCTGTCCGCCTGGTCACGGACCGCATTGCCGCTCTCCTGCGCGAGCATGCGCCGCTCTTTCGCGGCGAACGGCATCAGGGCGAATAATCTCTTCAGAAAATATTTTGCATTAGCGCTATCTTAGCAGCTTGCCGCCAGTATTCGCGCCGGACGCAGTAATATTGGCGGCAATGCAATGCGCGCATACGCTTATGTGGTGGGGCCCGAAACCGGCCCGGGAGCGGCACTTCTGGACATGGCCCGGGGCCTCGGCTTTGGCGGGGTCGCACCCTTTTCGACCATGGCCCAGGCCGAACAGCAGATCCAATCGACCCCGCTCTGCTATTTCCTGTTCGCCGCCACCGACGATCTCGGCTCGCTGCGCGGCGTGGCCGATGCCGTCCGCTTCAGCACGGCGCGCCGCCTGCGTTTCTCGCCCCTGATCTATTTTGCCGAGAGCCCCTCGGTCGAAATCATCAATGCCTGCCTCAATATGGGCTTCGATGACATCATCACCATGCCCTTCACCCGCAAGCGGGTGCTTGAAAGGGTGGCCCGTCAGGTCGGGCAGAACCTGGTCTATTATGAGACGCCCAGTTATTTCGGGCCGGATCGGCGCGGCCGCAATGGCCAGCAGTCCGCCACCCATGAGAACCGCAAGGGCGGTCAGTTCCGGCGTCTCGAAATCGTGCGCAACCTGATGACCGGCGTCAATGTCGTGCGCGACGACCATTTTGCCCCTTCCGCCGTGTGACCAGAATGCAATCGTTGCAATAAACCGTTCTACGTCTCCCGAAGCTCTATTCTCAGCCGGATGGAAATGACCTAGCTTCGGGCGATCGATCTTTCTTGAGCACCTTACCAAAATGCGATTCGGCCTTGCGCTGCCGCCCCAGATCAAGGTCTTCGGGGCCTTCTTTGTTTATTCCTTCTGCATGGGGTCCATGTTCCCCCGCCTTCCCGATATCCAGCAGGCCATGGGCGTGGGCGAGGGGCAGCTTGGCCTGGCGCTGATCGGCTCGGCCGTGGGCACGCTGATTTCGCTGACCTTTGCCGGGCGCTTCATCGAGGCGGTGGGGTATCGGCGCGTGCTGCTCGCCGCCATTCCCCTGCTTTCGGTGCTCTATGCGCTCTCCATGTGGGCGCAGGGTCCGCTGATGTTCTTCCTGCTGCTTGTGCCGGTGGGCCTCACCATCGGCTGCATCGAGATCATCATCAATATCGAGGCCGACCGGGTCGAACACGCCATCGGCCGCCGCATCATGAGCCGCGCCCATGCCTTCTGGAGCCTGGGCTTCTTCTCCGCCGGCATGGTCGGCGCCTTGATCGCCCAGACCGGCCTGGCCCCGCAATGGCACCTCATGATCATGATCCCGGTCGTGCTGGTGGCGACGCTTGTCGTGCTGGGCCAGTTCCAGCCCGCCGCCCATCGCGCCGGCTCCAGCACCGATGAGACACCGCGCCTGGCCCGGCCCACCCTCACCATCATGATGCTGGTGGGCGTCTGCCTTTCGGCCATGCTCATGGAAGGGGCCGGCATTGACTGGTCGGCCATCTATATGCGCGACATCTTCCAGGCTGAACCCTTCTGGGCCGGCTTTGCCGTGGCAGTCGTCGCCGGTTCGCAGGCCTTTGCCCGCTTCTTTGCCGATGGCTTTGTCGAGCGCTACAATCCGGTCAATGTGGCGCGCGTGCTGCTGACCATTCTGGGGCTGGGCGTCATCATCGTCTTCTTTGCCCCGGTGGCATGGTCGGCCTATCTCGGCTTTGCCCTGATCGGCATCGGCTCGAGCGCCCTCTTCCCGCTGGCCATGTCGGCTGCCGCCCAGCAGACCGATCGTCCCGCCGCCATCAATGTGGCGGCGCTGGCGCAGTTCTCCTTCACCGCCTTCCTGCTCGGGCCGCCACTGCTGGGCTATGTCGCCGAGCATTTCGGCATCCAGTGGACCTTCGGCGTCGGCCTGCCGCTTGTTGTGCTGGGCATGGCCACCGCCCAGGTGCTGGCGCCCCGCCCCGTGACCAGGGTCGTGACGCCATGATCGCGCCCCAGCACCGCATCTATGCCTGCTTCTTCTTCTTTGCGGTCACCACCGGCGCGCTGATGGCACGCCTGCCCGATATCCAAACCCATCTGGGCGTGTCCGAAGGGCAATTGGGCCTCACCATGATCGGCATGTCGATCGGCTCGCTGATCTCGCTCACCGTGGGCGCCCCGATCATCGAGCGGCTGGGCTTCCGCACCACCGCCTTTTTCACCACGCTCGGTCCGGCAATCCTGTTCGCCCTCATCCCCTGGCTGCCGGTCGCCCCGGCCGTCTTCGGGGTTCTGTTCATTGTCGGCCTCCTGGCCGGCGCCCTCGAGATCAATCTCAATGTCGAGATCGACCGGCTGGAGGCGCAGTCGGGCAAGCGCTACATGAACCGCGCCCATGGCTTCTGGAGCGTCGGCTTCTTCTTCACCGCCCTGTTCGGCGCCATGATCCGCCAGTCCGGGCTTTCGGCGGGCCTGCACATGGCCATTGTCGCGGCCATCATTGTCCTTGTCGGCGGCTATCTCATCCTTGGCGCCACCAATGCGCCCATGACCGCGCGCAGCCAGACCGAAGCGGGCGGGCATCGCTTCGCCTTCCCCAATTGGGGCCTCCTGCCGCTCTGCCTCATCGGCTTTGCCGCCTTCCTGGTCGAAGGCGCCGGCATCGACTGGTCGGCCATCTACATGCGTGACGTCTTCGCCGTCGAGCCGCTGGTGGGCGGCATGGGCCTGACGCTCTTTGCCTTCTGCATGGCGGTGATGCGCCTTACTGCCGATCCCATCGTCGCCCGCTATGGCCCGCGCAATGTGGCCATGGTGCTTTTGACCCTGGCCAGTCTCGGCGCCCTGCTTGTCGGCATTGCCCCCCATCCCACCCTGGCGCTGATCGGCTTTGCGCTGATGGGTGCCGGGTGTTCGGCGGTCTATCCGCTGGCCGTCTCGGCGGCGGCGCAGCGCACCGATCGACCGGCGGCGGTCAATGTCGCGGCGCTCGGGCAGGTAAGTTTCGTGGTCTTCTTCCTCGCGCCGCCACTGCTCGGCTTTGTCGCCGAGTTCATCGATATCCGCGCTTCCTACCTCGTCTGCCTGCCGCTGCTGCTCGCCGGCCTCTGGGCATCGAGCTTTGCGCTGGGCAGCAAAAAGGTCGATATTCCCCTCGGCATGCCCCCTGAACCGCTCGGACCCAATGGCTGAAGACCCGCCCCGCCCGGACCTCCCGCCGATTGTCGATCTCAGGCAATCGGCCACGGCGCTTCGGGTGCAGCGCGGCGTCATGCGCATGCTGCGCGAGCGGCACGACATGGCCTGCTATGCCGAAGTGCCGCTCAGCAATGGCCGCCGCGCCGATGTGCTGGCCGTGGGGCCCAAGGGCGAGATCTGGATCATCGAGATCAAGTCGAGCCTCATCGATTTCCAGGTGGATCGGAAATGGCCCGAATACCGGGAATTTTCCGACAGGTTCTTCTTTGCCAAGCCCCCCGAACTCGACGCGGAGATCTTCCCCCAAAGCGAGGGGCTGATCGTTGCCGATGGCCATGACGGCGCCATCCTGCGCGACAGTCCCGAAACGCCTCTCGCCCCCGCCCGCCGCAAGGCGCTGATGCTCAAGCTCGCC
The DNA here is from genome assembly GCA_965651655.1 of uncultured Devosia sp. Lineage (GTDB taxonomy): Bacteria > Pseudomonadota > Alphaproteobacteria > Rhizobiales > Devosiaceae > Devosia. The sequence continues at coordinate 6,788 of CBFGTF010000047.1, forward strand.
CGCATGGGCGCCGACCGTATCCATGTGCTGATGGACCCCGGGCCGCGGGCCTGACGACGGGGTGCCTTCCCACATCTCTCCCAAGAGCCTAGAACCCGCTCCATGATTTCCGCCCATTGGCGCATTGTCGCGCTGTTCTTTACCCACGCCCTGGCCGCCGGCGCCATCCACACCCGCATCCCGGACCTGCAGCTGATGATCGGCCTGTCCGAATCCCAGCTCGGCCTGGTGCTGATGGGCCAGCCCTTGGGCGCGCTCTCGATGTTCCTGTTTTCCAGCGCCATCATCGAGCGCTTCGGCCCGCGCCGCATGATCCTCTGGCTCCTGCCCAGCGTCGTCATCACGGCGGCACTGGCAACGGTGCTGCTCGGCCCCCTGGCCCTGTTCGTGCTGCTGGCGCTCAATGGCGTGGGCTTTTCGCTCACCAATATCGCCATGAATGTCGAGGCCGACCGGGTCGAGGCGGCCACCGGCGCGCGGGTCATGAACACCTGCCACGGCGCCTGGAGCATCGGGTTTCTCCTCACCTCCCTGCTCGGCGCGGCCATGCGGGGCCTCGACATATCGCCAGCCATCCACCTCTGGGCGCTGGCGCCGCTGCTGGTCGGCCTGATCTTCCTCGTCGTCCTGCCCATGCCCAATATGCCGGCGCGGCCTCATGCCGGCGACAAGGTGCGCAAGCTGGCATTGCCGACCCTGGCCACGCTTGGCCTCGTCGCCTTTGGCCTCGGCGCCGGGCTGACCGAAGGGGCCTCGCGCGCCTGGTCGATCATCTATCTGCGTGACAGTTTTGACGTCGCCCCCTTCATCGAATCGCTGGCCCTGCCGGCCCTGCTGCTGGCCATGGCCTTCGGACGCCTGGTGGCGGATCGGTTCATCGACCGCTTCGGCCCGGTGCGGGTGGCGCGCAGCCTCTCCGCCCTCGCCATTGCCGGCATGACGATCATCGTGCTGGCGCCATCGGCATGGCTGGCGCTGTTCGGCTTCCTCGCCGTCGGCATCGGCATCTGCGTACTCTATCCGCTGATGCTCTCGGCTGCCGCGCGGCTGGGCGACCGTCCCGCATCGCAGAACGTGGCGGCGACCACGCTGATTTTCCAGCTTGTCAATCTGGGCGCGCCGGGCCTGATCGGCGGTGTCGCCCAGGGCTTTGGCGTGCGCATGGCCTTCGCCATGCTCATCCCGCTATTGGTGCTGACCTTCGCCATGGCCGGGCGCCTGCGCCCTAGAGATTGAACACTCTTCGGGCCTGGAACTGCCCGAACTGCACCGAGCCTGTGGCCAGCACCTTGCCCTTGAAGCTGACCCAGCATTCATCCATCGAAACGGGTGCCCCGGCCCCGGTCAGCAGCACGGGATTGCCATGGCTGACGGCATTGGCCTGGCCCGCATCGAGCCGGATTTCCGGGATTCCGGCCAGGCCGGCCGACACCGGCTTGAGCAATCCGTCCCGCATCTCGCCCGCTTCGGCGGCTTCGAATTGTTCAAGGGTAATGGCGTCGGCATCGGTGAACGGACCGACGGCAGCGCGGTGAAGGCGCGTCACATGCCCCACGGTCCCGAGCGCCAGGGCAATGTCCCGCGCCAGCGAGCGCACATAGGTGCCCTTGCCGCAGGTAACCTCGAGCACGCTCTGCTCGGTGCCATGCTCGACCAGGGCAATGGCGTCGATATCCACGGGCCGCTCGGCCAGTTCCACCTGTTCCCCGGCCCGCGCCAGGTCATAGGCCCGCTCGCCATCCACCTTGATGGCCGAAAAGGCCGGCGGCCGCTGCATGATCGTGCCGGTAAAGCGCGGCAGCACCGCTTCGAGCGCGGCCCGCTCCGGCCGCACCGCGGAGGTGGCAATCACTTCGCCCTCGGCGTCGTCCGTGGTGGTCGAACGTCCCCAGCCGATGGTGAAGCGATAGATCTTGGTGCCGTCCTGCACCTGCGGCACCGCCTTGGTGGCCTCGCCCACGGCAATGGGCAATATGCCGGTGGCCAGCGGGTCGAGTGTACCGGCATGGCCCGCCTTGGCGGCCGAGAGCAGCCAGCGCACCTTGCCCACCGCCTGGGTGGAGGTGACATCATATGGCTTGTTGAGCACGACCCATCCGGAGATGGCGCGCTTCTTGGATCGGGGCTGGCTCAAGGTCAGTCTTCGCTGGTTTCGTCGGAATCGGTGTCGAGGTCGCGCTTGACCTTGTCGGAGCGCAGCAGCGCATCGATACGGCCCGCTTCCTCGAAAGTATCGTCCACGAAGAAGCGCACTTCCGGGGCATATTTGAGGTTGATCAGCGGCGCCACCCGGCCGCGGATGAACTTGCGGTGGCGGTTGAGCGCCGCCACGATTTCATCGGCATGGGCGCCGCCCAGCGGCATCACATAGGCATTGGCGATCTTGAGGTCGGGCGTCATGCGCACTTCGGGCACGGTCACGACCGCACCGGCAAGGGCCTCGTCCTCGATGTCACCCCGGGCAAACATGGCCGCCAGGGCATGGCGCACCAGTTCCCCGACGCGCAGCATGCGCTGGCTCGGGCCAGCGGGCTTGTGGTCTTTTTTCATGGGCAAGCGGATTAGGCCCTCCCGGGTCTGCCGTCAATCCGCCGTGGTGAGGCTCACCTCGGTCTGCAGGCGCGCCATATGGCTCTCCACCACCTCCGCATCCACCGGCCAGCTGGTCGGGTCGGCGGCGTCAAAGGCCTCGCCCCGCCATTCCTGATACACCATGCCCAGGCCTTTTTCGGACTTGTAGAAGCCCATCACCATCACCTCTCCCTGGCCGGCAAAGTCGGGAAAGCTGTCGAGATAGGCGCCGCAGACATAGCCCACCGGGGGCAGGACATCGCCATTATCGGGTTCGAGCTGGAACAGCGCCACCGTCTCCGGCTGGCAGGACCGGGCATAGACATTGATCACCACCGAACGGAAATCGGCCAGTGACATGCTCGCCTGGTTGGAGACGCGCGCGCCATAGAGCCGCGTCCAGAAGGCCTCGCCTTCCCCGCGCGGATAGATTTCCAGGTGCGCCTGGCCGCTCTCTTCAAGGAACCGCGTCGAAACGTCGTTGGCAAGCGCGGCGAGGTCGCTGCCCTCGTTCACCCAGTCCGGCGGCGGCAGGGTCAGCTTCTGGCCCATGGTTTCGAGCACCAGCGCGCCATCCTGGCTGGTAAAGGGCAGGGCGGCGGTCTCCTGCGCAGGTGCCGGGGACATTGCCAGGACAAGGGCGGCCATGGCGGCCAGCACAGGTTTCATCAAGGCCACGGGGTTCTCCTGACACCCGAAAACAACAATCAGTGTCGCTGGCGCAAGCCCCCCAGCCGCGTCGACACCGTGACGATTAGGGGGCAAGCCTCAGGCGTGCAAGGGCAGGGGGCTGCAGATTGTCAAAACTCCGCCCGGCTGCGGGTTTGCTGCAACACTCGGGGTTGGCCGGCGCCATGTGCAGATGGTGCTATCCCCGGGCCGAGCGCGGCAAGGGGCTTTCCGGCAGCAGCCGGTGCGGCGGCTGGTGGCCATCCATGAAGGCGCGGATATTGACGATCACCGCTTCGCCCATCTCGACCCTGGCTTCCATGGTGGCCGAAGCCATATGCGCCGTCAGCACCACATTGCCGGCCCCGGCCAGGGCCAGCAGGCGCGGATTGATGCCATTGCGGTTCTCGAAGACGTCGAGCGCCGCTCCGGCCAGGTGCCCGCTTTCCAGCCGCTCGATCAGCGCCGCCTCGTCGAGCAGTTCCGGCCGGCTCACATTGACCACATAGGAGCCCGGCTTCATCGCGTCGAGCCGTGACGCCGAAAGGATGTGGTGGGTCTCGCGCGTCAGCGGCGTGTGCAGCGAAACGATATCCACCGCCGCCAGCATGGCATCCAGATCGTGCCAGTACTGGGCATCGAGCGGCGTCTCCACCGCCGGTGGTCTGCGATTGCGCGAATAATAGTGGATGTTGAGGCCAAAGGCGCGGGCCCGCTGCGCCACGGCGGTGCCGATCCGGCCCATGCCCACAATGCCCAGCGCCTTGCCGCGCAGGCGGTGCCCCAGCATGGAGGTGGGCGACCAGCCGGCCCAGGCCCGGTCGCGCAGCAGCATCTGCGTGCCTTCCACCAGCCGGCGCGGCAGCGCCAGCATCAGGGCGGTGGCCATGTCGGCCGTGTCCTCGGTAAGCACTGAAGGCGTATTGGTCACGGTCAGCCCCGCTGCCCAGGCGGCATCGAGATCGATATTGTCCACGCCATTGCCGAACTGGGCGATCAGGCGCACGCTCGGCGGCAGGCGCGCGATCAGGTCGGCATCCACGCGGTCGGTAATGGTGGAGACCAGCACATCCTTGTCCGCAAGCCCGGCCAGGATGTCGTCGCTGGTCAGCGCCAGGTCGGCATCGTTGACATCGGTTTCGAACAGGGTTGCCATGCGCGCTTCAATGCTCGCCGGCAGGCGCCTGGTCACCAGGATCTTGGGTTTGTGCGATGTCATGCGTACCATTGAAGGACCGGTCGGAACCGGCGCGCCTGCCGCCTTCAGCGACCATTAAGGATATTTCGCTAGTGATAGGGCAAATCCAACCCGTCTGCAAAGTGATGTTGTTTGTGCCAGCCTTCACGGGCCGCGTCCGCGCCTTTCTCCTGATCCTGCTGGCTCTTTGCGCCGGTCTTGCCGCTGTGCCTCCGGCCCTGGGCCAGGATAATCCCAGCGGCCTGCCATTGCCGCGTTTCGTCACCACCCGTTCCCACCCCATCAATGTGCGGGTGGGGCCCGGAACCCGCTACGAGATCGCCTGGAACTACACGGTCTCGGGCGTGCCGGTGGAGATCATCCAGGAATTCGATACCTGGCGGAAGATCCGCGATATTGATGGCGATGAGGGCTGGGTTCACCAGAGCCTGCTTTCGGGCAATCGCGCCGGGTTTGCCACCCCGCTGATGGCCAATGGCGAGGTCATCATGCATGCCGACAGGTCAACCGATGCGGCGGCGCGGGCGCGCCTTGCCGCAGGCCTGCGCGTCAGCATCAGCGAATGCGATGGTGATTGGTGCAATGTCTCTGCCAGGCAGAGCGACACAAGCCAGACCTGGTCCGGTTTCGTGCCCCAGGAACAGCTCTGGGGCGTCTATCCCGGGGAAGTCTTTGACTAGAGCGTTTCCAGCAAAAGTGGACGCCGGTTTTTTGCGGTTCGAAACGCGACAAAACAAAGACTAATCCCCGGCGGCCAGCTCGGCCAGGATATTGCTGCGTTCCCGCTCGCGCCGCACCGCGTCGTCGCGCTTGGGGCAGGATGCGCAATAGCGCTCGGGAAAGGCGAGATAGTCGAGGCAGCATCCCTTGCGGGCCATGATCGCCACCTGCCGCCCGTCCCCCAGGTCCAGTGTTTCCAGCCCGCCATGCCCGGCTAGGCCCATCGCCTCCAGCCACGATCGGCAATAGCGAAACTGGTCCTGCATGCTGATATCGGGCCGGAAATGCCTCAGGCGCACCATCAGCCCCAGCATGCGGTCCGCCAGCAGGCGCAGCGCCGTAAGCCGTTTGAGCCGGGTTACAGTATTGATTTCGGCCAGCAGCGTCTCGCCCATGGCCCGCAGGTCGCGTCCCGCCGCTGCGATCAGGCTGTCCTCATCGCCCTGCATCTGCGGCCCGGCGCGCAGCCGGTAGCCATCGACATCCAGGTTCTGCCGCGATTGGGACAGCGTCGTCACCGCCGGCAGCGCGCCATGCACATGCACCGCGATCACCGCCAGATAGGCCGGCTGCCAGGTCAGGTTCGTCCATAGCCGCACCGCGTAGAACGGCTGCCCGGCCTCCGGATAGGCCGCCGCCAGCCGCCCATAAAGCGTTTCGAGGAAGTCCCGATTGTCCTGGCCCGGCGTATGCCAGCCCGGCAGGTGCCCGCCCGGCGCGCCCTTGAGAAAGCCCGTGGCCGCAGCCGCATTGGCGATGAACCGCGTCAGCGCGGCATCGTCCGCCGTCTGGCCGAACAGGTAGTTTCTCTCTTTCAAGGCAGCTCTCTCGCTTTCGGCTCTCTCCTAGCCGCTTCCCCTGCCGCCGAAAAGAGACCTCCTGCCTCGGGAATTGTGCGTGCTCCGGCCCGCAATACTACCGATGCCCCGCTTTACCGGCCGCATGGTCGGCCGGGCGCAACCTGCAATTGACCAGATCATTCGCCCGGGAGGCTCGAATGCGAAGGCTGCGTTTTGGTTTTCTGGCCCATCAGGCCGGCACGGCTGTCATCGAATTTGCCATACTGACCCCGGTCTATCTGCTGCTGCTCACCGGCATGCTGGCCTATGGCATCTATTTCGGCGCCGCCCATGCGCTCCAGCAATTGGCGGCCGATGCGGCGCGCACCGCCATTGCCGGGCTCGACGAGGCCGAGCGCAATCTTCTGGTGGAAGATTTCCTCTCCCGCAACGCCGCCGCCTACATGCTCCTCGACCCGGACCGTCTGGTCCATGCCATCGGCGACAGTCCGTCAGACCCCAATCAATACCTGGTCAGCCTCAGCTATGACGCCACGAGCCTGCCCATCTGGAACCTCTATCCGCCGCTCCCCCTGCCCAGCCCCACCATTGCCTACGGCGCCACCATCAGGCGGGGCGGCATATGAAGTGGCCGGATTTTCGCCGTGATGAGCGCGGCAATATGGCGGTGCTGTTCGCCTTCGGCTTTGCGGTTTCCGCCCTGGTGTCGGCCGTGGCGGTGGATGCGGCCGCGCTCTATCACGAGCGGCGGCTGATGCAGGCCGGGGTCGACCTGGCGGCAATTTCGGCGGCGGCTGATCCCTCCCGCGCCGTCGAGATCGCCCAGTCCGTGCTGGCCGGGGCGCGGCTCCTTGCCCCCGCCAGCACGGACGGGCTGAGTGTGGTCACCGGCCATTACGACAGGTCCACGCCCGATATTGCCAGCCGCTTCACCCCCCATGCCCTGCCGCACAATGCCGTGGCGGTGACCCTGGAAAGACCCGGCACCCTGCATTTCGCCGCCGGCTTCGCCCCGGTGCCCGCCATCCGCGCCGCCGGCGTCGCCGCCGTCACCCCCGAGGTGTCCTTTTCCGTCGGGTCACGCCTGGCCAGTCTCAATGGCGGCCTCGCCAATGCGGTGCTGTCCGATCTGCTGGGCACCAGTGTTGCGCTCTCGGTGGCCGACTATGCCGCCCTGGCCGCTGCGCGCGTCAATGCGCTGACCTTCCTCGATGTCCTGGCCCAGCAGATGGGTGTGGCGGCCGGCACCTATGACGAATTGTTGGCAATGGAGGCCGATGCCGGCGTGCTGGCCGCAACGCTGGCCGAACTGTCCGGTGGGTCCCTGCGCACGGCGCTGCAATCCATCGTCCTGGGCGGCGCCGGCCATTCGGTGCCGCTGTCGGGTCTGGTCTCGCTGGGCCGGCTCGGTGGCATGCGTCTGGGCAGTGGCGGTGCGGCCGCCATTTCCCTTTCCATGCTCGAAATCCTCACCGCCGCCGCAGCGCTTGCCGATGGCGACCGCCAGGTCTCGCTCAATCTGGGGGCCGGTGTTCCGGGCCTTCTCGCACTCCGGCTCGATCTCTTCGTGGGGGAGCCACCCCAGGGCGGGGGGTGGTTTGCCACCGGCCCGGTGGATACCGTGTTGCGCACCGCCCAGATCCGGCTGCGTCTGCGCGCCGAAATGCTGGGGGGGCCCGTGCTGCTGGGGGCGGGGGTCAAGCTGCCGCTCTGGCTCGACCTTGCCCATGCCGAGGCCCGGGTCCTGGCCGCAACCTGCCCCTCGCCCGCCACGCCCAATGGCAGTGCGACGATCGGCGTGCGTCCGGGCGTGGCGCGATTGGCGCTGGGCCAGCTCAGCGACGCCGCCCTCTACGATTTCGGCACCACGCCGCCGCTCGATCCGGCGCGATTGGTTGATGTGCTGCTGCTCAGGGTCACCGGCTCCGCCCTTGTCGAGATCGCCCAGACAACGCCGATTGCGCTCGATTTTTCCTCTCCCGAGATCGGCGCCGGCACGCTCAAGACCGCCACCACCCAGACCCTGGTATCTTCGCTCACCGGATCCCTGCTGGGCGAGCTGGATCTGACGGTCAATGTCCTGGGCCTTGGCCTGGCCTCGCCGGCAGTCATCGCCCAGGCCGTGCGCAATCTCCTTGCCCCGCTGGCCCCCACCCTCGATGTCACGCTGGCCGGCATCCTTTCGGCCCTGGGGCTTGGCGTGGGCGAGGCCGATATCCGCGTCTATGGCGTGCGCTGCGACCATGCGGTGCTGGTGGGATGATGCCTGCGGGCGACACATCCGGGAAAGTCACACAAATACCCGACTTCCCCACTTCCGACTCCCCGCCGGGCCTTATAGGTTGATGCACGTACATCTGGGAGGACTGCGCATATGAGCGCCAAGCGCCTCGGTATCGGCTTCATCGGTACCGGCAATATTTCGTCGGCTTATCTCAAGGCCATTCTGGGCAAGGACGGCATGCCGGGTTTCGGCGTGCTCGAGGTCAAGGGGCTCGCCGATATGCGCGCCGACGCAGCCAGCGCCCGCGCCGCCGAGTTTGGCCTCAAATCCATGAGCGTGGATGAGCTTCTGGCCGATCCGGAGATCGGCCTTGTGGTCAATCTCACCATTCCGCGCGCCCATGTCGATGTGGGCCTCAAATGCCTTGCCGCGGGCAAGCATGTCTATTCCGAAAAGCCGCTGGGCATCACCTATGCCGAGGGCCGCAAGCTGCTCGACGCCGCCAATGCGGCGGGCCTGCGCATCGGCTCGGCGCCCGACACCTTCCTGGGCGGTTCGCACCAGCAGGCGCGCGCCATTGTCGATAGCGGCGCCCTGGGCCAGCTTATCGGTGGCACCGCCTTCATGCTCTGCCCCGGCCACGAAAGCTGGCACCCCGATCCGGCCTTTTACTATGACATCGGCGGCGGCCCGATGCTCGATATGGGGCCCTATTACATTACCGACCTGGTCAATCTGCTGGGCCCTGTGGCCCGCGTCTCGGCCATGTCCTCGCGTTTGAGGACCGAGCGCACCATCACCTCCGAGCCCAAAAAGGGCCAGACCATGCCGGTCAGCATCGATACCCATGTCACCGGCGCGCTCGGCTTTGCCAATGGCGCCATCGTGCAGATCGGCATGAGCTTTGATGTCGCTGCCCACAAGCATGTGCCGCTCGAACTCTATGGCACCGAGCAGAGCCTGATCGTCCCCGACCCCAATTTCTTCGGGGGCAATGTCGAACTGCGCAAGCGCGGCCGCGATGAGCAATGGGTGGACGTTCCAGTCACTCACGCCTTTGCGGACGGCAATTACCGCTCGCTCGGCGTTGCCGATATGGCCGCCGGCATTCTCGAAAACCGCCCGCACCGCGCCAATGGCGATCTCGCCCTGCATGTGCTCGAAGTGATGGAAGCCTTCGAGACCGCCGCCCGCGACGGCCGTACCGTGGACATCAAAACCCCGGTCACCCGTCCGGCGCCGCTGGCGGAAAGTTTGAAGGATGGGGTGCTTTAGGCGTCACGACGTCAGCCACCCCACCCTCAGTCCATCCCCATCAAGGGGAGGGAGGCGCAAGACCGCAGCACCAGTGTTCATCGTCTCCCTCCCCCTTGTGGGCGTCGACCCGAACCGAAGGGCAAATCTCTCCGGTGGAGAGATTTGAGGGGAGGAGGCCATGAGAGCTATGCTCGAATGGCGGAGCGAAGCTGGACGCTCCGCGTCCTAGCGCAGCTAGGGTGGGGGTGTGTCAGACGCCTCGCTACCAGTACCAGCCCAGCGCCTCTGCCGTGTCCCTGTTGAAATGCAGTGTCACCAGCGCGTCATTGGCGGGGTCGGTCACCCCGTCGATATAGTGGCGCTGCAAGAGGGTCACCGTTTCTGCGTCCTTGTCCTGGTGCTGGTAGAGATAATCGAAACAGTCATCGTCATCCTCGGTGGTGACCATGCTGTAGATTTCCTCCTTCAGCGCCGCCAGCGCCCGGCCCTCGATGGCCGAGCCGCCGTCGCGCTCGAAGGCCCGCACCGTGGGGACCCAGTCCAGGCCCGTCTCGCAGATATAGCGATCCTCCTTGAACACGGCCTCGTCGACAAAGGAGATGTCGATCTCCTCGCTCCAGGGATTGGAAATTTCATAGGTCGCGCCAGTGTCATTGACCGCCAGGTAGATGTCCGACCAGGCGCAATTGCCCTCCTGCTCGCGATAGCACCAGCGCTCCGAGTTCATCATCAGCACGGCCACATCGCTGATCGCCATCAGCTTGCCCGACTTCGTCGCATCGATGACGGACTGGCTTTGCGCGTCCTGGGCAAGTGCCGGCAGGGTGCCGGTCAGGGTCAATACGAACAGCAGAGCCAGACGGTGCATGGTGATCCTCCCCAGATGCCAGGCCTCAATCTATCCCAGCATCGGGCCGGAAGGAACGGCCCACTTGACGGCGCGGTGAATATGTAACAAATAAAGTTACATGAAACGATCAAGCCGCCTTTCCATTGCCCTGCATGCTCTTGTGCATCTGCACGCCCAGCCGGGCAAATCGCTGACCTCGGCCAATCTGGCCACCTGCCTGATGACCAATCCGGTCGTGGTCCGCCGCATTCTGGGCGAACTGCGCGAGGCCGGCATTGTCGATGCCAGCAAGGGCCCCAATGGCGGCTGGACCCTCAGCCGTCCCGTCGAACAGGTCACCCTCTACGACGTCTATATGGCCATGGGCGAGCGCCTGCTGGTTCGCACCGAAAGCGATCCGGGCGACGTCACCTGCGCCATCGTGCGCTCGGTCGATCGGGTCATGCATGAATTCCTCGATGATGCCGAGGCTCTGCTGGCCGCCAGGCTCCAGCGGGTCCGCCTCAGCGACATCGCCACCAATGCCATGGGCGCGGGGTTCCCGCGCCTGGACTGAAACCCGATCAACGGGGCAGGCCTTTTACCAGCGTCACCTTGGCGCCGGCTGCTGGCGCTCGCCCTCACCAAGGAGAAAACCATGCAGGATGTCATCATCATCGGCGGCAGCTTTGCCGGCCTCACCGCCGCCAT
>CBFGTF010000048.1:0-17646 GCA_965651655.1 uncultured Devosia sp.
CCCACCTATCCGACCAGACCCTACTAGGGACATGCAGCAATGATGGTGATGAAGAACATTTCGTTGTCGGAACGGGCGGCGGGGGAGTTCCACCAGAAGCGCCGGGCCTTCAAGGCCGGCCCAGGTGAGGTGTTCGCACTGGTCTGGGTCTCCAGTGTCAAGAATGCAGAAGGCATAATCGCACCGGGCTTCGAACCCGGGTATATGTGTGGGCCCTTGTTCACGGAGGGACTGGCTTCTCCCTGGATATTGGCGCAACTGCAGGACGGCTCGCAGTTTCATTTCATGCCGCGGTTTCAATGGAGCGCCGATGAGCACTACCTGGTCGACAAGCAAGGGCCGTTGTTCTCCATAGCACCCACGAAAAAGCAAAAGCATTAGATATTGCTGGCCATCGGTATGCCAGTTCACCAAAGCCCCTCCGGGGGCTTTTTTATTGCCTGGAGGACCCCATGGACGACCTGACCAAGACCGTTATCGAGCGCGGTGACCTGGCCCATCTTGCTCTCTTCCTCTGGGCAAGCGGTTCGAGCGCGTTGCTCGTGTGGAGCCTGAGGGAGATGGCCAAGGTGAATCAACACTTCAACGACTTCGTGCAGGAGATCGCACAGTTGAATCGGCTTTTCCGGAAGGAGGACTAAGCCTATGGCGGACAAGCAGAATCGCGAGGCGGCGCAGCAGACGTTCCGGCAATTCGCCTGGAATTTGGCAGGGACGCTGGCGGACAAGCAGCGGGCGGCGCCGAGACCAAAAAGCGGTGGGGCCAAGCGCGGATGAATTCCATTCCCATCGACGCGGAGGGCCGTTTTGCCGGCTATGCCAGCGTCTTCAATCGGCTCGACAGCGGCGGCGATATCGTCCTGCCGGGAGCCTTTGCGAAAAGCCTCGCCAGGAAACGCGGGCGCATCAGGCTGCTGTTCCAGCATGACCCCAAGGAGCCGGTGGGCACCTGGGAGAGCATGGCCGAGGACGGCCATGGCCTCTTCGTCACCGGACGGCTGGTGCCGGGCGTGCCGCGCTCGGACGCGCTGCGGCGGCTGATCGAGAGCCGGGCGCTCGATGGATTGTCCATCGGCTTCCGGACCGTGAAGGCGAGCCGCCGCGACGGCAAGCGCCTCTTGCATGAGATCGACCTCTACGAGGTCTCGATCGTCACCTTTCCGATGATGGAGGACGCGCGCATCGCCGCCCCCCTCACCGCAGGCGCGGCCATTGCCGCCGCCACCAGGACTATCCGCAACCAATAGAAGGACACCGATATGGATCGGATCGACGACGGCCTTGAAACCAAGGCCGGCGCAGGGGGCGATATTGCCGCGCTCTTCGCCGAATTCTCCTCTGCTTTCGAGGAGTTCAAGGCCACCAATGACCAGCGCCTGAAAGAGATCGAAAAGCGCGGCAGCGCCGACGGCCTGCTGGAAGGCAAGCTGGAGCGGCTCAATCGCGTCATCGACGGGCACAAGGCGGCGCTCGATCGCGTCAGTGCCGAACGCGCTCGGCCGGCGCTGGAAGGCAAGGGCGGCTCCGCCCTGCCGGATGGCGAATACAAGGAGGCCTTCTCGGCCTATGTGAAGCGCGGCGAGGAAAAGGCGCTGCAGGTGGGCGTCGCCGCCGATGGCGGCTATGTGGTGCCGGCCGAGGTCGAAACCGAAATCACGCGGCTGATGACCCATATCTCGCCCATCCGTGCGATTGCCGGTGTGCGCCAGGTGTCCGCCTCGGTCTACAAGCGCCCGATCACGGTGACCGGGCCGCAGACCGGCTGGGTCGGTGAGACGGCCAGCCGCCCCACCACCGACAGCCAGACGCTTGCCGAACTCAGCTACCCGACCACCGAACTCTATGCCATGCCGGCCGCGACCACGGCCTTTCTTGACGATGCGGCGGTGGATGTGGGCCAGTGGATTGCCGACGAAGTCAATGCGGCCTTTGCGGCGCAGGAAACCACGGCGTTTGTCACCGGCGACGGATCCAACAAGCCCAATGGCTTCCTCAATGCCACCAAGGCGGCCGAGGCCAGCTGGAGCTGGGGTAACCTCGGCTATCTGGCAACGGGCGTGTCGGGGGCCATGCCGGCCAGCAATGCCAGCGATATCCTGATCGACCTGGTCTATGCGCTGAAAGCCGGCTACCGCCAGAACGCCACCTGGGTGATGAACCGCAAGACCCAGGGGACGCTCAGGAAGCTCAAGGATGCCGATGGCAATTACCTCTGGCAGCCCGCAGCGGCTGCCGATGGCCGGGCCAGCTTCATGGGCTTTCCGCTGGTGGAGGCCGAGGACATGCCCAATATGGGCGCCAACAGCTTCTCGATTGCCTTTGGCGATTTCCGGCGCGGCTATCTGATCGTCGACCGCCAGGGCGTCTCGGTGCTGCGCGACCCGTTCAGCTCCAAGCCCTATGTGCTGTTCTACACGACCAAGCGCGTCGGCGGCGGTATCGCGGATTACGACGCGATCAAGCTCCTGAAGTTCGGCGCCTCATGAAGGCCGTGATCCTGGCCATCTGAAGGGGAGAGCCTGCGCTCCGGTGCTCACGTACCTAAAGTACGCTGCGCTCCGGTGCTCGGGTCTCCCCTCCATCTGACTCAGGCTGACGGCCCTCACTTCGGCGCGGTGCACCCTTCCCCTTCTCCCCTTGAGGGAGAAGGTGCCCGTAGGGCGGATGAGGGGTCTGCGATGTCTCATTGCCATCCAGTGCGCGGAGGGAACCCCTCACCCGGTTTTGCCTGCTGAACGCAGACGAAAACCACCCTCTCCCTCAAGGGGAGAGGGGGAGCCAGTGAGCTGGCGAGTACCAATTCCAACAAGGAAACAAACATGACCTCCTATCTCCTGGCGGGACCCGCCGAGGAGCCGGTTTCGCTTGCCGAGGCCAAGGCTTTTCTCAAGGTCGACGACAATGCCGAGGACGCGCTGATCACGACGCTGATCGGTGCGGCACGTCTGCATATCGAAGGCGTGACCGGCAGGGCGCTGATGGCGCAGAGCTGGCGAATAGTGCTCGATGACTGGCCGGACAATGGCGTGGTCAGGCTGCCGGTATCCCCATTGATTTCAGTGACCGGCATTCTGGCCACCGACGATCATGGCGGCAGCCATGAGCTTGCCCTGGCGCAGTTTCTCTCCGAACCGGACCGGCTGATCGTGCCGCGCGTGGTGGTGGGCATGCCCATGCTGCAGCCGCGCCAGGGCATCGAGATCGACTATGTGGCCGGCTACGGCACCGAGCCCGAAGATGTGCCGGGCGACTTGCGGCAGGCCCTTCTGGGGCTCGTGGCGCACTGGCACGAGCATCGCGACGCGGTGATTGTTGCCGGATCGGGCGCCATCGTGCCGTCGGGGTTCGACCGGGTGGTGGCCGGATACAAGCGGGTGCGGCTGTGAGCGGGGATAGAATTCCCTCCGTCGGCACATTGACCGACCGGGTGCAGGTGCTGCGGCGCGAAAGCCTGGGCGATGGCGGTGGCGGGCATGAACGCATCTATGTGCCGCTGACCAATCTCTGGGCGCGGGTGCGCAGCCTTTCGGGGCGGCAGGGCACCAATGCCGACGGGCGGACAGTCGCCATCTCGCACAGTGTCGTCCTGCGGTTCCGCAACGATCTCTCGCCGGGTGACCGGATCGTCTATCGCGGCAGGAACCTCGACGTGGTCAGTACCGCCGATCTCAATGGGCGACGCGCCTATCTCAGCTGCGCCTGCAGCGAAACCAGCTTTACGGGGTAGGCGATGCATCCGATTGCGAGCTTGCAGGCGGCATTGGTTGCCGCGCTCGAAGCCGATGCGGCGCTGACCGCGCTGATCGGGGCAGGGGGCGTGTTCGACGCACCGCCGCGTGATCGGCCAGCGCCCTATGTGGTGATCGACCGGCATGATGCGCGTCGGCGCGATGGCGATGAAACGCCGGGACAGGAGCACCGGGTGCTGCTGCACTGCTGGAGCGACCAGCCCAGCCGCAAGGCGGCGCTGGAGATCGCCGAGCGGGTTGTGGCGGTGGGGGCAGGGGCAGGGGTGCTGGCGCCGATAGACCTTGCGGTGACCCATGCCGAACACATGCGGACCGAAACCGCGATCGACACGGCCACGGGCCAGGCGCGGGCGGCGGTGACGTTGCGGTTTTTCAGCGAGTAGGCGTTTTTCCCTTCTCCCCTTGAGGGAGAAGGTGGCCCGAAGGGCCGGATGAGGGGTCCACGGTCTCACCGCGAGCGCAGAGTGCGTGGAGAGAACCCCTCACCCTGATTTTCTGCTGAACGCAGAAAATCTGTCCCTCTCCCGCAAGGGGAGAGGGGGAATCGAGAGCGGGGATAAATCAATGGCAGCCCAGAGTGGCAAGGACATGCTTTTGAAACTCGACCAGACCGGATCGGGGAGTTTCATCACGGTGGCAGGGTTGCGCACGCGCAGCCTCAGTTTCAACGCGGCGAGCGTCGACACGACCGACCAGGAAAGCGCCGGGCGCTGGCGCGAATTGCTGGCCGGCGGCGGGGTCAAGCGTGCCTCGGTGTCGGGGTCCGGCGTGTTCAAGGACCAGGCATCGGACACGACGATCCGCAGCCTGTTCTTTGCCGGCACCATCCGCAACTGGCAGCTGATCCTGCCTCATTTCGGCACCGTGGAGGGCCCGTTCCAGATCGTGGCGCTGGAATTCTCGGCCGACCATGCCGGGGAGGTGACCTTTGACCTGGCGCTGGAGAGCGCGGGCGAGGTGAGGTTCGCGGCGGCTTAGCAGGACATTTCGGAATTGCGCCGAAAGATTTTCTCACCGGGCTGCCAATAACCCAGTGCCGCCCTCGGACTTGATCCGAGGGCCATTCTCAACATGTGCCGGGCCGGGAGTGGCCCTCGGGTCGGGCCCGAGGGCGGCCCGGTTGTTGGTGAAACAATCGGGAAAAACATGACCAATATTCATCGGGGTGAAATCGCGGCCGAGATCGGCGGCGAGGTGCGGACGCTGTGCCTGACGCTCGGGGCGCTGGCGGAACTGGAGGCGCGGCTGGGGGCCGGGGATCTGGCGGGGCTCGCAGAGCGCTTTGGCGAGGGGCGGATCTCGGCGCGCGACCTAACGGCCATAATCGGCGCGGGACTGCGGGGCGGCGGCAATCCGATCAGCGACGACGACCTGGCGCGCATGAGCGTCGAAGGCGGAATGCGCGGGGCGGCTGAAATTGCCGTCCGCCTGCTCAAGGCCACGTTCGGAGAAGCGGCATGACACCATTTCCCTGGAAGGAGGCGATGCGCTTCGGGCTGGGCGTCTTGCGGCTGTCGCCGCGCGACTTCTGGACCATGACGCCGCGCGAACTGGCTTCGGCCTGGGGCGCGATTGCGGGCGATCGCACAGGACCGCTGGAGCGGCGTGACCTCGAAACCCTGATGGAGCGTTTTCCCGATGGCCGGTGACCTGTTTGGCGAGGATTTCCGCAGGGAAATGACCGACGTCGAAGTGGAAATGGGACGTGTTCGCGACCTGGCCGATGGCGTCGGCCTGGCGGTGAGCCGGGCCTTTCGTGGGGCGGTGGCCGATGGCAAGTCGTTCCAGTCGGTGCTCAGGGACATCGGCGGAGCCTTTGCCGATATCGCGCTCAAGGCCGCGTTCAAGCCATTGGGGACGCTGGTCGGCGGAGTGGTCGAGAACATCTTTGCCGCCACCAATCCGGCGCTGACCAAATTTGCGAAGGGTGGCGTGATCGCCACGCCGAGCTATTTTCCACTGGGCCGGGGGATGGGTCTGGCTGGCGAAGCGGGACCGGAGGCGATCATGCCGCTGCAACGCGGGCCGGACGGGCGGCTGGGCGTCGCCGGGGGCGGTGGTGGCGCGGTGAACGTGACCTTCAATGTCACGGCGAGCGACGCCCGCAGCTTCGCAGCCAGCGAGGCGGAGATCAGCGCGATGCTGTTGCGGGCGGTGAAGCGGGGCAGCCGAAGTTCATGAGAGCATCGGTGGTGCCGACAAACGCGATGCGGCACCTCCCCCTTGAGGGGGATCGGAAGGGGTGCGCCCCGAGCAGGGTGCCCGTAGTGTCCCCTCCCTGCTCGATACAACGGACTTAGCGTCGCTAGGCCCTATCTCGCTTCCCTCCCCGCAAGGGGAGGGTGTCGCAGGAGCCGAGGCTTCGGAGACCATAAATCATGACCTTTCATCACACACGATTTCCGCTCGACATCGCACTGGGAGCGCGGGGCGGGCCGGAGCGGCGGACCGATGTCGTGACGCTCGCCGGCGGCGGAGAACAGCGCAATGGGCGCTGGGCGCATTCGCGGCGGCGCTACAATGCCGGCTACGGCGTCAAGTCGCGCGCCGACATGCAGGCGGTGCTGGCCTTTTTCGAAGAACGGCGCGGGCGGCTGCACGGGTTCCTGTGGCGCGACGGGCTGGACCATTCTTCCGGTGGGGCAGTGCCCCTGCCCACCGACCAGGCGCTCGGGACCGGCGATGGCGTGCGCACCCAGTTTCAACTGGTCAAAACCTATGGCGCCGCGTTCGATCCCTATGTGCGAACCATCGCCAAGCCAGTGGCCGGCAGCGTACGGATGGCGGTGGATGGCGACGAGTTGGTGACCGGCTGGACGCTGGACCTGACCACGGGAATGGTCAGCTTTGACGACGCTCCTGCCGATGGCGCAGCGGTAACGGCGGGGTTCCTGTTCGATGTGCCGGTACGGTTCGATACGGACCGGCTCGACATCGAGCTCAATGGCTTTGACGGCGCCGAGGCGCCAAGCATTCCACTGGTGGAGATACTGCCATGAGGACGCTGTCCACGGGGTTGGCCGCGCATCTGGCGCAGGGCGAGACAACGACCGCCAGGTGCTGGCGTGTCATCCGCAAGGATGGGGTCGTCCTCGGATTCACCGACCATGACTGCGGCATCGAGGTGGAAGGCACGCAATGTGTGCCCACTTTCGGACTCGATGGCAGCGAAATGCCGGCGCGGCTCGGCCAGCAGGTGGAAACGGGCGAAGTTCTCGGCGTGCTCGACAGTGCCGCGATCAGTGAAGATGACATCCTGCTCGGCCGCTACGACGGCGCGGCAGTGGAAAGCTGGCTGGTCAACTGGTCGGCGCCGGCCGAGCGCCTGCTGTTGCGGGTCGACACGATTGGCGAGATCGTACGCGAGGATGGCGTGTTTCGAGCCGAACTGCGCTCGCCACAGCAGGCGCTGAACGTGACGCGGGGACGGGTCTATCAAGGGCAATGCGATGCCCAGGTGGGAGACGGACGCTGCGGGGTCAACCTTGACGTGCCGGCCCATAAGGGCACGGCCATCGTCACCGCGATCATCGATCCATTCCAGCTGCGTGTGAGCGGCCTCTCGGGTTTCGAGGAAGGCTGGTTCGCCTTTGGTGTCGGACACTGGAACGGTGGAAACCGCGAGGGCCTGAGCGACCCTGTGCTGACGCATCGGCGGGATCCGGACGGAGATGTGCTGGGCTTTGCTGCGCGGGTTGGCGACTGGATCGCGGAGGGCGATATGCTGGAGGTGACGGTCGGCTGCGACCGGCGCTTTGCCACCTGCAAGGCGCGGTTCGGCAATGCGGATAATTTCAGGGGCTTTCCGCATATTCCGGGCAGCGACTATGTGCTGCGCCATCCCAGGAGCGGCGACGCCATGGATGGCCGGGCGGTGGTGCCATGACGCCCAACCCTGTGGTTTCGGCCGCCCGCCTTTGGCTCGGGACGCCCTATCGGCACCGCGCCTCGACCCTGGGCGCGGGTTGCGACTGTCTCGGGCTGTTGCGGGGCGTCTGGCGGGCGCTGCATGGCGATGAGCCGATTGCGGTGCCACCCTATCGGGCCGATCTGAGGGACCATGAAGGCGGGGCGGCGCTGCGCGAGGCGGCGGAACGGTTTCTGATTGCCGAAACGGGGCCGCTTGCGGCGGGACAGGTGGTGCTGTTCCGCCTGGGCGGTCGGATTGAGCCGCGCCATTGCGGGATACTGGTATCGGCCGATCGCTTCATCCATGCCCAGGAGCATCTGGGCGTGGTCGAGGCCAACCTGACAGCGGCCTGGGCGAAGCGGGTGAGCGGACGGTACCGGTTTCCGGCGACCGAGAAGCCATAGCCCCCTCATCCGCGCTACGGGCACCTTCTCCCACGAGGGGAGAAGGGGGCACCGCGCTTTGACGAACTCCGGCTCGCCCCTCTCCCCTTGTGACAGAGGGTGGATCGGCCGCAAGGTCGAGACGGGTGAGGGGCATCCAACATCAAGGAACTGAACCATGGCCACTCTGGCACTTTCCGTCGCCGGGCAGTTTGCCGGCGCGCTGGTCGGCGGCCCGTTTGGGGCGACCGTTGGACGCGCGCTGGGGGCGCTGGCAGGTAGCGTCGTGGATGGCTTCCTGTTCGGCGGTCGGGACAGCAAGGCCGAGGCGCCGATATTCGATGTGCGGCTGGGATCCTCGAGCGAAGGACTGGGCGTGCCCCGGCTCTATGGCTGGGGCCGGCTGGCGGGCAATATCATCTGGGCGCGCGAACTGGTGCGCCATGTCAGCGAGACGGCGGGATCCAAGGGCTTTCCCGAGCCCGAGCAGACCGAAGAGGTGCTGGCGAGCTTCGCAGTCTCGTTCTGCGAGGGAAGGGTGGCGCGGCTGGGGCGCCTCTGGGCTGACGGGCAATTGCTCGACACGCGCGGCCTCAACCTCCGCTTCTATCATGGCGATGAGGCGCAACTGCCCGACAGCCTGATCGAGGCGATCCAGGGCAATGGCAACGCGCCGGCCTATCGCGGCGTCTGCTACCTGGTGGTGGAGAACCTGCCGCTCTCGCGCTTCGGCAACCGCATCCCACACCTGTCGGCGGAATTGTGCAGGGTGGTGGGCGAGCTGGAGCCGGCGATCAGAGCGGTCACGGTGATCCCCGGCGCCACCGAGTTCGGCTATGACCCGGAGCCGCGTGTGCGGGTATTGGGGCCGGGTACGGGTGTCAGCGAGAATGCGCATCTGGCCGCCGGGGTCAGCGACTGGACCTGCTCGCTCGACGAATTGCAGGCGCTGTGCCCGAACCTGGAACATGTGGCGCTGGTGGTGAGCTGGTTCGGCGATGACCTGCGGTGCGGCCAGTGCTCGATTGCGCCGCGCGTGGAGGGGGCAGCGCGCGAAATCGAAGGCGCGGTCTGGAGCGTGGCGGGTCAATTGCGGGACACGGCGGAGGTGGTGTCGAACCACAATGGTGGTCCCGCCTATGGCGGCACACCCTCGGATGCGTCGGTGCTGGCGGCAATTGCCGATCTCAAGGCGCGGGGGCTCAAGGTCACGCTCTATCCGTTCGTGCTGATGGACGTGGCCGAGGGCAATGACCTGCCGGACCCGCATGGTGGGGGCGAACAGGCGGCCTATCCCTGGCGCGGGCGGGTGACCTGCCATCCGGCGCCGGCCCAGCCGGGATCACCCGATGGGTCGGCGAGTGCTGCCGCGCAAGTGGCCGCCTTCGTGCCCGGCTACCGCGCCATGATGCTGCACTATGCGGGCCTTGCCGCGGCAGCCGGGGATGTCGATGCCCTGCTGATCGGCTCGGAAATGGTCGGGCTGACCAGCGTGCGCGGTGCGGGCAACAGCTTTCCCTTCGTGGAGGCGCTGGTTGAGCTCGCGTCCGATATGCGCGCGATTGTGGGCCCGTCCGTCAAGCTCACCTATGCCGCAGACTGGACCGAATATTCGGGCTGCCAGCGGGACGGCGGAAAATTCTTCCACCTCGACCCGCTCTGGGCCTCGGACGCCATCGATGCAGTTGCCATCGATTGCTATTTCCCGCTGGCCGACTGGCGCGATGGCGAGACCCATGCCGATGGGACGCTCGCCACGACCGGGTACGAGCTGGACTATCTTGAGGGCAATATTGCCGGCGGGGAGGGATATGACTGGTATTACGCCAGCGATGCCGAACGGCGCGCACAAACGCGCACACCCATCACCGATGGTGCCCATGGCGAACCCTGGGTGTGGCGGGTCAAGGACATCGCGGCTTTCTGGAGCCAGCCGCATCATGACCGGCCCGGTGGGGTCCGTAATGGCTCGCCGACGGAATGGGTGCCGGGTTCGAAGCCCGTCTGGCTGACAGAGATCGGCTGCGGTGCTGTCGACAAGGGGGCCAACCAGCCCAATATCTTCGGGGACGAGAAGAGCGGCGAGGACGGGCGGCCCTATTTTTCAAGCGGGCAGTCCGACGGATTGATTCAACGCCAGCTCCTGCGGGCGCATCATCGCTATTGGTCCGACCCGGCGAATAATCCGTCCGGCATGGTCGATACCGACCGGCTCTATTGCTGGACCTGGGACGCGCGGCCATTTCCGGCGTTCCCGGCATTGGCGGACATATGGTCGGATGGCGAGAACCACCGGACCGGCCATTGGCTGACGGGGCGGCTGGGGGCGCTGGCCAGCGACGAACTGGTGGCGGCAATCGCCGCGGACCATGATTGTGTGGTGACCGCAGCCCCTGCAGCGCCGCTGATCGGCGGGCTGACTGTGTCAGGGCCGGGCACGGCGCGCGCGGCAATCGAACCGGTCCTCGAAATGACCGGACAGCGCCTCGCCGCGCGCGAAGGCGCACTTGTGGGCGTGGCACAGGGGCCGGGCGAGGCGATGACGCTGGACCCGGACACGCTGGCGGCCATCGATGCCCCCATCCTCTCGCGCCGACGCGGCGATGCAATGGAGCGTGCGGGCAGGTTGAGCCTGGCCCATCTCGACCGGGAGCGCGACTATCTTTCCGCCACCGCGACGGCGATGAGGCCGGGCAATGGTCCGCTGGTGTCGGAAAGCCTGCCGCTGGTGCTTGATGGCGCCGCAGCGCGCCGGGCGGCGGAGCGTTTGCTGGACCTGCGGGCTGCCAGCTTTGATCGCATGGAATTTGCGCTGCCGCCCAACTGGGTGGCGTTGGAACCGGGCGACCGCATTGCATTGCCGGGCGTGGCAGAGGGGCCGTTTGAAATCACCGAAATTCGCGACGGAACGGTGCGCAGGGTGACTGCTGGTGCCGTGGTGCGCGGCGATGCGGCGGCGGCCGGACCAGACCGGACATGGGGAAGCACGGGGCAGGTAATGCCTGAGGTGACGCCGCTTGTCATAGCGGCGCATCTGCCGCCGATGCCGGATGATCCGGGACGTAGCCGGCTGGTAGTTGGCGCCTATGCCAATCCCTGGCCGGGACTGCTGAGGATCACCGATGAGGCAATCGGCTCGACCCTGGCCAGCCTGGCGCGGCCCGCCGTTATGGGTGAGGTGCTGGCTGCATTCGCGCCAGGCCCGCTGTCCCGTTGGGACCGGGGGCAGGTGCTGGAGGTCGCGCTGAATTCGGGGCACCTGGCCGATGTCGGCACTCTGGCTGCATTGGCCGGGAGCAACCGGGTCGCGGTCGAAACTGATGCCGGGGACTGGGAAGTAATCGGCTTCGCCGGGGCCGAACTGGTGGCGCCGGGGCAGTATCGCTTGTCCCGGCTGTTGCGCGGGCTGGAGGGTTCGGACGCTGCCATGGGGCCGGTTTCCGTCGGGCGCCGTGTCCTGGTGCTCGATAATCGCGTCGCAACGCTGCCGGTCGAACCACACTGGATCGGCGAAAGCCGAAGCCTGCGGGTCGCATCCGGCGCCTCGCCCGGGATTGTCGAGACCGTTTCCCTCGGGCTCGGGCCGGCACGGCCGCTGGCGCCGGTGCATCTGGGCGGGACGCGGCAGGGCGATGGCGCGATTGACCTGCGCTGGACCCGGCGCAGCCGCGCCGATGGCGATGGCTGGGGAGTGACCGAACCCACATTCGAACATGTGCCGGAGGCCTGGGAGATTTCGATCCTCAACGGCGGCACACTGGTCCGCTCGCTCCAGTCCAACACCGCAACGGCCATTTATGAGGCCGCCGACCAGATCGCCGACTTTGGCGGCCCGGCGACGGATTTCAGCTTTTCGGTGCACCAGATCAGCGCGTCGCTCGGAGCCGGGCACGCCGCAACAGGAGTTTTCCATGGCTGAGACGCGCTTTGAAATCTGCCTGTCCGAGGTGCTGCGGCACGAAGGCGGCTATGCGGACCATCCGGCCGACCCCGGCGGGGCCACCAATATGGGTATCACCCACAAGACCCTGGCGCGCTGGCGAAATGTGTCGCCCTGGTGGGACCTGCCCAAGGCCGAGGTTCAAAACCTCACCCGCACCGAAGCCGCGCGCATCTACCGCGCCGGCTACTGGAACCTGTGCCGGGCGGGGGAATTGCCGCCGGGAATAGACCTTGCCGTATTCGACTATGCCGTCAATTCCGGCCCGGATCGGGCGATTCGGACGCTGCAGGCGGTGCTGGGCGTGGTGGTTGACGGTCTGGTTGGACCGCTGACCATCGGTGCGGCGGCCCGTGCCAATGCCACCGCTGTCGTCAACGCCATTTGCGACAAACGCCTCGGCTTCCTCAGGGCACTCTCGACCTTTCCGACCTTCGGGCGCGGCTGGACCAGCCGCGTCGCATCCGTACGGGCCGCGGCGCTGGCCGTCGCCCCAAAATCCACCTCAACCCCTTCTGGAGACAAGACAATGGACATTCTTTCCGGCTACAGGACCTATATCGTTGCCGCCTTCATGCTGCTGGCCGGGCTGGCGCAGTTGCTCGGCGTCGAACTGCCGGCCCTCGACAGCGGTTCGGCGGGCAGCCTGGTGCTTGAATCGCTGGCCATCCTGTTCCTGCGGCGTGGGCTGAAGGGTGATATCGGGAAAGCATGAGGGCAATTCTGTGGAAACCGGGCAAGGCCTGCCGCATTCATGTCCCATTCAGTTTGCAGCCGCTATTGATCGGGACATGAAAACGAACGCCCCCAAACCTTCGGCCTCAATTGCCCTGGCGCTGGCCCTTGCGCTTGCCCTGGCTGGTACAGGCCCGACCCAGTCGCAGGCCTGCCTCGACAATCGCGCGATCCAGGATGCCGTATCCTCGGGCCAGATCATGTCCCTTGCCGAGGTTCTCGCTTCCGCGGGCATAGACGCCAGCGCCAAGATCCCCAATCCGATTCAGGTATGTGATGAAGGCGGTCGTCTGGTATATATCGTGGATGTATTGAGTGCCGATGGCCAGATGCAAACCTTGCGTCTGAGCGCTCAGTAATCGGCAAGTCCTGCGGGGGGCGAGACATGCGTGTTCTGGTTGTGGAAGACGATGCCAATCTCAATCGGCAGCTCAAGGATGCGCTGACCGAGGCGGGTTATGCGGTCGATGTGGCTTACGATGGCGAGGAAGGCCACTTCCTGGGCGATACGGAGCCCTATGACACCATCATCCTCGATATTGGCCTGCCGCAGATGGACGGGCTCTCGGTGCTGGAGGAATGGCGCCGTGCCGGCAGGACCACGCCGGTGCTGCTGCTGACGGCGCGCGACCGCTGGAGCGACAAGGTGCAGGGGATCGATGCCGGCGCCGACGACTATGTCGCCAAGCCCTTTCACATGGAAGAAGTGCTGGCCCGGGTGCGCGCCCTGGTGCGTCGCGCTGCAGGCCATGCCAGCAATGAAATCGTCTGCGGCGCGGTGCGGCTCGATGCTCGTTCGGGCAAGGTGACGGTTGATGGCCAATCGGTCAAACTCACCAGCCACGAATTGCGGCTGCTGAGCTATCTCATGCACCACAAGGGCAAGGTGATTTCCCGGACGGAGCTGACCGAGCATCTCTACGACCAGGATTTCGACCGCGACAGCAACACCATCGAGGTGTTCGTGGGGCGCCTGCGCAAGAAGCTGCCGGAAGACTGCATCCAGACAGTGCGCGGGCTGGGCTACCAGATCATTGGCGACTGAACCCCCGGGGCCATCCATGCCAGACATGACAGGGCCCTGACATGCTGCGCAAGGGCTCAATCGCCGCATCCTTGTTCTGGCTATCCGCCGGCTGGCTGGTGTTGGCGCTGGTGACCACCGGCATCCTGCTTACAGATCTCTATTCCCGTGCGCTCGACACCACGTTGACCGAGACGCTGGATTTTCATGTCGAAAGCCTGGCCGGCGCGATGCTCGGCAGCGGCGATCCGCGGGGACCCGAGGTCGCGCTGGCCGACCCGCGCTTTGAACGCCCGCGCTCGGGCTGGTACTGGATTGTCCGGGATGCCGAGGGTGGCCTCGTCAACCTGTCGACTTCGGTGGTCGGGATCGACCTGCCCGGCGTTGGCGCCGCGGCCGACCTTCTCGGTCGCAGCACCGAAGTGATCAATGACCCTTTCGGCACGCAATTGCGCATGGTGGAGCGCAATGTGACCCTGGACGGGCAGAGCTATCGCATCACCGTGGCCGGCAATCTCACCGAAATTCTTGAACTGGTGTCGGATTTCCGGGGCCAGACCTTCATTGTGCTGGGCGCGGTGGGTCTGATGCTGGCGGCCATGAGTGCCTTTGTGGCGCGCATCGCACTCAGGCCCATTGCCCGGCTCAGTCGCGCCGTAGAAGCGGTCCGTGAGGGCGACAGCGCCGAAGTATCAGGCGTCTATCCCACCGAGATTGCGCCACTGGCCGAAGAGGTCAACGAACTGCTGCGCTCCAACACACAGATCATCGAACGGGCCCGCAACCAGGTGGGCAACCTGGCCCATGGGTTGAAAACACCCATCGCGGTGCTGCGCAACGAGGCGCATGCCAGGAAGGGCGCGCTGGCTGATGTGGTGTCGTCCGAGACCGAGAAGATGAGCAATATGGTCACCACCTATCTCGAAAGGGCGCGGCTGGCAGCGCGGACCTCGGTGGTGGGCAAGAAGGCCGATGCCACCATGATCATGCTGCGCCTGACCAGGGTGATGCGCAAGATCCATCCCGACGTGACAATCGCCTTCCAGAGGCCCGATGCGTCGCTGCCCTGGTTTCGCGGCGATGAATCCGACCTCGAGGAAATGGCGGGCAACCTGCTCGACAATGCCTGCAAATGGTCCAAGGGTCAGGTCGGCGTGCGCCTTTCGGGGGAACGCAGCGAGAAGGGCACGCAATTGCTGGTCCGGATCGATGACAATGGTCCGGGCCTGAGCGAGGCGGATGCACAAAAAGTGTTGCGCCGGGGCGTCAGACTCGACGAGAAGACGCCTGGCACCGGCCTGGGACTGGATATCGTCAAGGAACTGGTCGATGTCTATGGCGGCAGCCTGGAACTCAAGCCCTCGCAACTGGGCGGGTTGCGGGTTGAATTGCGGCTCCCCACGGCGCGGCTCGGCGGGCTGGTCCGGCCATTGGGGAACTGACGCACTTTCGCCGCATTGCGACAACAAGAACCGACTGACTGCATGCAGAGGCCAAGACGCACATGAATCGCTTTTCGATCACCGCCCTTCCGATCATCGCTCTGGTCCTTGCGGGCTGTTCGAACACGGGCACGGGCTATGTCGCTCAGGCCCCCGTGGTGACTCAACCCGTCATCGCACAGCCTCTGGTGCCGACCTCGGCACAAAACGTGCAGACGGCCAAGCTGACCACCAGCATCGCCAATGGCTTCGTCGATCCGGCGGCGCTGGCGCTGATGACGGCCAAGGATTCCAACGAAGCCAACAGCGCCCAGTTCTATGCGCTGCAATTCGGCCGTCCCGGCGCCCCGCGTCAATGGGCCGGCGACAAAGGCACGACCGGCTCGGTCGCGGTTGGCCCCTATGTCCGGGTGAACAATCTCGATTGCCGCGATTTCACCCACACCATCAAGCTCGGTGGCACAGACTACGTGAAGAAGGGTACCGCCTGCCGCGAGCAGAACGGTGTCTGGAACGTCGTTCAGGGCACGGCATAGCGATCACGATCAGGCGCGGGAAAAGGATTGTTTACCAAGCCCCTATAGGGTCGGTATCGAATTCGCTCCTGACCTGAAGTGTATATGAACCAGCCCGCTCCAAGCAAAGAAGCTGCCGCGCCTCAGCCTGCACGGGCCAATGCCCGCAGCGGCAGCGCCGCTCGCAAGCCGTTTTGCGGGCTGATTGATCCTGTTCTGGTCAATGAACCGGTGCCGTTCGCGCTCACCGGATCGGTCAGTGTCGAGGCTGCCAATGCGGCCTGGGTATGGGTCGTGCGCGATCTCTGCCCCAATCTGATTTCCGCCGAAGGCGTGGCCAGCGGCAGTTTTCGCGCTGCCGATCTTGAGCCGCTGATGAGCGATGTCCTGGCGCGGATGAAGGCTGCGCTGGAAAAGGTCGATGCCGATACCGAGACCCTGCGCCGCCTGCGGGCCCAGTTTGGCCGCGAGAACGCGCGCGAGGAACTGGGCGTGATCATGGCAGCGCTGCGGGCCCGCGCGCTGCTGCCCAAGGCACAGGGCTTCGGCAAGGCCGTCAACAGCATGAACGATGACGCGGCGCTCGGAACCGCTCTGCAGGCGATGCCCCTGCAGGATCCGCAACTGGCGGCCCTGCTGTTCCAGTCCGCGGTCGGGCAGGTTGCCAACCCGAGCCGGCTGGTCTCGACCGTCGTCAAGCTTTCAGGCAATGCCAGCGAAGCGGCCATCGCCCGCAATGGTTTCTCGCCGCTGATCGACGCAATTCTTGGCCAGGCCCAGAACCAGCTTCGGCACCTGCAGCTCAGCGGCCCATTTGCCGATATCGATTTGGTCTGCCGCAGTCTTGATCGCTTCCATCGGCTGGTGCGTTCGTTGAGCGGCTATATAGAATTTTCCCGCGGCAGCCGCACCACGCAGGTTCTTTCCGCCATCACCAAGATGGTGTCGGACCGGGTCGAACCCCGCCTCAAGGAAGTCGTGACCGACCTCAACCAGGCTATGCGCCGCCCGCGCGAGGGCGCCGACCGCATCGACAATGACCGGCTTCTGGGCGCCATCAACGGTGTCTATCTGCTCTCTGCAGTAAGGGATTGCCGCGATTCGCTGGCCCTCAATGCCGTGTTCGACCAGGCCTGGAGCCAGACCGGGCAGGCGCTCGAACTGCATATCCAGCGCAATCTGGACCTGATGCGCCAGAACCCGGGGGACGCCATGACCAGCGCCCGGCTCGATGCGGCCATCAAGATGGCCGAAATCCGTTTCAACGCCGATTACGCCGAAACGCTCAAGCGCGCCCGAGCGACGGCCGAACGGCGTAGCTGAAGACCCGCAGGTCAGCTGGCCACGGGCTCGACGCGGACCAGCACGGCACCCTTGTCCCGAATGGTGACCGGAAGCCCTGCGGAAAGCGTCGGCGCGGTGACGAGGCCGAGCGTGTCCTTGTCGCTCTGGCGCAGGACGACGCCGATAGCCTCCAGCGGATGGCGCGCATCCGAACTGCGATAGATCAGTGCCCCTACCTCGAACCGCCGCCCCTCGGCCGGCACAAGACGCACCAGCGCAGCTCCCCGACCGAACCGGCCATTGAGATAGGACGGTATTGCCTCTGCCTCCGGCGGGCCGGATGTTTCCGGCAAGGTGACGTCGGGCGGCAGGGCGAGCGGCACCAGCGCAACCCGTTCCTGTGCCACAATGCCAGCCGCTGCCGGCGGGACCAGGCCCAGATCGACGCCCGCCGCCACATCGCAGACCGCGAGGGGCTGGGGCGCTTCGGACAGGACCAGGAGGCCGGTCCTGTGACTGGGGCGGAAGGGCAGGGGCAGCCGGCGCGGCTGTGGTGCCGGGCGCTGCAACATCCCCACTCCGCCATCGAGATAGGCAGGAGCGGCTCCGACCACCTGTTCGGAATGGCCGGCCGGCGCGTCGGGCGATTCATAAAGCGGGTCGA
>CBFGTF010000049.1:0-17510 GCA_965651655.1 uncultured Devosia sp.
GGATTCCCAGACCCGACTGATGATGCAGGAGAACCTGCTTCGTCTCTGGCAGGATTTCCGCATCACCGTATTGTTCGTCACGCATGATATCGACGAGGCCGTCTATCTTTCGGACCGGGTGGTGGTGATGAGCGCGGGACCAGGCCGAGTGATCGACGATATCCGGGTCGACATTCCGCGCCCGCGCAGTGGCGACGACATTGCCAGTGATGCATTCGTGGCAGCCCGCAGGGCCTGTTTCGAACTTATCCGGCAGGAGAGCCTCAGGGCCTTCGAACTGCAGAATGGTTGATGCCGCGACGCTCGGCATGCACGCGATCATCTTTGTCGCGGCGATGTTCCAGACGGCTACCGGTATCGGCTTCGCGCTGATCGCGGGGCCGTTCCTGCTCATGTACATGCAGGACGGGTCTGCTATCCAGATCAGCGTCCTGCTCAATCTCCTCATGTCGGGAATGCTGGCGCCAAGCCTCATCCGGCACGTGCACTGGCCAAGCCTGCGCCACCTTGCGCTGGGATTGGCTGGTGGCCTCCCCGTGGGTGTTGCGTTATTTGCCTGGGCCGATCTTACCCTGCTCAAGCTCGGCGCTGCGGTCTTCATTGCCCTGGCCCTGATACCCTTCATGCGACCACCGGCAGTCCAGGGTACGCATGACCGGTCTGCCGCCGGCATCGCATCAGGTGTCGTGGCTGGCGTGATGACGGGCTTTGCGGCCATGCCGGGACCTGCTGCATCTTACTACCTGACGGGCCTCCAGAACCTGCCGCGCGATGTCGCTCGCTCCACGATCTATGCTTATTTTATCCTGGCCTATGGGGCCGCCCTGATCCTGCATGCCGCGCTCACCGGCATCGCCGAAAGGACCCTGGTCACCAGCGCCTGGTTCGTGCCCGCTTCCGTGGCCGGGATGCTGGCAGGCATGCCATTGGCCCGGCGACTGTCGCAGAAATGGTTCCGGATAGCCGTGGCTGCGACGCTGGTGCTGACCGCTGTCACCCTGGTGGCCGCCGCTTTGCCCCCGATTTCTCCCGGCCCGGCGAACAGGTGATGCGGTGACCGGCCGGCAGACCGGGGATCATCTCGGTGGCGGCGGCCTGTCTTTGGTGGCCGGGGCTGGCGCATTGAGTGCGCTATGTTTCGGGGCAATCTGGTATCACTACCGGAGCAGAACCCCGGCCTGAGCCGCGTTCCGGTCAGGCCTGCGGGGCTGCGTCGATCAGCCTTGCCCGGATGCGGCGCGAGATGTTGTCGATAATCCCAACAGTGACCAGGATCATCAGGATGATGAAGGCGACTTCCTGCCAGTTGTTGATGCGCATGCGATCGGAGAGGGCAAGGCCGATGCCGCCGGCGCCGACAATTCCCAGGATCGTGGCCGAGCGCACATTGGACTCAAAGAAATAGAGCACGTGGCTCATCATCACCGGCAGGACCTGCGGAAACACGCCCAGCCGCATGACATGGGTGTCGTTGCCGCCGGCGGCGCGAACCCCCTCCACCTGCTTGGTTTCAACATTCTCGATGGCCTCGGCAAAGAGTTTGGCGAAGATCATCAGATCTCCCACGGCAATGGCGAGAACGCCGGCAAATGGCCCCAGGCCGACCGCAGAGACGAAGATCAGTGCCCAGACCAGTCCGTCAATGCCGCGAAAGCCATCATAGATGCGACGCAGCCCGAAATGGAACAGCCAGTTGGGCATGATGTTCTTGGCTCCGAGAAAGCCCAGTGGAACGGCCAGCACGGCGGCGATGACCGTGCCCAGGAAGGCCATGCCCAGTGTCTCGAGCATGGCGTGGACATAGTCCCAGAAGCCGTCGCCCGGATGGGGTGGGATCATAAGGCCCACCAGCAGTCCCAGCTTGTTGAGACCGGTGACGATCCGCATGGGATTGGCGTCGATCCACCAGAGCCCGAAGGCGAGCGTGGCACCAAAGCCGAGCCAGAGTGCCCAGGTCCGGACCTGGGCGATCAGGGGGCTGGAAAACAGTTCCGGATTGGTGCGGCGCAGACGCGCAATTTCACCATGGGTTATCCTGTGCATGTCAGTGCCCCGTCTGCATGTCCTGCCCGATCAGCCGGTGGCGGATCGTTTCGCAGGTGATGTCGATGATGGAAGTGGTGGCGATCAGCAGAAGCATGATGGCCGAAATGTCGGTATATTCGAACTGGCGAATGGCAACGTAGAGCTCCTGCCCGATGCCACCGGCGCCGACAATGCCCAGGGCCGAAGCCCCGCGCACATTGATTTCGAAGCGTAGCAGCAGGTAGCTGGCATAGTTGGGCAATGCCTGGGGCACCACGCCGAGCCGCATCAGCATGGGCCAGTTTCCGCCTGCGGCGCGTATACCCTCGATCGGGCGAGGGTCCACATTCTCGTTCACTTCGGCAAACAGCTTGCCCAGCGATCCGGCCGTGTGCACCGCAATCGCCAGGACACCGGCAAAAGGCCCCAGCCCGAAGGCGAAGACGAAAATGAGCGCGAAAACCAACTCGGGTACGGTGCGCAGGAATTCGAGGCCACGCCGCGCGGCGAAGTAGATGCCCGTATTCTCGACCAGATTGCGCGAGGCCGGGAAGCACAACAGCAGGGCGACCAAACCGCCTAGCACGGTGCCGACAAAGCCCATGAGAATGGTCTCGACCAGAAGGCGCAGCCAGAAACGCAGCCCCCAGTACCAGTCTGCCAGGTCGGCGCCGAGCGTTTCAAATGACAGCGCCGGCAGGGTTCCGCCGATATAGTTCCACGCCTTGGGGAGGCCGTTCATCAGCCCGACCAGATTGAAATCGCTGACGGCGATCGAGCCGGCCAGGGCCACGGTGAAAAGCACCAGGTGAACGAATGTCCACAATCGCTTGTGGCGGCGTTCCGCGGCAAATCGCTGCTCGAAATCGACCAGCCGCTGCGGCCGGCCGGCAGCAAAGCTACCCTCAGAATGTCCCATTGTGGTCATATCGGACTGTCCTTGTCGCGGGGATGGGTGCCGGCGCGCGCATGCCGCGCGCCGGAGGGCACTGGCCCGATCAGTTGCCGCCGGTGCGACGACGTTCCTCTGCGTTGAACTCGGTGATGGCGACCACGTCGAGATAGTCTTCGTGCCTGGCCTCGACATAGCCGCTCGAGGTGCCATTGGTGTAGGTGGCGAAGCCTTCCGGATCCTTTTCAGGGAAGGCGAGCAGCGCTGTCTTGAAGGCGTCCTGCAACTCCTGCGGCAGGGTGGTCAGCATCATGACCGGGGTGTTCGGGATGACCGGCGAGGTCCAGATGATGCGGGTCGATCCGGCGGGGATCAGGCCCTTCTTTTCCATGTTCTGGATATTGCCCGCTTCCTCATTGCGCCAATGGGTGGCGACGGCCTCGAACGTGCCGTTGACCAGCGCCATGACGCTCTGCTCATGGCCACCCGAGAAGGCGACTTCGCTGAAATATTCGTCGGCATTGGTCTTGAGCTCGGTCGCAAGATAATAGGACGGAACGGCATAGCCCGAGGTCGAATTGGGATCGGCAAAGGCAAAGGACTTGCCCTTGATGTCCTCGAGGTTCTGGTAGTGGCTGTCGGCGCGCACGGCGATCACCGAGTGGTAGCCCAGATTGCCTTCGTTATCGAGCGTGACGGCGACCGGAGCAATGTCTTCGCCCATGACCTTGCGGGCCAGGGCATAGGCTGCCGGGCCGACGGAGGCGAAGTGGACATGGCCCGAGCGCATGGCCTCGATGACAGCCGCGTAGTCGGTGCCGCGCACAATATTGACCGGCACGCCGAGCTCGGCGCTCAGGTAAGCGGCATAGGGCTCGGTGCGGGCGATGGCGTCGGTTTCGTTTTCGCCCGATGAAATCCCGATGGTGAGTTCGGGATATTGCTCGCGCCAATCCTGGGCGGCGGCGACGGAAACGAGGGCGGCCGAGATCAGTACGGCCGCAAGGCTGCGGCGCACGAAGGTAAACATGATGATGGCTCCGGTGTTGGGCTGGTTTCGGTCGACGCTAGATCGCGCCGGCCATTTCGGGTTGCACGACGGGCTTTGCCGGCGCGTAGACTGCGCCCATGGTCGAGGTCAGGCTCTCGTCCACAGCGCTTTCGGCATCCCCGCCATAGATCTCCTGGATCACGCGGGATGTGAGGTGGGCAGGCGGGCCGTCGAAGACGACATGGCCCTGCGCCATGCCGATGATGCGATCGCAATAGGCGCGCGCCGCGTCCAGCGTATGCAGGTTGCAGATGATGGTCATCTTGTCCTGCTGGTTGATATTGCGTAGCGCTTCCATGACCAGCCGCGCATTGCGCGGGTCAAGCGATGCGATGGGCTCATCGGCCAGGATCAGCCGGGGATTCTGGATCAATGCCCGGGCGATGGCGACGCGCTGCTGCTGGCCGCCGGACAGCGTGTCCGCCCGTTGCAGCGCCTGTGGCAGCAGGTCCAGCCGGTCGAGGGCCAGCGCGGCGGCGGCTCGGTCGGCGGCGGAGAAGTGCTTGAACATTACCGGCATCGTGCCGAGATAACCGATGCGGCCGATCAGGACATTGGTCAGCACGTCCAGCCGGTTTACCAGGTTGAACTGCTGAAAGATCATGGCGCAGCGGGCACGCCATGCGCGCAGGTCCTTGCCGGAGAGCGTCGTGATATTGGCGCCCTCGAAGACAATGTCGCCCCTGCCCGAGGTGGCCAGGCGGTTGATCAGGCGCAGCAGGGTCGACTTGCCTGCCCCTGATCGTCCGATAATGCCAACCATCTGGCCGGGTTTGAAGCTCAACGACACATTGTTGACGGCAATGGTTTCGCCGAAGGCCTTGGTGATATTGCGAAGCTCCAGCACCGCTTGTCCTCCACCGGTTGATCGTTCCCTGGACTGGACCAGCCCATGTCCCGGTTCTAGCGACCGCACATGACAGCGCTAACTCATTCGAATGACATGCTCGTGACGGCCGGCGACCGAGACGTCCAGTGTGCCATCGGCATGGACGAGACGGCCGCGCGAAAGGGTGGCATGCACCTGGCCCACCCCGGTTTCCGATGCGACCAGAAGATCGGCACGAAGGCCGACCCGGATTTCCCCCCGGTCTTCCAGCCCCAATGCCCGGGCCGGATTAAGCGAGGTGAGGCGGGCCGCACCCGGCAGGCCATCGGGATCCGTCTGGCCCAGCACCAGCACGGCCGGCAGCATGGCAGAGGGATGGTAGTCGGCGGCAAGCATGTCGAGCACGCCTGCGTCATGGGCGTCGCGCGCCGAGAGATTGCCCGAGTAGGATTGGCCGCGCAGGGCATTGGGGGCGCCCATGGCGTTGAGCATGCCGCGGCGATGCGCTTCCTGGGCGGCCTCCAGCGTCACCGGAAACTCGGAAATATTGGCGCCGAGCTGGTCCATCAGCGTGACCTTTTCGATCGTGTCATCGTCATGGCTGGCGACGGGCACGCCGTGCAGGGCACAATATTGGGTGATGGCGCGGAGCGTCGCTGTCAGGTCGCCGGCGGTTTCCTTGCGGTCACGGATGCGCTGCTGCAGGTTTTCGTGCGCGGCTTCGAGCGAAATACCCTTGTTCCTGGAAATATTGGCGGCCTGCAGGTCCAGGTCGCGGTACTGGCCCTGGCCGGGCGTGTGATCGCAAAGCGAGACAAGATCCACAGAGCCTTCGCCCACCAGTTCCTTGACCACGGAAAGGGCGGCCGGAAACGTCACTTCGAAGCGCGCATGGACGCGATGGTCGATGAGGAGGCGCGGCCGCGCCTCGACCACCGCGCGGATCAGGGCGCTGGTGAAGTCGTAGCTGCGCATGTGGCCATAGGTCGAGCCGGGCGCGAAGCTCAATGAGGCATAGGCCGTGGTGATGCCGGCCGTTGCCAGCCTCATGTCGAGATCGCGCAGACCCATTTCCATGGGCATGCGCACACCGGGGCGCGGCTCGATCTCGCGCTCGATCATGTCGCCATGCATGTCGATCATGCCGGGCAGGAGCAGGAGGCCATGACCCTCGATATCGGCATGGGCCACCGGCGTTTCCTGGATCTCGGCGATCAGCCCGTCTTCGATCCTGAGGGCGCCGCGCTCGATGACGCGGTCGGCGAGCACGATGCGGAAATCAGAGAGCCACATTTTCATCCTCCCTGACGTCGTCATCAGCGATGACGCGGGTGCTGAGATTGATTTCGCGGTCGATCAGTGTGGCCACGTCGCCGGGGTGATGGAAGACCCCGATAATGGCCACGCCCTGACTTTTGAGATCGGCGAGACGGCGGATCAGGGCGGCACGTGCGCCGGCATCGAGCGAGGCCGTGGGCTCGTCGAGCAGCAGCAGCTTCTGAGGCAGGATCAGCGCACGCGCCAGGTTCACCTTCTGCTGCTCGCCACCCGAAAAGGTGGAAGGGTAGGCGCGCCAGAGTTCGGGACGCACGCCGAACTGGTCGAGCCAGTGGCGGGCGTGATCGAGCGCCTCGGCCTGGGACATGCCTGCCAGGCGCAGCGGTTCGGCGACGATGTCCTGGGCGGCAACGCGCGGGCGGGCGTTGAGGAACTGGGTAACGAAGCCGATTTCCTCGCGGCGGAGGAGGGCAATGTCGACATCGGCGGCGTTGGCGAGGTCGATCTCGCCATGGCTGGAGCGATAGTAGACATGGCCGCGAACCGGCAGGTAGCTGCGCCAGATGGTACGCAGCAGCGTCGACTTTCCGGCGCCGTTATGGCCCCGCAGAAGCAGGAATTCGCCTTCATGCAGGTCGAAGCTGACGCCTTCAAAGGCATG
Organism: uncultured Devosia sp.; assembly: GCA_965651655.1. Lineage (GTDB taxonomy): Bacteria > Pseudomonadota > Alphaproteobacteria > Rhizobiales > Devosiaceae > Devosia. The sequence continues at coordinate 6,737 of CBFGTF010000049.1, forward strand.
CAGCATGCTGTCGAGATGGTACATGCGGAAGGTCTTGGTCAGGTCCTGGACCCGCAAGATGAACGAAGGTGCGGTCATGACATTTCCCTAGAGCTTGGCGTGGACGAGTTGCTGGGTATAGCTGTGCTGCGGGTCCTGGAAGACCTGGTCGGCCAGGCCCTGTTCCACCACCTCGCCATGGCGCATGACCATGACCCGGTCGGCCATGGTGCGGATAACGCCGAGGTCGTGGCTGACCAGAACCATGGTGATCTTGCGATCGCGCTGGAGGCGCTTGAGCGTATCGAGCACCAGGGCCTGCACCGAGACGTCGAGGCCGGTGGTCGGTTCATCGAGCAACAGCAGAGCCGGTTCGAGCGCGATGGCCTTGGCCAGTTGCACACGCTGCTGCATGCCGCCTGAAAGCTCGATAGGGCGCGCGTCCATGCGGTCCAGTGGGAATTCGGAAGCGTCGAGCGCCTCGCGCGCCTTGTCACGCAAAACGTCGAAGCTGCGCTCGCCAGCGATGAGCAGGCGCTCGGCGACATTGCCGCTGGATGAATGCTTCATCAACAGGCCCAGATGCGGGTTCTGGTACACGATGCCGATATGGCGGGCGCACAGCATGCGGCGCTCATAGCGGGCGAGATCGAACAGGTTCTCGTTCTCGCGGCCTGGCAGGCGCAGGGTATAGTCGCCGCTATCGGGCGTGTCCTCGAGATTCATCATCCGCAACAGCGTGGACTTGCCCGAGCCGCTTTCGCCTACAATGCCCATGACTTCGCCGGGATAGACCTTGGCGTCGACATTGCGCAGGGCGCGGACAGTGCCGAAGCTCTTGGAGATGCCGCGCATGGTCAGCAGCGGTTCGGCCCGCATCAGGCGGGGTGCGGCGCGCTCCAGCGCCGGAAGGCCCAGATCGAGGCTCATGCTGAAAACTCCCCGTTGCGATACCAGGTTTCGCCGAACTCGCTCGGCGTCCCATCGCTCTTGTTGATGGCCTTGATGCCCAGATTGCTGTCGGAGACTTCAAAGACCGAACCGCCGCCGTCCTGCGGCAGTTCGTTCATGAAGAAGCCTTTGACGCCCGAGCGGCGGCAGGTGAGATCGGCGTGGTCCTCGACCAGATATGGCCGGTCGGAGAAGACCAGCGGCTCGACGCGGGTATAGGGCGGCACGGCGTAGAGCCGCTTTTCCCGGCCGGCCGAAAGGATGGTCAGGTGCCTGGCCATGTTGAGCTTGGGCACGTCCCAGCGCGGAATGGGCGAGGGGGTCATGACGTGGCGGCCATTGACCATGGAAGGATAGGAGGCCCCCTGCATGATCCGGCCCTTGCGTACGATCTGCTCGTAGAGCGTCAGCCAGAGTTTGCCGTAATCGGCATCGGCATGCATCTGCCGGGCGATGGAGATATTGGGCTCGACCCCACGCAAGGGTTCGGGATTGGGCACCTGCAGCACCAGGACCTGATCCTCGCGCATGATCTCCTCGGGCACGCGGTGGCGGGACTGGATGATGGTGGCAGTCAGCGTGTCCCAGGTCTCGGAGGCACCCGATACACGGGAAATGAAACGCCGGATCGAGGCAGCGTTGACGCCGTCATCGGCGCCCTGGTCGATGACTTTGACAACCGAGCTCGGGTTGACCAGCGTCAGCGTCGCCTGCAATCCGCCGGTGCCCCAGCCTCGGGCCATCGGCACTTCGCGGCTGGCATAGGGCATCTGGCAGCCGGGGACGGCGATGGCCTTGAGCATCTTGCGGCGCAATTCGCGCTTGGCCGAGGCATCGAGGAAACCGTAGCTGGTCGCAGCCCAGTCCTTGGTCAGGGTTGCAAGGCTCATAGGACGGGTTCCTCTTCGGGTTCGGCGACATAGGTCTCGCCCTTGGCTTCGGCCGCGGCCTTTTTCGCCTTGGCGTCCCGCATGGCGTCCAGGATGGACTGGAAGGTGACGTAGTGGGGCAGCTTGAAGTGAATGCAGAAGCCCGAGGCTTCGACGCTTTCGGTGTGGTAGAGGTAGAATTCCTCGTGCACGGCCGAGCCAACGGGGGCTTCGTCCGAATTGAGGTCGAGCGTGGCCGCGGCAATCACCTTGACCTCATTCCAGCCGAAGGTCGCGGCAAAGCCGAGTTCGAGATAGCCGCCCTTTTCCTTGGACGTCACCTCGGCCTGGCTGACGCGCACGCGCCCGGCCGAAAACTCGGTGCCATTGGGATGGCGCACGACGACATTGGCTTCGCCAATGCGCAGCTCGTTGACCGTCGGATGGGCATTGCCATAACCGCGCATGGCGGCGTAGCCGAGCGCCAGCACGCCGCCGGTTTCGGCACGGGCAAGGCTTTGCAGGCGATGGGCGCGCGAGGCCGGGAACAGCAGCGGTTCGCGGGTCAGGTCGGGAATGTCCTCCGGTGACACCTCGGATGCCTTGGCCGGAGCCACCAGGCCCTGCTGGCGCTGCCAGTCGGCCAGCGACGGCTGCCTGGCCGGAGCGGGCCGCGCAGCCTTGTCCACCGCAGGCGGCGCGAAGGGCTTGCCTTCGAGCACGTCGGTCGCCAGCACGCGATGGGAATAGTCCAGCGTCGGCCCCAGGATCTGGCCGCCCGGAATATCCTTGAAGGCGGCCGAGATGCGACGCTGGGTGAGGATTTCGTGCTGCTGCACCGGCCGGGCAATGGCGAGGCGCGGCTGGGTCGTGCGCCAGGCGCGCAGCACCAGCACCGCTTCGGAAAGCTCGCCGCCGGTCTGGGCCAGTGCGAGAGCCGCCAGTTCTTCGTCATGGAGCGAGGCTTCGCCCATCACCCGGTCGATCAGATAGGGCATGGTCGCGCGAATGGTCTGGACGCGGGCGGCGTCGATCGTGCCCAGGTCCTGGCGGAACAGCCGCTCAGCCTGTTCGATGGCCTTTTCGCCACCGCGGGTTGCAACATAGGCCATTACAATACCTCCACCTTGCTCGAGCGCGGAACGCCGATGACGCGATCGCCATCGACAAAGAAGATGTCGAAGCCCTCGGGATAGGTGCAGAGCATTTCCCGCATGGCCCAGAAGCCGGGTGAGACAGCGAGCGCAATCTCGGTTGTGTCCTTTATGCCTGGGCCGGTGAGCCGCACGCGCTGGCCGGAATGGGCCACGGCCACGATCAGCGTGGCGCCGTCATCGGGATAGAGCGCGGTGCCGCAATTGATCCCGGCAATCTCGGCGCCATCGAGGGTCGAGAGGAAGACGTGGTCGGCGCTGCCGATCCGGTCGGCCAGCTCGGCGCCGCTGGCCACGATGCGCTCGCGCATGGCGGGCGTATCGGCAAAGGCACTGCATTCAAGGTCAATCAGCGTCTCGGCAATCGCGCCAAGACCTGCCTCGGGCAGGGTGCGCATATCGCCGGGGCGCGAGAGCGCCCACATCAGCGCTTCGAACGTGGCATTGGCGCGCAGTTCTACGGCGTCGGGAGGAGCGACGGTCAGCATCAGAAAGTCTCCATTTCGACGCGGGTGGCTTCGACCTGCCGCATGCGCTCGGCATCGGCCTGGGTCATGTGCGTCCGTTCTTCGGCGAGGAAGCTGGCCGTGGCGGCATCGCGGCCATGGGCTGCGACGTGCAAGTCGATCACTGCCATGGCCATGGCGCGCTCGAGGTCGCGCCCGGTCACCATGCCATAACCGATGTGGCCGGCCGGGTCGGTGATGTGGGCTTCGCTCACCAGCACTTCGCCAAGATGGAAGTCCACATTCTGGACGGTGTCGCGCATTGGCACCATCACAAGACCGGTGCGATTGGCCACAACGGTGATCTCGCCCAGCGCGCTGAGCAGGAGTTCCGCATGCTGCTTGAGGCGGTCGGGGCGGGCGCGGGCGAGGATGTCGAGCATCTCGCCATGCTCGGGGCCGCCCGAGGGAGTTTCATTGAACATTGCTGTGCCTCTCGGTCATGAGTGTTGGCTGGTCGGTTTCAAAGGTGAATTGCACGCGGTCGCCGGCCCACACGGCCTCGGAAAAGCCGAGGGGGTTGCCATCGAGATTCGCGTCGATTTTCTGCACCACCAGCACCGATTGTCCGGGCCGCAGCATGAGCATGCTGGCCTCGTGTTCCGAGGCGAGGCGGGTGAAGACGGTGGTGCGCTGCCGGCGATAATCGAGGATGCCGTAGGAGCGGTAGACCTGGGTGATGGAGTCTTCGCCACGACGGCGTTCCTGCAGGTCCGGAAACCGCCCGGCATCGTGATAGGTCCAGCCGATGGAGATCGGCAGGTCATTGGCAAAGCCGCGCCAGGAGCGGGCGAACACCGGCGCGTCCCTGTCAATCCCGAGAGCCGCGGCAACGCGGTTGCTGGCCGGCAGCTTCATTTCAGCCAGTGTCTCGCCAGAGGCGGTGAGGCCCTGGCTCATCAGGTTTTCGTGCCAGCGCGTGCGTGTGCCGATCACGTAGTTTAAAAGCGGCGCGCGTTCCACAAAGGTGCCGCGGCCATGTTCGACGCGCAGCTTGCCTTCACTGACCAGTGCCGCCAGGGCCTTGCGCAGAGAATGGCGGCGCACGCCATAGAGCACGCAAAGCTCCGGCTCCGACGGCAGCCGCGTATCGGCCGCCAGTCGCCCGGTGGTAATTTCTTCGCTGATCCGGTCCCGGGTTTCTTCCCAGGAATGTCCTTGGCTTCGCATATCTTCAACTCATTCGAATGAGATGGGTTCTAGCGAGCCGAGGTGACACTCAAATGACGGTAGCGCTTTGCTGCGACAGTCCTGCGTCGACACATTCGAATGTGTGGGTCTTTGTCGTTTGCCTGTCACAGTGCGTGGGTAGGTGAGAGGCCAAGGAGATCGCGACATGACTGCCATCGGACTTGATCAGACTGTCCTCACCAATGCCCGCATCGTCTGGCGCCAGGGCAGGCGGGTGCTATGAGCGGGGTTTTCGTGGCGGTGGTCGGAGCCAGCGGCGCCGGCAAGGACAGCCTGATCAATTTCGCCCGCGATCATCTGGCTGGCCAGGTCTCGGTGGTGCGCCGGGTGGTGACCCGTGCTGCCGATGGCGACAGCGAGGATCACGAGAGCATGACACCTGAAGCCTTCGCCGCCGCCGAACAGGCCGGAGACTTTGCCCTGAGCTGGCAAGCGCATGGCCTCTGCTATGGCCTGCCCATTTCGTTGGACGACGATCTCGCTGCCGGCCGCGTCGTCGTCGCCAATCTCTCTCGCGCTGTGCTGCCCAGGCTGCTCGCGCGCTATCCAAATGCGCTGGTGGTGGAAGTGACGGCCCAGCCCGAGGTCATCGCCCGGCGTCTGGCCGGACGCGGGCGCGAAGGCGGGGACGAAATTGCGCGGCGCATGGAGCGGAGCAATGGCTTCCGCCTGCCGCCCAGCACCGTCCGGATCGACAATTCCGGCGACCTCGACCGCGCCGGCAATCGCTTTGTGTCCCTATTGCGCGACGTCCTGCGCCAACCCGCCTGAGTGGGCGCTCATTGCCCTGTCGCCTGATCGAGCATGGGTGATCATTCCTACTGCGTCGGTGATGCCTAGCTACAAGACCCATGTCACCCGGGATAATCGATCGAGAACCGTCTCGGTGGCGATCGAGGGCGAAAACAAGGCCCGGCTAGACCTCGGCCGGCTGGCGTACCTTTTCACCGGGGGCAATGGTGGGCGGGGCGGCATTGAGCTGGTCGATGGCAAAGCCGGCGGCCGCCTTGTACCGGGCCATGAAGTCGGCCCGTTCCTGGGCGGGAACAACATCGTCGATATCGTCGAATTCGCCGCCGCAGCGCTCGTCCACCAGGTTCAGCAACCCGAAGGGCCCGGCGCCGCGATTGCGCAGGATCAGTTGCGAAATCGGCTCGCGCAGCTTGTCGTCATAGGCGGCAATGGCGGCGCGGGTAACGCCGTGGCGGATCATGCTCGCGCCCAGGACCCGGGCATCGATAATGGCCTGGCTGGCCCCGTTCGAGCCCGTTGGATACATGGCGTGAGCGGCGTCGCCGATAAGCACCACGCTGCCGTCATGCCAGGTGTCGACGGGATCGCGATCGATCATCGGGTTTTCATAGGCCACGTCTGAATTAGCGATGAGATCGGGAACGTCCAGCCAGTCATAGGTCCAGCCCTCGAAATGGTGGATGAACTCGGCAATCGGCACCTTGCGGAACCAGCCGCTGTTCTGCCAGCCGCTGGAATTGTCGAGGGTGAGTTCGGCAATCCAGTTGATGGCGGCAAGGCCCGTTACCGGATCGGGATGGGAGATCGGATAGACGACGACGCGGTGGCGATGGGTCCCAAGGCCGATGAAGGAGGAGCCGGTGCGGATGGGCTTGCCCAGCGTGGTCCCGCGCCACATGACGGCGCCGCCCCAATTGATCGGCGGCTGATCGGGATGCATCTGCTGGCGCACATTGGAATGGATGCCATCGGCGCCGATGAGCATGCTGCCCCGCATACTGGTGCGGGAGCCGTCGGCGCGCTCGAGCGAGACGGTGACGCCGCCATCGCTGTCATTGCTGTAGCCGACCACCTTGTGGCCGAGCATGACCGAATGTGCACCGGCCCGCTCGACGACATAGTCATGGAGCATCATATGCAGCAGGCCGCGATGAACGGCATATTGGGGCCAGTGGTAGCCCGCGCCAATGCCGCGCGGCTCGGAATAGATGTCATTCCCCTTCAGCCCGACCAGCGCCCATTCCCTGGCCGGAATGCCGACCTTGTCGAGCGCGTCGGCGCCGATGCCCAGGTCATAGAGCTCGCGGACGGCATTGGGCTGCAGATTGATGCCAACGCCGAGCGGGGCGAGTTCCCGAACGCCCTCGAAAACGGTGAAGGGCACGCCGATCTGGTGCAGCGTCAGGGCCATGGCGAGGCCACCAATGCCGCCACCGGCAATCAGGACATGAGGATGAGACACGCAGAACTCTCGCTTCCAGAGAATTGGTTCATTCACGGAACCAGTAAAGGAGTAACCGCGGTTACTCAACCGATCAGCCGCAATTGCGGCGCTTTTGCCAGATGCCTGGCATTAGCCCACGGCATAGAGATCGATCTGCACGCCGCTGGCATTGCGGGCGCCGGTGCCGACAAACATCAGCCTGTTGATATGGGCATAGCGGGCATCGCTGGTCTGCAGGGTTGCGGTGGTCCGCATGTAGTAGAGCGATGGGTCCACCTTTTCCCCCGCCGCCATGCGCTTCAGAACTTCGGGCGGTGCGTGGCGAAAGCCGCTATTGTGGATTTCCACCAGAGCGCCATCGCCGGTTTCAAAGGCGTAGTGCGCCGTGAGTTCGGCAAGGCCATCGGTGCCGACATCCTGCCAATCGGCGCCACCGGGCAGGATCGTGCCCTCGATTTCCGGGCCAGTGACGCGCCCGCCCAGGATGGGGATCATCCGCCGTTCGGCAAAGCGGCCGGTTCCGAACAGGCGCGGCGGCGAAACCTCCACTTCCAGGGTGCAGAAGTGTCTCAGCGTCGGGGCGGCAAGGGTCAGCATCGGGTTCCTCCCTGGATGGTCTTCCTGCCTTACCCTCTGCGGACGCCGCGGGAAAGCCCAGGCAATTCCACGGTGCGCGGGATGGAGGTCTAGCGCTGCTGGCGAATGAAGTCGGCGGCCCGTTCGGCAATCATGATCACCGGAGAATTGGTATTGCCCGAGACGATGGTCGGCATGATCGAGGCATCGACGATGCGCAGTCCGCCCAGGCCATGAACCCGCAATCGGGAATCCACCACGGACATGGAATCGGCCCCCATCTTGCAGGTGCCCACGGGGTGGAAAATGGTGGTGGCGATGTCGCCGGCCTTGGCCGCCAGTTCTGTGTCGGTGGCGAATTGGGGACCGGGCAGAACCTCCTCGGGTTCGTAGCGGGCGATGGCCCTGGTGCCCATCAGGCCGCGGGCATGACGGATGGAATTGGCCGCAACATGCCGGTCGGCTTCGGTCGAAAGGTAGTTGGGCCTGATCCTGGGCGCGGCACTGGAATCGGGGGAGGCCATATGGATGCTGCCCCGGCTTTCGGGCCGCAGATTGCAGACCGAGACCGTCACGGCGTCGAACCGGTGCAGCGGCTCGCCCAGGCGGTCTGTGGAGAGCGGCTGGACGTGATATTCGAGATCGGGCGTCTGCATGCGCGGGTCGGATTTGGCGAAGATGCCCAACTGGCTGGGCGCCATGGAGAGCGGGCCACTGCGCCGCAGCGCATATTCGAGCCCCATGCCGGCGCGTGTGAATAGATTGTGGTAGCGGGAGTTGAGGGTGCGGGTGTTGCGCACCTTGAAAACGGTGCGGATCTGCAGGTGATCCTGCAGGTTTTCGCCCACGCCATCGAGTTGGTGGCGGACATCGATGCCGAGGTCATTGAGGATATCGGCTCGCCCGATGCCGGAGAGTTCAAGCAGCTTGGGGGAGTTGACGGCACCGGCCGAGAGGATCACTTCGCGGCCCGCCCGGGCCGTGACGCGCTGGCCGCCGTGCCGGATAGCGACACCGGTCACCAGCTTACCCTCGAGGATGAGGCTTTCGGCCTCTGCTCCGGTCAGGACGCGGAGATTGGGCCGTCGCATGGCCGGGCGCAGGAAGGCCTTCGAGGTGTTCCAGCGGACGCCGCCGCGCTGGTTGACCTCGAAATAGCCCGACCCGAGATTGTCTCCGCCATTGAAATCGGCGACGCGCGGAATGCCCATTTCCTCGGCCGCCGCCTGGAAGGCATCGAGGATGGGCCAGGAGAGGCGCTGCTTTTCCACCCGCCACTCGCCGCCGGCGCCATGCCCTTCGGACGCGCCGGCGTGGTGATCCTCGGACTTGAGGAACCAGGGGAGCACGTCATCCCAGCCCCAGCCCTCATTGCCCTGCTGGCGCCAGCCATCGTAATCCGCGGCCTGGCCGCGCATATAGATCATGCCGTTGATCGACGAACATCCGCCCAGGACCTTGCCGCGGGGATAGGGCAGGACCCGTCCATTGAGGCCCGCCTCGGGCTCGGTCTTCATCATCCAGTCGGTGCGTGGATTGCCCATGCAGTAGAGATAGCCGATGGGAATATCGACCCAGTGATAGCGGTCGCTGCCGCCCGCTTCGAGCAGCAGGACCGAGATCCCGGGATCGGCGCTCAGCCGGTTGGCCAGCACGCAACCCGCGGAACCGGCGCCGACGATGATGTAGTCATATTGGCCCAGATCAGACGTCATGAATGACCCATCTTTGCCCATATCGGCGTCATGGCATGGACCAATTGGGTATAGGTTTGCCGGCGCGCCGCATAGTGCGGTGCGTTGTGTGGCTGCGGCGCGTAGTGGCGCGCCGGGGCGGTCATGGCAGCGGTGCCCGCGGCATAGTCGGCGAAGAGCCCGACGCCGGTGCCTGCCGCAATGGCCGCACCCAATGCCCCGGTTTCGCGACTGCGCGACACGGTCACGGGCACATCGAGCACATCGGCAAAGATTTGCGGCCAGATCGAACTGCGCGATCCGCCGCCCGAAAGCGTCGCCGAGGAAATCCGCGCCCCAGCCCGCCGCAGCACATCAATATGGCGTGCATGTTCGAACACCACGCCCTCGAACAGGGCGCGCAGCATATGGGCCCGGCCATGCCAGCCGCCAATGCCGTAAAATCCGGCGCGCGCGCGGCCATCCTGCTGGGCGCCGTAGAGGAAGGGGTGATAGATCGGAATATCCGCCGAAGCCTGGACGGAGGCAACGAGGTCGCTGGCCAGCGCAAACCTGTCGCCCTGCACCTCGTCCATGAATTGATGCACCAGCCATTCCAGGTTCGCCGCCGAGGTCGCGCTCGATTCAATGGCGAGCCAGCGGGTCCTGTCAAAGCTCGACTGCATGAAGACCGGCGGCTGGTCGATGGGATTGTCCAGCACCACCTGGTTGATGCCCCAGCTCCCGGCGATGATCGAGGCCTGGCCGGTTTCCGCCACGCCCGAGCCGAGGGCGCTCGCCACCACGTCGAACAGGCCGGCGATCACCGGCGTGCCGGCCTTCAAGCCCGTCGCTGCCGCGACGTCGGGCGTCACCTGCCCTGCAATGTCGGCGCTTTCAAGCAGGTCGGGCAGCATGGGCATGGCATCGGCCAGGCCGTAGAGGTCCATCAGGTCGGCGTCGTAGCTCCGGCCCGGCACCGAGATCAGGCCGCAGCCGGACATGTCGGTGGTTTCGCTGACCCGCGCGCCGGTCAATTGCCCGACGACGAAATCCTTGCACAGCAGCACCGTGCCGATCTGGCTGTAGAGTTCGGGCCGGTGGCGCTTGACCCAGGCCAGCAATGTCGGGGTCTGGGCCGACCAGGGGCCTTGCCGGCAGATTGGATAGGTGCGGCTGCCCAGGTCTTGTGCCGCCCATTCGCCGACCAGGTCCACGGCGCGGGTATCGAGCGACTGGATGCCGATCAGCGGCTTGCCTGCGCGATCGAGGGCGTAGAGCCCATTGCCGTGGCCGGCGCAACCGATGGCGCGGATATGTGCCGGGTCGATGCCGGCCCTGGTGATGCAGGCAGAAATGACATTGACGGCATTGGACCAGAGTTCGCCCAGATCCCGCTCGACATGGCCGGGGGCGGGGAGGCTCGCATGCCCATCCTGCGCGACAACGGCCAGTTCGCGACCGTCGGCGGCATCGAACAGGGCGGCCTTGATGACAGTATTGCCTGCGTCCAGGCCCAGCAGATAGTCGGGCATGACCCTATCCTCGTTCGTAGATTGACCAGGCATCGGCACCGCTGGCGCCATCGTGGACCAGGGCCATCAGGCCGCGCACCACGGCGCCGGGATTGGCGTGCTGGTAGATGTTGCGGCCATAGACCATGCCCATGGCGCCCTGG